>JBEHZA010000204.1:0-8501 GCA_048497895.1 Verrucomicrobiota bacterium
TCGGCGGGAAGGCCGCTGATGGGGCAGATTTTATTGATTTCCTCGACGGGCGGTTTGGCCGTGGGTTCGGCCGCCATGAGGGAGTGGGTGTGGAGGGTAAAGGTCAGCGCGGCGATCGCGAATAATGAAAGGTTCGGTTTCATGAGCAAGGTTGATTTTAGCAGGCCGGAGAGAGTTGATCTCGGGCACGCTTAAAGATGTATTTATAATACATCTTTAAGGCAAGGGAAATTTTTATGCTGCCAGCGAGGTGTCAACCCAGCTACGGTGGCGGGGTGAGTCCGTGGTTCCGGAACGGGGCTGGCGGATTTGAATTATGCGTCTGAGCTTATTCAGTGATTACTCGCTGCGCGTGCTGATGTTTGCCGCGTTGAAGGATGACACCTTCCGGTTGGAAGAGGTCACGGCGGCGTATGGCATCTCGCGAAATCATTTGGCGAAGGTGGTGCATAGCCTTTCAAAACTCGGTTATCTGGACAGCCGACGAGGACGCGGCGGCGGCTTGCGGCTGGCGCTGCCCGCGGAGGAAATCCGGCTGGGGCGGCTGGTGCGGGAGACGGAGAAGCAGCCGGTGCTGGTAGAGTGTTTTGATCCCGCGACGAATACGTGTCCGATTATCGGGAGTTGCCGGTTGAAGGGGATTCTGGGAGAGGCGGTGAATGGTTTTTACGCAACTCTGGACCGTTATACTTTGCGTGACCTGGTGATCGGGCCGCAGCAGAAACGGTTGCAGAAGACGTTGCTGAGTGCGTAGCGGGTGAGGGGCTAAATTGGGGGCTCATGGAACTCGTCCTTCCAAAGATTGAGTTGGGCAGAGGGCCGCTCTGCGTTACGATGGAGGTTGATTTTTCTTTGCTAAATAGGCTTTTGCGGAGTCGGCCATGGTGATGACGGCAGCGCCGAGCATGATGGCGTCTTTGATGACTAAACGTCCGCGGCCACTGAGGTAAGGGAAGCCGTGTTCGGTATCGCCGAGGGAGGGCACCCAGGATTCAGGGGTAGTGATCAAAAAGGAGAGGGTGACGAGAGACATAATGACGACGAGAAAACTGCCAACGGCGGCGATACCCGGTTGCCATGGGTGCAGGCAAAGCAGAAGGCCGTAGAGGACGATGATGGCGCCGAGTCCGTAAGAAAAGGTGTAGGTGTGGTTGGCTTCGTGCCATTGACGGTTTTCGGCATTGAGTTGGCCTTCGCCGTTCATGTGCTTTTTGTAATCGGGGGTCGAGTATTTGTAGAAAAAGCTCATGAAAGGGCTATTGGCGACGAAGGGGACGATGCCATCAGCTTCATATTTGAAGGCTTTGAGGCCGCCGATCCAGAGGAGGACGATGATAAGGCCGAGGCGGGTGAGTTTGATGCCAAGACGATCGGTTTGCGCGGCCCAGCCCATGAATTTATCGAATGTGTTCATAACGTTAAGGCAAGTTGAGGCCGGAAGTTTTCCGGCTGCCCGCAAGCACTGTGTTCGTGCGTGCGGATCGAACTTGTCAGCGTCACGATAATGGACGGGCGAGGGAAGCTGAATGGACGGAACGCGCGGTTACATGGACAAATTGCTGCCGTTGCGGATGGTGGTTTCAAAGTCGCGGAACAGGGCGGGGGAACAGCCGGTGGCGCGTTTGAACAGCCGGCTGAAATAGAATTCATCGGCAAAACCGACTTCGTAAGCGATTTCTTTAACAGATTTCCGGGTATGGAGGAGCTGCCATTTGGCGTGCTTGAGAATGCGTTCGCGAATGAGTTCGGTGAGGGTTTTGTGGAGGTGGGTTTTGACGAGTTTATTGAGGGCTTTTTCGCTGATATGCAGGAGGGCGGCATACTCGCGTGGGCTGCGTTTGCTGCGGTAATGCGTTTCGATCAGCGGGATGAGGGCATCCAGGAGATTGGGCTTTTTATCGGCTGGAGTGGGCGTGGTTAATTGCTGTTGGGCGAGTTTTAAACGGGTGGCTTTGATGAGGAACACTTTCAGGTAGGAGGTGAGGAGTTCGGCATGAGCCAGTCCGTGCGTGCTTAATTCGGCCTGAATCTGGTGAATTAATTGGCCGAGTTCCGCGGTGTGGGACTCATCGAGTTGGACGCGGGGAACACCGTAAACATCATTGAAGAGGACGCCGTTGCAGCCGACGGCTTCGTGCTGGGCTTCGATGCAGAAAAAGTTGGCGTGAAATTGCAGGCTGAAGCCGGTGACAGGGGATTGGGGCTTCAGGAAAAAGGTTTGATACGGGATGAAGAACAGGAGCACGGGCGAGTGAAATTCGTGTTGCGACAGATCGGCGTGGAAGGCGCCGTGACCGGATTGCAGCCAGAGGATGGTGAAATAATTGAAGCGTTGCGGTTGCGAAAAATCGGTGCCGGCGGAGAGAGGTTCAAGTTTGAACGCGAGTTCGCCCTGGCGGGGATCGTACAGGGAAAGGGAATCTACCTTGGGTTTGAGCACGGCTTTGGTCATGCGGATAATCGTTGAAGCCAGTGTGCAAAATCCGGGCCAGTCTGGCGAGAGGAGTATTGCTGGGAGGAAAATTTAGAAGATGGGTGGTCGGGGGGCGTGGAGCGGAAAAGCAGGCGTGAATTTGAAGACGCAAACATTAAGGAACACAAGAGGTGCGCTTCAGAGTTAACAACACCTTTTGGCGAGTGGACATTGCGGCGACCGGGGTTATGGGTGGTCTTTGGGGTGGTAGTGGAGGAGGAGCATGACCTGGTTGGAGGTGGGATGTTCGTCTTTGCGGGCAGCCACGGAGACAGAGGGGTAAGCGAGGTCGTATTGGTGGTTGTCCATTTTAAACCAGAGCGGGTGGTCACGGCGGAGGTCAAAGTGTTGCGAAGGTAAAATGGAGTTGATGGCAATTTGAAGGTGGTCGTCATCGCCGCTGAGGAGGCGGATTTCAAAAAAGCAGTTTCCGGCTTCGTCTTTGACGGGGAAGGCGTCACCAATCCCTGCATGGGCGATGAGTCGGGAGATGCCGGAGCCGTCTTTGAGGGGAACGAGGGCGGAATAGGAGGCTCCGTTGTGGGAGGTATCAGTGGTGCCGGCACTGGGGATGAAGCGTTGGCGGACGGCGATTTGCTTATCTGTGGGTGTGGTTGAGCAGCCGCTGGACAGGATGAGCGAAAACAGGAGGGCGGCGCCGAAGATGGCTTTGGGATGGGGTTTCATTGGGGGTTAGACGGGGAGCGGGGGGAAATGCTCCGTAAGTGAGGGAATTTCCCACGGTGGGAAATACAAATGGCAAGGAGTGTGATTTAATAGGGGAGTTGGTGGTTGGAAAATGACGAATTACCGAATGACGAAACCCGAAAAAATGACAAAGCACGAAATTGGCCGCAATAGAACGCAGAGAACACAAAAAGGGCTGGTTAAACCACGGACGCACATGGATAAACACGGATGGGGAACCCATCCTTAGCCCCTCCCCGGAGGGGAACCGGATGCGAACGCGAAAGCACATAGGGGAGCGTTTCGGGTTGGTGTCAGGGCTTGTCAGGCTTATTCAGGGATAAATTAAATGCTGAAGGAAGAATGGGGAATGCAGAATGGCCGATCGAAATGGGGTGTGACGGATATTGTCCCACCATGGTGTATGGCTTTGTATGGCCTACAACGCTGAAAATGACGAATTACCGGATGACTAAGCTTGAAAGAAATCCCAATGACGAAGCCTGATCAGCCGCATTCTGAATTCGGGGTGGTAAATTTGATGGAGGGGGGCTTGAGGTGAGGGCAATTGTTTTAAAATTTCTTTTCCCGCTTTTGGATTTTCCTGCTTCAATCCCGGCGCAATGAAACTTTTGGTCATCGGTTCGGGTGGGCGTGAGCACGCGTTGGTGTGGAAACTGGCGCAATCGCCGCACGTGACACAGATGTGGTGTGCGCCGGGCAATGCGGGGATTGGGGCGGAGCGATTGGCGAAGAATGGCGCGTTGGTGGAATGCGTGAGCATTGGGGCGGAGGATTTGCCGAAGTTGCTGGCGTTTGCGCAGGAACAGAGGCCGGCCTTCACGGTGGTGGGGCCGGATAATCCGCTGGCGCTGGGGATTGTGGATTTATTTCAGAAGCACGGATTGCGTATCTGGGGGCCGAACCAAAAAGCGTCGCAGTTCGAGTCTTCAAAGGTGTTTTCGCAGGATTTCATGGAGCGGCACGGGATTCCCACGGCGAAAGCGGGAACGTTTTCGGATGCAAACGCGGCGAAGGCTTTCGCGGCTTCCCTCGGCGGGCGTTGTGCGGTGAAGGCGGATGGGTTGGCGTTGGGCAAAGGGGTGTTGTTGACGCAGACTGTGGAGGAAGCGAACCGGGCCATTGATGAGATCATGGTGCAGAAGGCGTTCGGAGCCGCTGGAGCCAACGCGGTGATTCAGGAATTGCTCGAAGGGATGGAGATTTCACTGCATGCGTTATGCGATGGGAAGACGGCGAAGTTGTTTCCGACGTCGCAGGATCACAAGCGGGCATTGGATGGGGACGAGGGGCTAAATACGGGAGGGATGGGAACGTATTCGCCCGCGCCGTTTCTGACGGACGCGGAATTAACGCAGGTGGGTGACCAAATCCTGAAGCCGTGGCTGAAGGGGTGCGCGGAGGAGGGGATTGATTTTCACGGCATTCTTTATCCGGGGGTGATGTTGACAAAAGCCGGACCGAAGGTATTGGAATTCAATGCGCGGTTTGGCGATCCGGAAACGCAGGTTTACCTGCCGCGGCTGGAAAATGATCTGGTGGAGTTATTGGAAGCCAGTATCGACGGCACGCTGGAGAAAATTACGGTGAAGTGGAGTCCGCTGGTTTCGGTGTGTGTGGTGATGGCTTCGGGCGGTTATCCGGGAAGTTATCCGAAGGGAAAGGTGATCAGCGGTTTGGAGGCGGCTGCGGAACTGCCGCAGACAAAGGTATTTCATGCGGGGACGGCAAAGTCAGGTGGACAGGTGGTGACGAATGGGGGCCGGGTACTGGGGGTAACGGCCTGGGCGGCGACTCTGACGGAAGCACGGAAGGCCGCCTATGCGGCGGTGGAAAAGATAAAGTTCGACGGCGCACAATTTAGAAGGGATATTGCGGCTAAGGCGCTCAAGTGAACCCGCTGGACGCAGTGGCCGGGCGCAACGGTTTTATGAAAGTAATACGACAACTGATTTACTGCTTCGGATTGGCCGCTGTGATGCTGGGGGCGTTGAGTGGTCGCGCACTGGCAGTTGAGCCGCCGAGCTTTCAGGAAGTGCTGAGCCTGGTCCGTTCAAATCTGGCCGGGGCTACGCCGGTGGAGTTGGATCGCGCGGTGCTGGAAGGCTTTTTAGATCAGTTGCAAGGGCAGGTGATGCTGGTCACGAATACGACAGCAGCGGCGGAAGGGGAAACGAATGCCCCGCTGGTGAGTGTTTCCCGGGTGTTCGATGATTCGTTTGCTTATGTGCGTTTTTCGCGGGTCGAAAGTCAGGCGGTCACGGCGTTGACGAACGTATTGGCGACCTTGAGCAGCACGAATAAATTGCGGGGGCTGGTTTTAGATTTGCGATTTGCGCGGGGACAGGAATACGACGTGGCGGCAGCGGTGGCGGATCAGTTCATGAGCGAGGCGAAACCGATTCTGGAAATTGGCGACAAGACCTACAGTTCCACCGCGAAGACGAACAATATTGCGCTGCCTTTGACAGTGCTGGTGAACCGGCAGACTTCCGGTTCTGCGGAAGCGCTGGCTTCGCTGCTGCGCCGGAATAAAGCCGGGCTGGTATTGGGAAGCGCGACGGCCGGGGAAGCGATCATTTACAAGGATTTTCCGTTGAGCACGGGACAGCAATTGCGGGTGGCGATCAGCCGCGTTAAATTAGGCGAAGGTCCGGCCTTGTCCTTGAAAGGCGTGAAGCCGGATATTACTATTGCGGTGGATGCGGATGACGAAAAGGCCTATTTCAAAGATGCGTATGTAGTGCTGCCCAAGACGCTGGCGCAAATCCCCAAAGACAATGGCACCAATTCCGTGGCCGGGGTGACGAACCGTCCGCCGCGCCGCATGATCAATGAAGCGGAACTGGTGCGGATGCACCGGGAAGGGCAGAATACGGATGAAGATACGACGACGGCTCCCCGGGCGGCAGTGGAAGCGGAGAAGCCGGTGGTGCGTGATCCGGTGTTGGGGCGCGCATTGGATTTGCTAAAAGGTCTGGCGGTGGTTAAAGAATATCGCGCCTTCTAATTTCGCGGTTGACGATTTGGGTGACCCAACCCAAGTTGACATTTACTGAACGCAGGCATGAAAAAAATCCTTTTTATTTGCACTGGCAATATCTGCCGGAGCCCGATGGCTGAGGGCCTGTTCCGCCATGCCGTGAAGGGCCGGGGTAATTACCAGATTTCCTCGGCGGGCGTGGGCACGGTCAATGGCCAGTCGGCCAGCCCTTACGCGGTGCGGGCGTTAAAGGAATTGGGGATTGATTTAAACCGGCATCGCAGCTCCATGCTGACGGCGCAACTGGTGAATGAGGCGGATTATATTTTCGGCATGACGCGCGGTCACGTAGACGCGATCAACCTGCTGTATCCACAGGCGTCCGAGAAGACGTTTCTGCTGCGGGAATTTGACGATACGCTGGACTATTTCGAGAAAGATGTGCCGGACCCGATCGGGGGTTCGTATGATGTGTATTTGAATTGCCGCGATCAGATTGAGCAGGGCATTATGTCGCTGCTGAAGTTCGTCGAGCAAGCGGGCGGAGCGCCGGTAGAAAGTGAGAGCGGGAGCAAGCTCAAGACAATTGCGATGGGTTCGGACCACGGCGGATTTGCCTTGAAAGAGGCGGTTAAAAATTCGCTGGTAAAACGGGGATTGCGGGTCAAAGATTTTGGCTCGAACTCCACGGAATCGTGCGATTATCCTGATTTCGCGCAGGCAGTAGCCGGTTGCGTGACGGAAGGCGGGGCCGATTACGGAATCTTAATTTGCAGCACGGGTGTGGGCATGAGCATTACGGCCAATAAAGTGCCGGGAGCCCGTGCGGCGCTCGTGTTTGATGAACAAATGGCGGCGCTTGCCCGCCAACACAATAACGCTAACATCCTCTGTCTCGGGGCGAAAATCACCCCCGCCGCGCTGGCGCAAAAGATGGTGGATGCTTTTCTGGACGCCCAATTTGAGGGTGGCCGCCACGAAAGACGGGTTAATAAAATGGAATCCTTGAATACGCCAATCAACTTGCGACTGAAAAACGTGGACCCGGAAATCGCCGAGGTCATTGAGCGGGAACGCTTACGGCAGCAGGAAAACATCGAACTCATTGCCAGTGAGAACTTTACCAGTCCGGCAGTGATGGAGGCCCAAGGCTCGGTGCTGACCAATAAATACGCCGAGGGTTATCCGAAGAAGCGTTGGTACGGCGGTTGTGAAAACGTGGATGTGGTGGAGCAATTGGCCATCGACCGCGCGAAGAAGCTGTTCGGGGCTGAACATGCGAACGTGCAACCGCACTCCGGCAGCGGGGCGAACATGGGGGTGTATTTTGCCGTGCTCAAACCGGGTGACAAGCTATTGACGATGGATTTAAGCCATGGCGGGCATTTGACGCACGGCAACAAGGCGAATTTCTCGGGCAAATTTTTTGAAATCGTTCATTACGGCGTGCGCAAGGACGACGAGCGGATCGATTACGATCAACTCGCGCAAATGGCGCGGGAACACAAGCCGAAGATGATCACGGTGGGAGCGAGCGCCTATCCGCGGATTATTGATTTCAAGCGGATGAGCGAGATCGCGCAGGAAGTCGGCGCCTATTTGCTGGCGGACATTGCGCATATTGCTGGTCTGGTGGCGGCGGGGATTCATCCGAGCCCGGTGCCATATGCCGATTTCGTGACGACGACGACGCACAAGACTTTGCGTGGGCCGCGCGGCGGCTTGATCATGTGCAAAGAGAAGTATGCCAAGGAAATTGATTCCCAGGTATTCCCGGGCATTCAAGGCGGACCCTTGATGCACGTCATTGCGGCGAAAGCGGTGTGCTTCCACGAAGCCCTGCAAGGGGACTTCAAGGCGTATCAGGAACAGATCGTGAAGAACGCGAAGTCCCTGGCGGATGGTTTGAAGCGGAATAATTTCCGGTTGGTGAGCGGCGGCACGGAAAACCACCTGATGTTGGTGGACGTGGGCGCGCGCGGGTTGACGGGCAAGGATTGCCAGATTGCGCTGGATGAAGCCGGGATCACGGTGAACAAGAATACGATCCCGTTTGAGACGCGTTCACCTTTCCAGGCGAGTGGCGTGCGGGTGGGCACCCCGGCGGTGACTACGCGCGGCATGAAGGAGCAGGAGATGGCAGCGATCGCAGACATGATCAGTGAAGTTCTGCTGGACATAAAAAATCTTGACGCAGCCCATAAGGTGCGCGAACGTGTCCGCGAGTTGACTGCACGGTTTCCGCTGCCATATTGAGCGCAGCGACTAGATCCGCTGTCGAATCCCCAGTAGCACTCCAACACGGATCTGCTGAAATTTACCGCTTGAGCCGGCAAC
>JBEHZA010000205.1:0-8496 GCA_048497895.1 Verrucomicrobiota bacterium
AAGCGGCCGCACGCTTCGGCCTAACCCTCGTTGAACCTCAGCCTCTTGCGTGATCGGTTCCTTGGCAGCAATGTCCGCGTGTGCGAGCGGGTTTGAAATGTTCGACACTGTTTGACTGGGTCATCTGGCTGCGACCGGGGACGGTCGCTGTCCGGTTACTTTGCTGGCACGCATAATCGTCCGTACGCATCCCGCATCCTTGCACTGCTCCACGACCATTCTTTGGGTGATTTCACCAGTTTAACTTTGGTCGGGTTATTCTCGATATATTGCCGGGTGCGCATTTCATGTGCTGCATCGCGCATGTAGGTATCCCAATACCCTTCCTGCCAGAACGCTCCTTTGCGTCCCAAAATCTTATTAGCTGCTTTGGCGGTGTAACCTTTCCACGCGTCCAGCAATTGCCACATCGGGACATCCTTTACGAGGAACTGCACATGAACGTGGTTGGGCATGATAACCCACGCGCGTAACTCGTATTGCACTTCATGACGAAACAGTAACGAGTTCTCAACCTCTGCTGCAATGTCGGCACGCCGCAAATGACACTCACCCCGACCGCGGTCGAGATAAGCCTCCAATTCAATGCGCCGTTGCCGGTCTTTTTCGATTTTCAACAACGCTTCCCATTCCGTGCGTAACTTCACGGGGAACGCGTCTATTAGTCGGAACGTGACAAATTGAACCAGTCCCGGTTCATCGCGATGGGGTAGCAGACCGTTCTCATGCCAACCTAAAAAGCCGCGCTCAACTTCATCTTTCTCCAAGGCTTGAGAGCTGGAGCGTTTGCCCTGCACCAGATCGCGCACATCCGGGTTATAAGGAATAGTGGGCAATTGCTTTGGCTTCATCCGGCAAAAGGAAAATCCAAGTTGTAAACTTTGACAAGTCCGGATAGCGCCGTCCCTGGTCACAGCAATGTCCGCGTGCGAGTGGGTTTGAAATGTCTGACACTGTTTGACTGGGTTACCTGGCTGCGACCGGGGACGGTCGCTGTCCGCTAACTTCACTTATCGTCGGCGGTGCTGATGTATTCGAGGAGGTTGGCGAGGTCTTGCGGAGTTAAACCGGCTTCGATGCCTTCGGGCATCATGGATTGCCCTTCGCTGCGCATTTTGGCGATGTTCGAGCGCAGCACCACGGTTTCCACGCCGAAGGCGGCGCGCAAGGTGACGCTGGCACTGTTCTCGTTGGCGATGATTCCGGTCAGGTTCTGCCCATCTTTTGTGTCGATCAGAAACGTTGTGTAATTCGGCGCCACTTCGCGATTGGGGTCGATGATGTTGACGAGCATCTTTTCTTTGCCGGTCGTCTTTACCGTCACGAGGTCTGGTCCGACGGCTGAGCCCTGGCCGCCGAGGCGGTGGCACGAAATGCACCGGGTTTGATAAATTTCTTTTCCTTTTGCCGCGTCGCCTTTCAGGTTCAGCGCGGGCAGGAAGGCGTCCACGACGTCCTGCCGTTTGGGGGAAGTGAGACCTACGAATACTTGCGCCGCCAGTTGTTTCACGGCCACGTCGCTGTGGTTTTGCAGGGATTTGATCTGAGTCGAGGCGAGGTCGGCGGTTTTGATCGTGCCGGCTTGAATTCCTTTTAACAACTTCAGCGCCCGATCCGGACGTTTCAACAGCACGGCCAGCGTTTCGCTCCGCAGTCGCGGTGTAAATGTGCTCCAACGCTGAATCAATTCGCCAGCCAGCGGTGGCGCGCTGAAGTGGTCGAGGGCGCTGATCGCTGCCAGTTGAATCGTTTGCGGTTGTTTCAGGTCGAGCAACGAGAGCAAGGCGTCACCGGATTCGTCGTAGCTCGTTTGTCCCAATAATTGAATGGCCTGGCCGCGCGTGGCTTCAGGGGCTTCAGAGTTGAGTGCGGTGGCGTGGGCGCGTTCAAAGATGGTTTTCAGGTTGCCTTGTGTATCCACTTTGGCGAGCGAACTTTTGGCACGTTGCAAGCCTTCGCCCAGTGACCGCACCAGCGCAAAGGAAAAAGCAGGATCATTGACGCTGGCGAGAAAGCCGAGCACTTGGGTGACTTCTACGGGTTTATTTTTTGCGCCGATGACGGTGACCAGTTGACGGAAGAATTCTTGTCCGCCGGCGGATTGACGAAAGGAGGCATTGCTGGCGAGGGCGGTAAATATTTCACCGCTTCCTTCCGCCAACGAACTCAACACGGCGGCGCGTACCCAGGAGCTTTCGGCGTCGTGCGTGGCGATTTGGGCAAGCGTGGGCAAGCGTTCCGGCTGCTTCAATTCACCGAGTGTGAAGGCGAGTTGATAACGCACATTCGAGTCTTCGTCCGTTCCTAATTCGCTCAGTCTGGACCACAGAGCCGGAGAGGCGGCGCCATCTTTGAAGAACTTTTCCGATAACCGGATGGCATGCACGCGCACCCATGGATCGGAATCTTTCAGGCTGCGGAGGATATGTGCTTCGGTCAAAGAATCCAATCCGTCCAGCGCATATAAGGCGTGCATGCGGGCCGGGCCAAATTTGTATTTGCCCAGCAGTTTTTCAAGCAGCGGCACGGCTGATTTATCCTGCCGCTCGAAGAGCAGCCGGGAAGCGGTTTCGCGATGCCAGCCATTGGGGTTTTCCAGCGTGGCCACTAATTCGGCGGTGGTGGCTTTACCCAATGCAGGCAAGGCCGGCTGGCGGAAAGCATTGGGCACAATCCGGTAGATGCGTCCGCGATCATTGCCGCTGTTGAGGTCGAGATATTTCTTAATCGATTCCGGCAGCGACCAGGGATGTTCGATGACCTCGCGGTACATATCCATGACGTAGAGCGTGCCATCGGGCGCGTTCGCAAAGAGCACTGGCCGGAACCAATTGTCCGAGCTAGCGATGAACTCTGACTTTTGTTCGTCGGGCGGACGTTCTGCGATCAACTCCACGCCATTAGTCCGGATTTTCTTGCGATGAATGAGATTGCTACCGGCATCACCGATAAAGGCGTCATTCAAATTATCCGCTGGCCAGGCATTTCCGCGATAGATCGTCACGCCGGTAGCGCCGGTGAAGTAACCGGAAGGTCGTCCGCCGCCTTCGATCATGCCGGGGACCACGCCGGATACCCGCCACTTGGTGCGGATCACGCGCCAGGCTTCATCCGGACTCGTGCGATAGACCTCGGCGGCCGGGCCGTCCACGGCAATATCCGTTAAGGCCGGGGGCATGAGGAAATAGGGATTGCGCGTGCCGTAACGCGCTTCATACATAATCGCCTGAAGGTGGTGGCTATTGCTGCACACGAATCTTCGTCCGTGCGTATCGTAACTCATGCCATATTGGCCGCCGCCGACTTCGGAAGAGAGTTCGAGAGCGCGGGGATCAAAGTAAAAATCGCGTCCGTTCAGATTCACCGGTTTCGCGTTGGTTATGCCGACAGCGGTCACCTTCGCACCGCCGTTGGGTCCGGTGGCTCCGTGAATGCGATTGTCCAAACCCCAGGTCAGGCAATTCAGTAGGGCTTGCACATTCAGACGCTCTTTCTCAGCGCCGAAGCCGGTGAAAACGGTCTTCCGTAAGTCCGCCTTGCCATCGCCTTTGGTATCCTTGAGATAAATAATGTCAGGCGAGGCAGCGACAAAGACGCCGCCGTTGTAACAGATAACTCCGGTTGGCCACGGGAGGTTGTCGGCGTAAACGGTGCTCTTGTCGTATCGGCCCGTGCCATGGCTGTCCTCCAACATGCGGATACGGCCCAGATGCGGGCGTTCGTCCCGGCGTTCCGAGTAGTCGATCATTTCCACTACAAACATCCGGCCATTTTCATCAAATGAAAGCGCGATGGGGGAATAGACGAGCGGTTCCGAGGCTACCAGTTCCAGGTGAAAACCGGGGCGCACGGTGAAGGTTTTCATGACATCGCCCGGTTCCGTTGGTTTCAGCCGGGGCAGGTCTTTGGCATCCACGGTCGGTTCGGCGGCCCGCAAAGTTCCGGGCAATAAAGTGACTCCCAAAGCACAAAGCAGCAGACTGCGAAGCGGGGTGTTCATAAGCGTATTCTGGCGAAACCGGGTTCATTCTGCAAAGCCCGAAAATGAACGGGATCAGGGGTGGAACGAATCATCGAAGGGCGCTGGGCAGAGCCGGGCAGCATGGTTGTTCTGACTATGCGGACGCGCAACTTATTCACGCTCAGGCAGCCACGGAGTGGCTGGTGGAAGGGGCTGAGACAGCCGGAGGTGGAAAACGCTGGTTTTTAAGGAAAAATAAATCCGTTGAGTGTGGGTTGACAAGCGGCGGGGTGTTTGGCTTAATCGCCGTCCGCTCACAAAGCGAATGGCTATGGTAGGATACCCAAGTGGCCAACGGGGGCAGACTGTAAATCTGCTGGCTTACGCCTTCGATGGTTCGAATCCATCTCCTACCACCATTTTTTCGGCTGGTAATAAATCCGGTCACGCCTTCACCAGAGTCTTCGCGCAATAGCTATTGAGGCTTTCACCCGCCGCAAGGGCTTTAGCGGCAAGGCGACGATGAAGGGCCGGTTCCACGCGCAATACGAATTTGCCACTGAAGGATTTTGCCGCCAGGGGATCTGGCAAGGGCAGCCGGTCTTTGTGGAGCAAGGTAATCCATTCTACGACGACTTGGCAGAGTTCTGCGTAAACGGCAGCTTCATCGCTGCCATGCACCCCACCGAGCGCGAGTTCGGGACAACGGCCAATAAAGCACTGGTCTTCGTCGCTCCATTCGACAAATTTAGCATATCGGCCGGCCTGTTCCTGGATTTGTTTACGGGTCATACAATACAATTTCACTTGTTCAACATCTCCAACGCACGTCGCACATCCCGTTCTTGATAATGCTTGGCATCGTCACCGGCGTGGCCGCTTACTGTCACCCGCAATCCCTTGGGGTGCGTAAAATTTCGATGACTGCCTTTACCGCCCCGGTTCACAAACCCCGCTTTTTCCAAGTCGGCGATCAATTGGCGAACTTTACGTGGCATTTCAGTATCATTCTAGTATCACTAATGGTTAAAATTGTCAATGGTGGTCAAGCCGATCAATGGTTAACTGTAAAAACCCGCTGGCGCAAATTCCGATGGCTGGTAAGTTCGGTGAAATCAATCCGCTATGAATCGCTGGCTACAACCGTTTCGAAGTTTTGTTTTTATTGTGGTGTTGCTTGGGTTGGTGCTGGGGGCTCCTTTCGTCCGGGCACAGGCGCGGCTGGAAGTGATGGATATTCCGGGTGAGAAACTGAAAGACAATCCGCTGCACGATCCAGTGAAGCGGCAAATCGCGATCTTTCTGCCCACGCAGTATGAAACCAACCAGGCTTTGCCGGTGATGTATTATCTCCCCGGTTATGGCGGCTCGGCGCAAGGCTTTATCCAAAATCGCACCAATTGGTGTCAGTTCGTGCAACATCTGGCGGATGCGGTTACGCCGGTGGTCTTCGTGGTGGTGGATGCCCGGACGCGCTGGGGTGGCAGCCAGTACATTAATTCGGCCGCGCAAGGCAATTATGCGGATTATATTTGCGACGAGATTGTGCCTTTATTCGAGCAATCGCATCACGTGGATAGAAACGCGGCGCATCGAATGATTGCGGGGCATTCCAGCGGCGGGTTTGGGGCGTTGCGGTTGGGATCGGATCGTGCTCAATTGTTCGGGGCCATTATTGCCTTGAGTCCGGATTCGGATTTTCCTACCACGCATCTGTCGTTCGCGGAGAGTCCGGTTGTGCGTCAGTTATCCCTGGCGGAACTGCACCGGATCGTGACGGCCAATCCACCGGTGGAACTCAAAGGTGATCTGCAATACGTCATCGCGCTTTCGCATGCTTACGCAGCCAAAGGACCGGCGCATCCCGGTGAGTTTGAGTGGCTTTATAATGAGAAGGGTGAATTCCAAAAGGCCGTGTGGGAACGCTGGCTGGAAAACGATCCGCTGACAATCGTGCGCAATAATCCGCAGGCCTTTCGTCCGGAACAACGCGTTTATCTGGAAGGCGCGGCGCAAGATCAATTCAAGGCGAACATCGGCGCGCGTAAAATCTACGAAGTTCTCGCGACACGTCCGGGGCAAAGTGTCTTCTACGAGCCGCCGGGCAAGCATAGCGACCATTTGCCGCAACGCATCGAGCGGGGACTGGCCTGGGTGTTTGGCAAGCCGCTGATCGAGATTAAGTAGAGTTTGAAGACGGACGCAGTGAATGGAGGTGGTTGAATGAGTTGTTGCTTCGGGATTTCCTTGATGGTTGCTAATAAAAGGCGGGCTATACTTAAAAGTAACTGAACTGATGAATAAGCTGTGTGTATTTGTTATTGATAAGAAAATTAGTTTATCGCTTGTAAAAAATAAAAACTGAATTTTGGTCAGATGATAATTAGGTGAATCAAGTTTTATAAAAGCTATGACCAAAAAGAGTTTGAGCCAGCTATTGTAAATGGCTGTTCTTATGAGTTCGCAGGCGAAAATGTGTGTTGATGGTATCCGGTTGTTCAATCTGGTTTGGCTGGCGGCGGCAGGGTGTAAAAATGGCTGAAATAAGGACATTACGCATTGGTTTAATCTTCCAGTGATCTTCCAGGCGGAATTCGAAAGCGGTTCTTTCTTTGCCTGCCGGAAAAATAGCTGAAGGAAATTCTCTGTGTTTATAAATAAGCATAGTTTATTAACTGGTAAAACATTGTTTAAAATAATCGTTAAATAAATATAAAATTAGATAAGCAACTACTTTACTGGTTATGTGGACACTGTGTTTGGAATAAGTGTATGTTGTCGAAGTGCAGGTTTGGAAGTCACGCGAACTTTTTCTCCGGGATGACGTGTGTCCTCTGGCGACGTTCGGCGCCTGCAAGAAAGGGTTGGGGCAAGCGGCGGTTGGGCCGCTGGCAACACAGGAGTTCCCATGAAAATTCTGACCAATACGGCAGCGACCCGCAGGCAGGCCTTCGCCCTGATGATGGTGATGTTCTTCACCGCCGTTGGGTTTTTGTATCTCAGCGGAGCGATGAACTGGGCCATTATCAACTCCAATTACAACGAGCGTAATAACCAGTATCAAACGACGTTGTATGCGGCGGAATCAGCGGATGAAAAAGTGGTTTCTGCGATGTTCTCCGACTTCAAGACGTACGGCCAATCCTACATCAGTTCGCATCTTTCCAATTACCGCACGATGGTGCCGACCAGTTCGGAGAATTCTTTTTGGGCGGATTATGAATTCAACAATGCCCAGGGAACGGTGGGACAAGTCTATGTTATGGCGAACGGCAGCACGGTTATTACCAATTTAAGCGGCAAATACGCGGGGCTGGCGGGAACGCGCATTCCGTACAAGGTGATTACCAATGCGCGAAACAAGAAAAGCCGTTTTGCCATTACCAATGCGGTGCAGGAAGAAATCAGTTTTACCACTATTTCGATTTTTCAGTTTGCGATTTTCTACAATGGGTTGCTGGAGTTTACCCGCAGTTCCACGTTGAACGTTCGTGGCCGGGTGCATTCCAACAGCAATATTTATTACGGCACCATCAGCGGCGCTTCGCAGGATTTCTGGAATGACGTTACCTCCACTCAAACGATTGTGAAACAGGTTCCCTGGTTCGGGCTGACCAGTTTGCCAGCGGCGGTGACTTTCCACGGCTTGAAAACGGAGCATGCTCCATCGATGACGCTGCCGATCGGCACGAATAATACTTCCGCGGCTGTTCATCAAGTGATTGAAATGCCGCCTTCCGGTGAAGCAATTGCTACGGCCATGGGGCAGCAGCGCTACTACAATAAGGCTGAGTTGTTGATTCTGGTGAGCAACTCCACCGTAACGGTAGGGGTAAAGGCTCCGTATGATGCCACGACCAACAATATCACCTGGCAGACAGCGAGTAATTTTATCAGCACCAACGCGGTGTTTTATGATCAGAGGCAGGATAAAACGAATCAGGTAACCGATATTGACGTAGGCAAACTCATCACGTGGGCGGCGACCAATACCACGGTGATTTCCAAGCTCGGCAGCGGCAACCCGCCAGCGCTGTTGTATGTGGCCGATAACCGCACCCGATCGGGTTACAATCAGGCGGTTCGATTGAAGAATGGACGCACGCTGCCTTCGCGGGGGTTAACGGTAGCTTCACCCAACGGCTTGTATGTGATGGGGCATTTTAATTGCCCGGATAACTCGGCTTTGGGCACGACAAACACGAGCAATACCAAGCCGGCATCGCTGGTAGCGGATGCGTTGACGATTCTTTCCTCCAGTTGGTCGGATAGTTCCGGGACGCTGGCTTATACCAGCCGCGATGCGGTGGACACGACGGTGAATGCGGGCATTATTGCGGGGAATGTGGAAACGACCGGAACCGGCAGCGGATTGACGGATAACAGCGGCGGGGCCATGAATTTGCCACGCCTGCTGGAAGACTGGACTTCCCAGACATTAACGTTGAATGGTTCACTGGTTTGCTTGTTTCAGAGCCAGGATGCGAATGTGCAATATACCAGTACCAGTGCCACGGTTGCTCAGGGCCTCTATT
>JBEHZA010000206.1:0-8443 GCA_048497895.1 Verrucomicrobiota bacterium
TGGAAAGGGGTCCTGCGGCCCAATGAAATCTATTCCGTAGCCAGTTACATTTATACCTTGCGCGGAACGCATCCGGTAAATCCCAAACCGCCGGAGAATCAAGCGCAGGCTCCGGCTGGCCCGAGCGCCTTTGAATAAGGAAGCCGTTATGAAAACCCAGCCTACTCCGCCGCCCAGGCATGATGAGGACTCTCCCGTCCAGGATGTTAACTGGCAGGATTTCCGCGATCATCTGGCAACGGCGGACAAGCAGGGCAACCGGTGCTGGATCTATCCGAAAAAGGTGGCGGGCCGTTTCTACCGCTGGCGCACCCAGGTGAGCTGGCTCTTGCTGGCGATCATGTTTGCGGGGCCGTTCATCCGCATCAACGGCAATCCGCTGCTCATGATCAATATTGTGGCGCGCCGGTTTTCCATTGCCGGTCAGATTTTCTGGCCGCAAGACATGGCTATCTTCGCCGTGGCCATGCTGTTGTTCTTCACGAGCATCATCATTTTCACCACCGCGTTTGGCCGACTCTGGTGCGGCTGGACTTGTCCGCAAACCTTGCTGATGGAAATGGTGTTCCGGAAGATCGAATACGCCATTGAAGGAGACGCCCACGAACAGCGGGCGCTGGACGCCGCGCCGTGGACGGGACGGAAGCTGCTGAAGAAATTGGGCAAACACGGGGTTTTTTTTGCGCTCTCGTTTCTCATCGGTAACACTTTGTTGAGTTACATTATTGGCAGCGATCAATTGTTTACCATTATCACGGATGATCCGCGCCGGCATTTGGAGGGATTGACCTTCATGGTGTTGTTCACGCTTTTGTTCTACGCCATCTTTGCGCGTTTTCGCGAGCAGGCTTGCACGTTCATCTGTCCGTATGGCCGGTTTCAATCCGCCATGCTGGATGAAAATACCATGGTGGTCGCGTACGATCACAAGCGCGGTGAAAAGCGCGCGCCGCTGCAACGCGTCCAAACGCCGGAACAACGCCAGAGTGCCGGGCTGGGGGATTGCGTAGGCTGCCGCCAATGCGTCGCGGTTTGTCCCACGGGCATCGACATCCGCAACGGCACACAAATGGAATGCGTCAACTGCACTGCGTGCATCGATGCCTGTGACACGGTGATGGACAAGATCGGACGCCCGCGCGGGCTGATCCGTTACGCTTCACTCAACAGCATTGAAAAGGGGCAGCCGTTCCGGTTCACGCCGCGCATGGCAATTTACGCCACTGTGATTACCGCCCTGGCTTCGCTGCTGGCGTTGCTGATTTTTACCCGTTCCAGTGTGGAAGCCACTTTGCTGCGCGCGCCGGGCATGCTCTATCAGCAAACGAGCGAGGGCAACATTGAGAATATTTACACCCTCAAACTGATTAACAAGACCTCGCGCGATATTCCCATTCAAATGAAACTTGAGAATGTGCCGGGCAAACTCACCTTGATGGGAGATTCAAATATCGTCGTGCCGAAAGAAAAGCTGGCGACCACTTCCGTGTTGATTGAATTGAATCCCCGGGAATTGCGTGATGCGAAAACCAAATTAGTGATCGGGGTTTATTCCGGAGCCCAACGGGTCCAAACCGTAAACACCGTTTTCATTGGCCCGCGCCCTTAATATATCTGTGAAAAGCAAAGGAAACGTATGAATGCTACCGTAGCCAACTCCAGACCGAATCCCTGGCCCATCGCCATCGTGGTTTATTTCATCATCTTCATCGGGTTTATCATCTGTTTTACCGTCTTCGCCACGCGTCAAAAAGTGGACCTGGTGCGCGCCGATTATTATGAAGAGGAAATCGGTTTTCAAAAACAACTCGATCGCCTGAACCGTTCGCAATCGTTTAGCTCTGCGACAGCAATCGCCTATGATACCGCACGGCAACAGGTGGCCATTCAACTGCCGTCTATTCCAGCAAATGCCACCGTGACGGGGAATATTCATTTCTACCGCCCCTCCGATGCCAGTCTGGATCAGGACGCGAAACTCTCGGTGGACGCCCGCGGCACGCAATACTTCGATGCGAAAACATTGAAGACCGGTCTGTGGAAAGTGCGTGTGCAATGGAAAGTGAATGATCAGGAATATTCCCTCGACCAATCCATTGTGATCGTTCCTGCACCGGGCTCCTGAGACAGAGAGCGCTATGGAATTGTGGACGGCATTTATTCTGGGACTGGTTGGCAGCCTGCATTGTGCGGGCATGTGCGGACCACTGGCACTTGCTTTACCGGCGACGGGCCATAGCCGGAGCAGTTTTGTGTTGAGCCGTCTGCTTTACAACCTTGGACGCATCTTTACCTATTGCGTGCTCGGCGCAATTTTCGGCCTCGTGGGACAAACCCTGGTGCTGGCGGGATTCCAACGCTGGGTTTCGCTAACGGCGGGCGCGGTGATTCTCATCGGCCTGTTTGCTTCGTCGCGTTACACTTTCGGCACGCCGGTCGTAAAATCCGTGAGCTGGGTCAAATCCGCCCTTGGAAAATTGTTGCAACAACGCACTCCGCTCGCGCTGCTGTCATTGGGCGGATTGAACGGCTTGCTCCCCTGCGGCCTCGTCTATGTCGCCTGTGCGGCCTCGACGGCCTCGGGCAGCGTCTTCGGCGGTATGGAATACATGCTGGCCTTTGGGTTGGGCACGATGCCAATGATGTTGAGCATTGGCCTGCTCGGAAAAAAGCTGCAACTCGCTCTGCGCTTCAAATACCAACAGTCACTCATCCGCGTCTCTCTTTGCCTGGTGGGAACGTTGCTGATTCTACGCGGCTTATCCCTGGGCATTCCCTACGTTAGTCCTGATTTGTCGGGTGTTCACGGCGTTTGTCCCGCGTGTGAGCGTTTGAAAGTGCAGGCTTTGGAATAGAGCTTTGCGGTGAATGTAACGGGAGCGTCCAATCCGGCTTGAAATCCGCGTTTGAATTTACCGGCCAGGCTTGACGGCGTTTTTTTATGGTCGGGCTTGGCGGATGATGGCAAGGTGGGGAGAGGTTGCTCCCATAGCTCAAATGGATAGAGCAGCGGTTTCCTAAACCGTTGATCCCGGTTCAATTCCGGGTGGGAGTACCAAAACCAAGCGGTTATGCAGGCTTCTTAAAGCGTCCCAGCTTCTAATTGTTCCAGATAAATAAAATCAGGAGATTTTACGCCGGCTTCGGCGCGGATTTGAACGAGTTTGGGCGATTCAAAAAAGCGTTTGGCATCGTCAATCGAAGTCCAGGCGGAGAAGTGGACGATTTTGTTGGGGTCGGTTTGATATTTTAAGACCTGATAGGAGCGTTCCCCTGCGGCTTTACGAATGCCGGCGGCATTATCAAAAACTTTTTTCCAGGCGGGGTAATCGGCGACTTCGTGAATGATCAAGACGTATTGCATGGGTGAGGGATGATTGGTCAGGTAATTTTCGGTTTACAGTGAGGTGCAGGCGGTGGAACCGGGCTAAATGTGGTGGATTACTTTTGGATGGGCGGCGATTGAATGAGTGGAGGCGGTTCCTGGCGGGTGAGTTTGAAGCGGCCAAAAAAAATCGCGCCGTTCTCCTCGATGAGGTACCATTTGGTGGGTTCCTCGCTGCCACGCTTGACGTAGAGACCCCCTTCGCACAGGTGGGTCAGGAGAATCCCGTGTTCGACGATTTTGCCCGGGGCCTGATAGTAGTAACCGCCATCGTCTTCGTACATGGGACGGTATTCTCCGGCGGGAAAGGCAGCCGTGCGGAGCGAGACGAGGGTGCTGAAGGGAGTGGGAACGAGGAGCCGGGAGGTGGGTGGTTGCGTAGCGAGTGGACGCATGGTGGAGCAGCCGGTAAGGCAAAAGAGCGCGAGCACGGCGATGGCGAAACCTACGAGCTTATGGGGCAGAGTCGTCATAGAGCAGGGGTTAGCGTTTAGAGGTGCTGTGGTCCATTTTGGTTGCCCATGCCTGAGCGCTGGTGCGGAATTCATTTGGGTAACTGTTATCGTTTTCGATGATCTTGATTTTGAGTCGTTGAGCCTGGTCATGGTCGTCGAATTGGATAAACGCTACTTCTGTGAAGTCGTATTCATCGTATCCTGCGATGGGGAGGATGCCGAATAACAGCACGAGCCGGTGGCGTAAGACGCGGTTGAGTTTATAACAGGCGACGTGGAGATCGGCGTAGTATTCCGTGGGTTCACCCAAGCGGACGACCAGTTCTGTCCGGGTTGGATGGTTGCGTGGAACGGAGGAAAAGTCTGAAGCGCGGAGATTTGAGACCGGGGTGCGAGAGCTGGTGAATGAGGGGGTGGCGCAACCGGGCCAGACGACGAAGCCGATGGTGCAAAGAATGGCCGCAACGAAAAATCCGATTTTGGTCCGTAAACGAAATGTGTGCATACAGCCCGAGCTGGTTCTCCCTAACCTCCGTACAATAATTTGTTCCGTTGCGATTCAGCTATACGCTCACACGGTGGCTTGTAAAGGAAGTTCTGCGTGGGCGGGGTGAAATGAGGGTGTGATGGATGGTATTGTTTTCGAGGAAAAGTATGGCGGGTGGCCAAGTTTCATGTGATTTCTGGCTTAATTTCCCACGGTGGGAAATACAAAGTTCCGTTTTTGTGATTCTATTCGGGTGGCTGGAAGCCAATGGTTGGGGGAGTCGATTTTTTGGGTGGTTCTTTGAAATTTTAAGGACGAAGCGTGCAGAGGTCGCATGGTTGGGATCTGCCACCTTTTCAGGTTGGGAAACGTTTGAGCATGTTGACCGGGGGTGGATTCGTCGGGACCAGGAGACGGATCACCCCCGGCTAATCTCTACAATCCCGCTGGGATTGACCGAGGGACAGGGCCGCGTGTATGGGCTTGTATGGCTTTGTATGGGCTATTCCGGGATAAATAAATGCGGAAGGAAGATTGGAGAATGCGGAATGGCCGAAAAAGCATAGGTGCAGGTGACGGGATGCCCACAGGCAAGGCACTTGCAAGGATGAACACTCAACCAGCTAAAGCTGGAACTCCATACTTCGGGACTCGTGAAAGCTCTTTGTCCGGCTTATTTAACAACCAGGGGTTTTTGACAGAATGATGAATGAAAGACTGAGGCATTGACTGTGCCGGTCAATTCGAGGTGACCTTCTCGGGCCGAATTTTACAGGAGCTAACAGAGAAAACGGAGAGGGACCGAAAGCAACCCACTCCTACCCCTCTCAACGGAAGAATTGGCCTGCGGACGCGAAAGCAGAAATGGGTGCCGTCAGGGGTTGTCCGGCTTATTCCGGGATAATTGAGTGCGGATTTCGGAATGCGGAGTGGTCGGGAATCACAAAGTTCCGAATGACTAAATCCGAATCATAAAGCACAAACAGGTGCGGAGTTTTGCCACGAAAAGGCGCAGAAAGCACAAACCGGGGATGGAGACAGGTAAGAATTATGAGGAAGAGGTTGGGATTAACAGGAGCAAACAGAGGGAACGGAGCTGAAAATAAAACCGCCATGCCGCTCCGCTGGAGTTTGAGTTTACGGGGCGCTCGGTGGCTATAAACCTGGCACTCCTAACGGAGCCGGCGAATCAGGGCTGGACGGTTGCCGCGTCTCGCTCCATTGGTTTTGTCAGGGATATTCAGGCTTATTCAGGGCTATTCAGGGATAATTGAGTGTGGAATAAGGAGTGGTGCGCGCGGTCAGGGCTTCTTTTGTTTCTCCAGAAATGGGCCGTACGCCTGATAGTAATCTTTGTGGTCTCCCTTGTGGGTGGCCTGGGGCATAATGATGAGTTGCTTGGGGCCTTGCAGTTGGTTGCACGTGGCGAGGACTCCTTCTGAGGGGCAGGTGGTGTCAGACAGGCCGAGGCCAATGAGGCCGGGACATTTCACGCGGGTGGCGAAGTTCATGGCGTCGAAGTAGCGGGAAGCGGTGAGCATTTTTTGCTCATCCTTCTTCTGCCAGGTGCGACTGGCCCAGTTCGGCCAACCGGGTGCGCGGCCCGCTTGTTTGCCGGTGTGATCGCAACCGGCCGGAACGCACGCTGCAAAAGCGGTTACTGCCGGATGAATCCCCGCCGTAACGATGGCCTGATAGCCGCCCTGGCTGCCGCCTTGCACGACGAGTGATTTCTTATTCCAGTCCGCGTGTTGCGCTAGGTAATCGACGGCGCGGCGGCACGAGAGGAACATGCGGAGGAAATAACTGGTGTCCCGGTTGTCATTACCGATGCCGGGATAATCGTCGAGTTCGTGGGCGGCCTTTTCTTTGTAGAAGTCATCCTTTTCGTCGATGGGCAAATCGTGAGCGCTGATATTCAGGACGAGCCAGCCGCTTTTGGCATAGCCGGTGATCCAATCGCGGTGCAGCGCATAGACGCCGGCATATTGCACCTGAAGCATGGCGGGCAGATTGGTCTTGCCCGCGGGCTTCGCGAGTTGCCCATGAATTTTTGTGCCGTGAATATTGTCCATGGTGATCTTGTAGTATTCGATCGCCGGATCGCCGGTATCGACCCGCTCCAACTTCACATTCATGGGAATGGCGTCGAGTTCGGCGATTTTGGTTTTCCAGAATTCATCGAAATCATCGGGCGGCGGGAGCGAGGCTTTGATCTTTTCCGGAGCAAAGGCAGCGCCGCCATAAGTGGTGAGGTCTTTATCTGCGCCCGCGGGTTTAAATTTCACGGCGACCAGCAGTGTGCCGGGATCAGTGCGCGTGCCGGTGACTTGCGCCTTGCCATCGTGAAGTTCCGCCGAACCGGAGGTGAGCGGAGTCAACCCCCCTTTGGCGACGTTAAAATTGATTTTGCCTTCGACGGGTTTGCCCCCATCTGTGACGGTCACAGTCCAGGTGACTGTTTGACCGGGAGCGTAAATGCCGGTGGCAACATCCTGCAATACATCCACCTTGGGCGCGGCCTGAACAGCGATGGCTACGGTGGCCAGCAAAAGAGCGGTGAGACGCGGGAGGAAATTCAGCGGCGACGAAGCGCGTGGGCGATACGATGGAGGTGTCATGCGGGAGAGAATAAACGGACGAGTGAGAGCGGTCGATTGTTTTTCGATGGGACGGACTGAAAATGGGGAGGCCCCAGTAAGCTAATGACTTATTTGACGTAAGAATGTTGCTGCGACTCACAGAGTCGCGCTCCGCCTGAAAGGAGGTTCGATGACGCAATGGAAGTCGAAACGGATTGATTGGAGTATGCCTCACAAAGCGGTAGGGACTACCGCAGATGTTCTCTGGTTTGCAACGGAAGTTTTCATAATAGTTATTCACCGGTAGCCGCGTGAAGGTTTACCCAGGTTGGAGAGCCGCGGCGTTGGAGTTGGGCCAGGTGTTTTTGTTCGTTGTAGGTTTCGTGCCGCTGCCAAAGTCGCCAAAGGATTTTGAGCCAGCGCTTGCCCAGGCAGCGCAGGGCGCTGGATGGCTGTGACCTTCGGTGCGCTTCTGCTGATAGTAGGTCTGGGCCCAGGCGCAGGTCATGCGACTGGCGTTGACCCAGAGATGGACGGTGGTGCGCAACACTTTGTTGCACGCCCGGCGCAGGCGGCACTTGTTAACCTGACCACTTTGATAGCTGACGGGACTGACACCGGCCTGACACAGCAAGGCGTCGGGATCGGGATATTCTTCGCGCCGGTGGCCCAGTTCGGCCAGCAAACGCGGTCCTAAAATCGCCTTGGCTCCGGGCAATGAGCCGAAGACATCGTGATCCGGGTGTTGTCGAAAAACGGTGGTAATGCGCCGCCGGTATTCTTCCAATTGCGTTTGCAGCGTGCTCAGGATTTTCGCCAGACTGAGGGCCAGCAGACTTTTCGCGGCCGTGATGGCCGGGCTGGCTGGCAGCGCGTTGGCGGCGGCAAACACCGCCAGGCGACGGGGTGTGGTTTGGGGGCGCCACAGTCCTTGCGTGTGCAAAAACTTTTCCCATTTCCGCTGGCCTGCCGCCTGGAGTTGTCCCGGCGTGGGAAATTGCAGGATCAAGGTCCAGGCGTGTGGAGCCGTCCAATCGTCAAAGGCGGCGAGAGCCGCCGGGTAATACTCGCGCAGCGCGGCTTGCAACTGATTGACCAGCGCGGTGCGTTGTTCGATCAAAGCAATCTCATCCCGACACAGGGCGCGCAAGGTAGCCGTAGCCTCGTCTTGGGGCCGCAACACCCGCCACGCGTGACCGTCGGTGCGCAAGGCATCGGCCAGGGCCCACGTGTCATGGCGGTCGGTTTTGGTGCCGCTGGGCACTTTGCGCTGGCGATAGTGCGCGGCAGACGGCGGAGCCACTGGATAAAGAGTCCAACCCCGTTGCAAGAGTTGATCGACGGCGGGGCCGCTGGAGGTTTCCAACGTCATAGGCGCGCCGGTGAAAGGCTGCATTTTAACGGTAAACTCAGCCCAGCCTGCGGCGGTGTGCGCAAAGCGGAACTCGGCTTGAACCGCCCCCTGACGGTCCAGGACGATGACATCGTGATGCTCGCTGGCCCAGTCCAGGGCCGCAAAATAGAGGTGTTCGAT
>JBEHZA010000207.1:0-8429 GCA_048497895.1 Verrucomicrobiota bacterium
CCGCCACGACTAACGGAAATGGAAAAATGACCCGAGAGAGAGTGATTGCCCTGGATTTCATAAGTTGACCCGTCTGTTGTGCTCCAACTACACCACTGTTTGTTAGTACTCCTTGCTTGCTTGATAAAGTCATACACCACCGCCCCACTTCAAGTCAAGTTGAAGGCCATCGGTGCGAAGAAAATGGCCGTCCTTTTTACGGAGCAGTCATGACTTTATTGGCGAAGAAGAAAGCAGACGCAGAACAAGATCGAGTCACCACAGAAACAGCCAACTACCCTTCCATAATCCAGCCGGAACCGGCTTTGGCCACCCGGTCGGCGCACTCGACGAAAATGCTCTTATACAGGCAATGAATGGCCACTTCTTCCAGAGCGTTAAAGCGTGGATCAAAAAAAACATCGGTGGCCACATCCATAAATTGCGCGATTTCCAGATCGCCGTAACCGGTGCCCAACGGGCTCAACGCCACGGAAGCAATGTCTCCGCGTTCCAGGCAACGGGCGGCGCAAGTGGTCAGGATTTGTTTGATCGCGGCTGGAGCCGAGTGATATTTCGCATCCGTGGCAACGGTGTGGAAAATGGTTTTCCACGGCATGTCCGGCAACGCAAATTCATAGACGTCACCCATGCTGGCCTGTTTGCGTCCGGTGGCCTGGAATTGCGTGCGCAAACCGACTTGCAATTTAGGCCCGTATTTCCGGCTTAACGCCGCGCCGACACCTCCCGTGAGGAGCAGCATGGTGTTGGTCGAATAAATTAACGCATCGGCGGTCGACGTCGTGATATCACTGTTTCGAATCAGGCGGCGCATAGGTAGAATTCCTGACGATGGTTGCCATTTGCCCGCCCGAATCTCAAGGCTTAAAAAGCTACCTCAGTCCAATTTTGTTTTCCCGGTTTTCCTGCTCAAAAGATATTGCGCGAAATTCCATAAACCCGAAAACCGATAGCTGGAATCCACGTAATGCTCGATGACATAAAAAGCAAAATAATAGAAGCGGCAAAAGCACCAAAGGCTCAAGACCAGCAGGAGCGCCACCTTCAGCGTCGGATGTTCCAACACGAGCAGAATGCCCGCCAGCACGCCGACGAGCAAAAACAAGAGACCTTTAAATTTTATCCAGAACGGATCGGTCAGGTCTCTCATAGGCTGCGGTTATTTGGCGTTTTCCGGAGTGAATTTCATCGACCGGATAATAATTTCCACCGGCTTGCCATCACGCGGCGGCTGTCCGTGAAACAGCCAAAGGTTCAGATGATAGCGCAACGGCTCCTGCGGAATGTATGCCGTCGGATTTTCCGGCGCATAAGTCCATTCGGCAAAAGTCGATTCATCGTCATCCCGATGGCCGTGCAAAGATTGAAAGGTCAACTTCGTGGAACTCCACGTAAAGCGGTGTGTCGTGTAATCGCCCGTGAGCACAATCGGATAGGTCTTGGAACCATGCTTCACGTTCTTCGTGGGCGGCCAAACGGTGTAGTTGCCCACGTTGGAATCAGGCCGGCCCCAATGCGCGAATTCGAGATCAATCTCGTTCGTGCCATCCACCCCCACATCCCGGGTGGGATAATTGAACAGCCCCAGCACGATGTTAGGATCAAATTTATCGAGCCGGCCAATAACCTGAAATTGATAACGGCCAAAGCCCAGGCGGTTGGTGGTATTCAATTCCGAGCAATACCATTTGCCATCGCGCTGCGTGATATTCAGGTGCAAGTAACCATCCGCATCGACCCAGACATTTTTATCGTCCCAGTAATTCGGGCCTGGCCCGAACTTGCCGGTTTTCACCGTCCATTCGCAGCCGGCGAAGTGCAACGTCGCAGCGGGAAGGGAAACGGCGGTCATCAACCAAAGACCGAACCCGCCCAGAGCAATTCTACTCCACAGTTTCATATGCTTTAAAGTCTGCGTGACAACGTTCAAGGGTCTTCACTCCGGAATAAACAACGCACGACATACCCCACACTGATCAACGCTCCGGCCGTGGCACCCACCAGAAACCGTTGGCGCAAGTCTTCCGGATTATCACGCTGGATTACTTGAACGCTGCGATCACGGACCCGCCAATCCTGAGTGACATAACGGCGGACATAATCGTAACCCGCCCAAACGCACCCTAGAAACACTGGCAGAACGATCAGAATGGCGGCGAATTTCACGCTGCGCATAATGAATCCATCCTTTGGCGGTGGTTCGTCAGCTTCCATGAGACCGGGCGTTACCGGTCCCACCTTAGCCAATCCGGCCAGGGATGCAAACCTTCACGGAAGCGTTAAAAACGCAATCACATCAAACTCAATTGCTCTTTGGCAAAAGTGTGGCCTTCATGGGCCAGCAGCCAGCGCTTGCGTTCGATGCCGCCAGCGTAACCGGTCAATGTGCCATCCGCGCCAATCACGCGGTGACAGGGAACAATGATCGCGATGGGATTGCGCCCATTAGCCGCGCCCACGGCCCGCATGCCTTTGGGATTGCCAATCCGTTTCGCCTGCTCGCCGTAAGTCAGTGTCTGACCGAAGGGGATTTCACATAAGGCCGCCCAGACGGCGCGTTGAAAATCCGTGCCCCGTAAATCCAGCGGCAGATCAAACTGTTGCCGACGGCCTTGAAAATATTCCGTCAATTGCCGCCGCGCGGAAACGAAAAGCGCATCGTCCTGCACCCAGCCGGAACGGTCCTCCGGAGCGTGTTCATGCTCCTGCATGTGCAGGCCAGCCAGACCGCAGCTCGAACCACTCAACCGGAGCTTGCCAATGGGTGACTCCATTTCGGAAAAATAAATGACTTCATCGATCGATTTCATAACTATCCTTTCGGCTGCTTTAACGATTGCCACAAATACGCAGCGGCATAAGCCCGCCAGGGCCGCCAACGTTCCGCGCGTTTTAATAATTCAGCTTCGGTCACGAGGGGACCATGGCTCACGGCCTTGCGCAGCCCGAGATCGCCCGCCGGAAACGCATCCGGAAAACGCAGTGCGCGCATCGTAATATATTGCGCCGTCCATTCGCCAATGCCGGGAACTTGTTTCAAGGCCGTGACCACTTCCGCAGGGGTGGCCGCGCTGGAGAATTGCAGCCCGCCACGAACGGCGAACTTCGCCAATTCCAGAATTGTATTCGCGCGCGTGCGGGGCATTCCGATGGCTGCAATTTCTGGAATCCCAGCCGCAGCCAGAGTTTTCGCCGTGGGAGAAAGATGCGTGAGCCCCGGAATCGGCGTCTGAATCGGCTCACCGAAACGTTGCGTTAAGCGGCCCGCCAGCGTGGTCGCCCCCGCAACACTGACCTGCTGCCCCAGCACAGCGCGCACCGCCAGTTCAAAGACATTCCAGGCGCCGGGCATACGCAAGCCGGGATACGCTTCGACCACCTCTTTCAAAAACGGATCGGTGCGCAAATGCTCATCCACAAGGAGCGGATTGGCATCCAAATCAAACGCGTTCCGCAAACCAGCGAGCACTGGAAACAACACACTGGCCAGCGATTCCGGCGCTTGAACTTCCAGGAAATTCTTCGTCGACTCACAACGTACGGAAATCCAGCCGGATTTTTTCCCGACCTGCACACTCCGCGCGTAGCTGGCGTCCGGCAAGACGGTTTCCACACCGGGAATTGCACGCTTCGTGAGATAGGCCAGCATCTCCGTCCAGGCGAACGGCGCACGATAGGCCAGCTTTAACGTAAGATAATCCCGCTTCAACAATCCATCGGCGGAGGTGCCAGCGCGTCGCAAGGCGGAAGGAGCCACGCGATACCGCATTTTGAACAGCGTATTGAATTGGCGCAAACTGCCGAAGCCCGCGCTGGTGGATACTTCAATTATCGGCAAGGCCGTTTCCTGGAGGAGTTTCTTGGCAAACAGCAATCGTTGTGTCTGCATGATCTCGACCGGCGTCACGCCGAATTTCGCGAGCATCAACCGGCGCAAATGACGGCTGCTGAAACCCGTTTGCCGCGCAAGTTCCTCAACGGAATCTCCATGCAAAGCGCGTTCCTGAAGCCGCTTCAGCAGAGCCTCTTCCAGGGAAGTAATGGCCATGCCGCCCGCATTGGGCAAGCCGGGCGCGAGTTCCGGGCGGCAACGCAAACAGGGTCGAAACCCGGCACGCTCAGCCGCCGCCGCCGTAGTAAAGAAAGTGCAGGACGAAGCCTTCGGAGTGCGGGCGGAACAAACCGGACGGCAATAAATGCCGGTCGTTTTCACGCCCGTAAAAAACAGGCCATCGAAACGCGCATCCCGCGCGCGGATCGCCCGATAACAACTTTCAAAATCAGCAGACACAGAGAGACGTTAGCACAATCTGTTTCCGCCGCTCGCTATTTTCGGACATGGATATGGCGGTCGAAAAACCAACGTGCCAGCCACTGGGAAATTATTTTCCGGCCCGGCAAAACGGCGCGTTTACAGGTTGAATCTACTCACTTGATCGAAACCTCCGGAGCCTGATAATGGGAGTCTATTAAAGTCATAGAACCAGGATTTATCACCCTCGGGTTAAACAACGTTTCCGGTGAAGTTGATGAAAACGTGTTCTGGTGATTCACCTGCAAGTAAATAACTTCCGGCACGGGTATTGTGTGATTATAGGCCAGTCCATCTGGAGCATAAACCACCGCATAACTCAGTGGCGATTGGTGGCGGATCAGCCCAAGGTCCAGTTTTTGAATCGGGTTTGGCAACAATCGTTGCACCGGACTGATATTGGATTGGAAAGTGAATTGGCCAATATAAAGCGGCTCGTGACACTCCAATTCAAATGGCGATTCGGCCCAAAACCCGTCTCTACCGAGTTTCACTCCGGTCTCCGATTCCTCATCACCCGGCAGAGGTTGATGTTGTTGATCCGCCACCGATTTCAAATTAAACGAACCCCGATAGAGGGCGCCGAAAAATGAAACTGTTTCCGCTCAGCACTGGCCGTTGGACGCGTTGAAGGACTGGCCGCAGTCGAGGCAATTTGAGTTCGCTTCCCGCCAAGTACGATATATCCGGCCATAGCCACCATTACTAAATACGTACCGACTAAAATTCGCGAGTTCATAGGAATTATTTGGCGATGAATGGATTGCCCATGCGAACGGCCTTGGCCTTGAGGAAGCAGGATGGCAGATTAAGGGACGGGTGGCAAAGGTTTAAAAATGACAAACCTGTCGATTCGTCGCGGAATGCTTTTAAGCGGGGGCCAGCTTGAGTTGACCCTGACGACGCCAGGAACGGATTTTGATCCGGGCATGTTCGATGGCCAGGTAAATCACCGGCGTTGTGTAAAGCGTCAGCACCTGAGAAAGCACCAGCCCACCCACCACGGCAATGCCCAGCGGGCGGCGTAATTCCGACCCGGTTCCCATGCTGATCGCCAGCGGCATCGTGCCCAGCAAAGCCGCCATGGTGGTCATCATGATCGGGCGGAAACGAATCACGCAGGCTTTGTAAATCGCTTCTTCCGGACTCAACTTTTCGTGACGTTCTACATCGATGGCAAAGTCTACCATCATGATGGCGTTCTTTTTCACAATACCCATTAACAGAATGATGCCGATGAAGGAGACGAGCGATAAATCGTAGCCGCATAGAATCAGCGCGAGCAACGCGCCCACACCTGCGGAAGGCAGCGTGGAAAGAATGGTGATCGGATGGATCAAACTTTCATACAACATGCCGAGCACCACATACACAGCGAGTAAAGCAGCGGCGATTAACAACGGCATATTGGACATGGACGCCTGAAAGACTTTGGCCGTGCCTTGAAAACTGCCCTGCACGCGCGAAGGCATGCGCAGTTCCTCCTTCGCTTTATCAATGACCTCCGTGGCTTGCCCGAGCGCCACACCCGGTGCCAGATTAAAGGAAATGGTCAGCGCCGGGAATTGTCCCTGATGGTTTACCGAGAGGTTAGTATTTTTCAGCGTGAATTTGGCGACACTGGAGAGCGGCACTTGTTGGCCAGTAGCCGATTTCACGTAAATTTTATGCAAGGCAGAAGGGTCCAACAAAAAGCCCGGTTCCAATTCCAGAATGACGTGATGCTGATTGTAACGTTTATAAATGGTGGAAACCTGCCGCTGGCCGAAAGCATCGTATAAGGTGTTATCGACGTCGCGCGAGGAAACTTTGAACCGGGCCGCCGCATCGCGATCTACGACGACCGAAGCCTGCAAACCGCTTGTCTGTTGATCGCTGGTGACATCCTTGAGCAACGGCGATTGACGCATTTTGTCCACCAGCAATGTGGACCAGTGAAAGAGATCATCGAGATCGGCCGATTGCAGCGCGTATTGGTATTGCCCTTTGCCCAATCGTCCACCCACGCGCACGTCCTGCACGGATTGCAGAAATAGATTAATGCCTCCCACATCCGCCAGCTTGCGCCGCAGCCGGCCAATCACCACATCTGCGCTGACCTTCCGCACGTGCAGTGGTTTCAGCGTAATAAACATCCGCCCGTTATTCACCGTGCCGCTGCCGGCCGAAGCGCCGATGAAAGAACCGATGCTCGCGACCGCCGGATCCGCCAAAACGATTTTGGCCACCTTGGTTTGCAGCTTGGCCATGGCCGGAAAAGAAATATCCTGCGCAGCTTCCGTCACGCCCATGAGCACGCCGGTGTCCTGTTGCGGAAAGAATCCCTTGGGCACGATGTAATAAAGATAGACCGTCGCCACCACTGTAACTAAAGCAACCACGAGAACGATTACTTGATGCCGCAGGACCCAGCGAAGCCCGCCTGAATAAATCCGCAACAACAGATTAAAACTGGATTCGCAAATCCGATAGAACAAGCCGTGCTTTTGATAGGATGTTTCCGAACGCAAAAAGCGCGAACACAGCATCGGCGTCAACGTCAGGGAAATGATCCCGGAGACAATGATGGCGAGACTCAGCGTCACCGCAAATTCATGAAATAAGCGCCCGATCAATCCGCCCATGAACAGGAGCGGAATGAACACCGCCACCAGCGAGAGACTCATGGATACCACGGTAAAACCAATTTGCTTCGCGCCCTTGAATGCCGCCTGCATTGGCGTGTCTCCGTGCTCAATAAAACGATAGACATTTTCGATCACCACAATGGCATCATCCACCACGAACCCGACGGAAATCGTAATCGCCATCAGGGACAGGTTATCGACGCTATAGTCCAGCAGATACATGACCGCAAACGTGCCCGACAACGCGAGCGGCACCGTGATGCTGGCAATGAAGGTTGGCCAGAACCGACGCAGAAAAATGAAGATCACCATCACCACCAGGGCAATGCTGAGAATAAGTGAAAATTGCACGTCGTTTACCGAAGCGCGAATCGTCGTCGTCCGGTCACTGATGGCTTCGATCTTGATGGCGGGCGGCAGCCAGCGTTGCAATTGGGGCAGGATCGCTTTAATGCGATCAACCGTCTCGATCACATTCGCGCCCGCTTGTTTTTGAACAATGACGAGGACCGCGCGCGTGGCTCCCGACCACCCGGCGAGACGATCATTTTCCACGCCTTCCACCACTCTTCCCAGCGAACTCAGCTTGACGGGAATGTCATTCTTATTTGTTAAAATCAGGGATTGATAATGCTCGGCTTCCAGCAATTGATCGTTGCTGGCGAGCGTGTAGGACAGACCATCGCCATCAAAATTTCCTTTGGGTGAATCCACGTTGATCTGGCCCAGGATGGACCGCACTTCTTCGAGACTGATCCCGGTGGAAGCGAGCGCAGCGGGATTGAGTTGCACCCGCACCGCTGATTTTTCTGCTCCCACAATCAACGCCTGGCTGACGCCTTCCACCTGGCTCAAGCGCTGGCCGATAATGGTATCGCCATACTCGAATATCTCCACCTGCGACAAGGTATCCGACGTCATCGCCAGCACCATGATAGGGGCATTGGCGGGATTGATTTTGCGATAGGTGGGCGGACTGGGGAGATTAAAAGGGAGATCGGTGGCAGCGGCATTGATCGCAGCCTGCACATCGCGTGCAGCTCCATCAACGTTACGGTTCAGGTCAAATTGAATCGTCACCGAAGCGCCACCAAGAGTGCTGACCGAGGTGATTTCTGAAACCCCGGAAATCTGCGCCAGCCGCTTTTCCAGCGGAGCCGCCACCGAAGAAGCCACCGTAGCCGGATCTGCCCCGGGTAAGGAGGCCGAGACCTGGATGATCGGAAAATCCACACGCGGAATGGGCGCGACCGGCATCCAGTGATACGCTACCAGACCTAAAAAAAAGAGTCCGATCGCCAGCAGCGAAGTGCCCACTGGCCGGCGGATGAATGGCTCCGAAACGTTCATGGCGCGGTCGGATGCGTTCCTTGATTCAAGGCGGGCGCAGCACCCGCCGGCAATTCCGTAGTTGAGCCCCAGCTCTTAACCCATTTGCCAAAGCGGTCGAGATATAGATAGATGACCGGCGTCGTGTAAAGCGTGAGAAA
>JBEHZA010000208.1:0-8424 GCA_048497895.1 Verrucomicrobiota bacterium
CAGTTCGCGTGGTTGATTGAGATGGTTGTAAACGATCGTGTCAGGATCGATGCCGAAGGCATGATAGATGGTCGCGAGTAATTCCATCGGGTGAACCGGGTCTTCGGCCGGACTGGAGCCAGTCTTGTCCGATTTTCCGTGGACATAACCGCGTTTAATACCGGCACCGGCGATGCTGGCAGTGTAGCAATAAGGCCAATGATCGCGGCCATCGGCGCTGTTGCCGTTGCCGGAGGTGCTGACCCCTTTTTCCGGGCTGCGACCAAATTCGCCCAAAGCGACGACGAGGGTTTCGGCCAGCAAACCGCGTTGGTCGAGGTCTTCCATTAACGCGGAGAAGCCTTGATCCAGCATCGGGCCGGACTTGGTCTTCATGCGGTCGGTCAAGCCGACGTGATGATCCCAGGAATGATTGTCGGAATTAGCGACCTTGGGCCAGATGACTTCGACGACGCGCGTCCCGGCTTCAACCAGACGACGGGCGAGGAGGCAGCTTTGGCCGAAGGAATTGCGGCCATAACGATCACGCAATTTTTCCGGTTCACGTTCAATGGCGAAGGCATCCCGCGCACGACCGGAAACGATCAGGTTCAAAGCGCGGTCGTAATACTCGTTCAGATTGTATTGTTCCACGGCCTTCTCGATGTCGGGCATGGTGTCTTCAATCGCTTCGCGCAGCTTGGCGCGGCGTTCGAGACGCACAGCGAAAACTTCGGGGCGGAGATTGAGGTCATCCACTTTGATGCGGTTCATCTTGTGCATGTCCATGTCATCGCCTTCGGGGAAGAGCGTATAGGGATCATACGCTTTGCCGAGGAAGCCAGCGCTGCCACCTTTGCCGACGACATTGCTCTCTTGCAGCGGACGGGGGAGCATGACGAACGGCAGCATGGGTTCGGACAGCGGTTTCAGACGAATGATGTTGGAACCGAAATTGGGGAAGTCTTTTGCGTTCGGCGGTTCCAATTGGCCGGAGGGACTGACCTTGTCAGTCGTGTAACCGGTCATGATCTGGTAGATCGCCGCGGTGTGGTTGAACAATCCGTTGGGCGTATAGCTCATGGAACGGATCATCGTCATCTTGTCGTTCACCTTCGCCAGTTGCGGCAGGATTTCAGTGAACTTGATGCCGGGAATCTTCGTGGAGATCGGATTGAACACGCTGCGGATTTTGTCCGGCACGTTTTCTTTCGGGTCCCACAAATCGATGTGGCTCGGCCCGCCCTGGAAGTAGAGCATGATGATGCTCTTGGCCTTGCCCCAGCCCGGCCCTTTGTTGAGAACTTTGACTTCGCCGGTGGCGGCGCGGGCCTGCAACTCAAACATGGAGCCGAGCGTCATCCCGAGCACGGCGGAACCGCCGATGCGCAGGAGGTCGCGGCGGGTGATGCCGAGGTGAGGGTCACACAGATCTTTGCCAGGTTGGCCGGGGATGCGGATCATATCGTTACCTTTCTTTGGGTATGGTCTATTGGTAGTGCAGGCGCGCGATTTCGTCTAGCGATTAAACAGGAAGGCCGGGTTGTTGATTAGCGCCCAGGTTAAGTCCTGTGCGCCGGTGAGCCGGTGATCGGAATTCTGCCGGGTGCTCATTTGCACGTCCTGGCGCAGTTGAACCAGTTTCGGGTCCAACGGCACGGGCAGGCTGACTTTGGCCAAAGTCTCGCGCAGTTCGATCAACTTGGGATCAATCGGCAGCGGTTTTTTGCTGGTGAACAGGGTTTGTTCCTTTTTCAACAGACCTTCATCCGCAGTGCGATAATACGATTGCAGAACTTCATTTTGTTCCGGAGTGCGGTCTTTGGCAGCAGTTTTGACAACCGGCAGAATGTTGTCCGGCAAGCCGAAGTCGAGCGGCTGTTTGGAGGAGGTCACCCAGACCCGGAAGCGGCCGGTCTGGAAACTTTCCTTGAATTTATGGAGCAGGGTGATGGTGAGAGCCGTGCCGTTGGTGCCAGTAATCGGCTTAGCCAGCGCGAAGGTGGCATGATGAGGACGACCGAGTTGTCCGGCCAGCGCCCAGCCGTTGCGGTTGCCGGTTTTCTTGTTGTCGATGGCCGTTTTGACTTCGAAATCTTTTTGCGAGAAATCGGCGCGGGCATCCGCAAGGTCCACGCTCATCTTTTTGGCACCTTTGCCCTTGCTGCCGGTGGCCAGTTTGATTTCCGTAAGCACCATGTTTCCGTCCGTAGCGCGACCGGGTCCGAAATTTGGCAGACTTTCATCGGGCAATACTTCGAGCATCAGGCCGGTGATTTCCGGGAGATGGCTTTCGGCGGTGATCGTGTAATCCGAGATTCCGAGCGGGCCGGAAGCCAGCCAGGAATTATCTTTTTGTTTGGTCAGCATCACGCCGCCACTGGCCTTGACGTCTTTGATGTCCAGCAGTGTCCAGGCAGTGGAGAGGCGGTTTGAAGACAGGCCTTTTTCCCAGGCGATTTCTTTTTCCGGCAGGCTCTTGAGGTAGTCTTCGACGGCTTTGGTATTCGCAGCGATGGTGTCCACACGCTTCTTTTCGTCTTCAGCGACCTTGGGGGCGATTTCTGTTTCACGGGCGGCGACGTCGGCCTTGGCTTTCACAATGGCTTCTTCGCGTTCCTTTTCCTGTTGCGCCATGATGGGCGCCATTTTCTTTTCCAACGCGGCCAGATCAACGACCAATTTTTGGTGTTCGCCATCAATGCTGGACCAGGCGGCCAGAGTGGAAGTGATTTCTTTTTCGCTCGGTTGCCGGTTCAGAACGCGCAGGAAGATGTCGTTCACCAATTTGCGGTTGTCCTGATCGTTCGCCACGAGTTTGGCGATCTCATTGTTAGGATCGGCAATGGCATCGGAAACGGCCGGGCCGCTGAGCAGAGCCATGACGGAACCAAGGCGGATGTCGTTGCTGCGTTCGCATTCGCAAGCGCTTTCGCGAGCGGGACGGCCGAGGTTGGCGAGGAAGCCGCTGGGCAGATCGACGCCGGAATCAGGCAATTGCTGGGCGCGCATACCGGCCTTCATGCCGGGGAACTTCGCTGACACGCCAGTGACTTTCAGCACCGCGTCATACAACACCTCCGCGGGCAAACGGCGGGCGGTGGCATGTGAATAATTGATCTTGTCGTCCTGATTCCATTTTTGCGTGGCAATGGTCAGTTGATACGTGCGGGATTTGCAGATGAGTTGAATCAAATAGCGCACGTCAAAGTTGTGGCTGATAAATTCTTTCGTCAGGTAATCGAGCAGTTCCGGATTGGACGGGGGATTGCCGGCGCGGATGTCATCCAGCGGTTCGATGACGCCGACGCCCATGAGGTAGCCCCAAATGCGGTTCACATAGCTGAGCGCGAAATAGCGATTGTCCGCCGAGGTCATCCACTCCGCCAGTTCTTCGCGGCGAGTCGGCTTGGCATCCTTCAAATCAAATTTGGCTTTGAAGGGGAAATCCGGCGGCGAGACTTTGCCGGTGCGCAGATGGTTTTCTTCACCGGAATTTTTGTCGTAAATGATTTCATACAGCGGTTTCGCACCTTCGACAGCCGTGCCGCCGATGTTGCGCTCGCCGCTTTCCGGGTCGCGTTTGAAATCGACCTGCGCGAAGAACGCGGCCATGTGATAATACTGGTCTTGCGTCCAACGCTCAAAGGGATGGTCATGGCACTTGTTGCAATTGAAGCGGGTCGCGAGGAACAGGTGCGTGGTGTTCTCCATCGTTTCATCCGGCGTGCGGAGCACTTTGAAATAAGAGGCCGCGGGATGTTCCCGGTTGGAACCGCTGGCGGTCAGGATTTCTTTTACGAACTGGTTGTAAGGCGTATTCGCCTCCACTTGTTTGTGAATCCAATCCCGGAAGATGCTCGCGCCTTCTTCGCCGAGAAATTTGCGGTTCACCTGGAGCAGATCGGCCCATTTGTTGGACCAGTGATCCACGTAATCGGGACTGCCAATCAGTTTGTCGGTTAATTCACTCCGCTTGACGGGACCATCGCGTTTGTCCGCCAGAAATTTAGTGACCTCTTCCGCCGCCGGAGGCAGACCGGTTAAGTCCAGATAGATGCGGCGGATGAAATCTTCATCGCTGCACAGGCCGGAAGGGAGGATTTTCATCCGTTTCCATTTGGCGGCAACGAGTTCGTCGATCTTGTTGTAAGCGGGCTGATCCTGCCAGGCAAAGCCGGTGCGATCGCCCATGACGGTGACGGTGGTGGCTGCGTAGGCTCCTTCGTAACGGGCCAGAATGGGCGCTTCACCACGACGCAAAGTGCGGATGATGCCGCCGCCATCGCTGGCCGCAACGTCGCCATTGCCACTTTCAATAAAGGCTTCGGCGGTGACATCGCGGGTTTTGCCATCGGCATAGGTGGCGATAATGCGGACCTGCTGGCGGGAACCAATTTCCTGCACGACGGGGTCTTTGGGCGAGACTTCGATTTTCGCCACGCGGGGGGAATTCAAATTCAGCTTCGCGCCGTCGGCAATCCATGCGCGGAGGATTTCGTAATACTTGTCGCCAACCTTGGTGCGTTGACCGCCTTCGTGAGGCACACCGGCGGTGGCTTTGAGCAGCATCAAGCTGTCATCGGGCGAAGCGAGGTTGATGCGGCGACCGGCGAGGTCATCCGTCAGAGCGCGGACGTCATAGATCGGATCGTAGCCGCGAAGGGAAAGTTTAAAGCCGTTTTTGCCTTCCTTGGAGCCGTGGCAGGTACCGGCATTGCAACCGAGCTTCGAGAGTGTCGGATTAACGTCCTTGATGAAATCCACCGGTTGATTGGCGATGATGCCAGCAACCTCTACCGGCACTTTCAGGGTCTGTCCGGCGACGGTAATCGTTAGGCGGGTCTTGCCGTTCTTCAAAGGAGCAACGTGGCCGTTGGTCGAAACCTCGGCAACTTTTGAACTTAATTTGAAATCGGATAACCGGGTGACATCGACGGCCTCACCGGTGGAGAGTTTGGCGTTGATGAGAATCTGCGTGTAATCGTATTTGCCGGTCAGCTTGATGGTGTCCGGTTGCGCTTCGAGGCCGACAATGGTCGCGCCTTTGGGGAGCGCTTCTTTCGTTTCGGCTTCGGTGCCCGGCTTGGCCGCCATCATTTCCGCGCTCCAGGCAGAGGAGACGAGGAACAGGGCCAGGGCACTGGCAGGGATAAACTTCTTCACAGCGTTCATAGTTTTAAAATCGGCATGAAAATATCTCAGCGTTTCGCCTGCTCTATTGAGACGGGGTTGGACGAACTCTTATTCGCCCACTGTTTGCCCTTCAACGGCACCGGAATAAATTCTTTGATGATTTTGCCATCGGCCGGATTCAGAAAACGGACGCGGCCATCTTCACCCGCTTCGGCAATCGTGCTGCCATCCGGACTGAAGGAGACGGTGTAAACCGCGGTTTTCAATTCGGTGTGGGCGAGTAATTTGACTTCCGAGGTGACATATTTTTCCAACGTCTCTTTTTCTTCCTTGGACTGTTCGCCGACCGTTTTTTCGAGAATCTTGACGAGGTTCGTGGAGAGGTTGGAATCAAACTGCGCGCTGTAAACGTTGACCATGCCCGTGCCGTCCAGACTGCTGCCGGCGACGATGCGATTGCCATCCGCGCTGTAATCCACGCTGTAAATGCGGCCATCCATCACGGGGAATTTGCGGATGAGGTTGGCATTATCACCGATCTTGCGCGCCGTTTTGCGGAAGACGCGGTAAATGGCCGGAATGCCGTCCGCGCCACCGATCAGGATTTCGTCCTTCTCCGGATGTCGCACCACGGAATGCAGGCCGCCACGTAATGCGCCGGGAGTGATGGAAGTAATGTTATCGACGAACCGTTGCGTGGCGACTTCGGTGAGTTTCGCGCTCATGTCGCGGCCCGCGGAAATGATGTGATCACCTTTGAGGGAGAACACAGTGTCGAGCACCCAGTCATTGTGCGAGCCTTGTTGCAGGACTTGTTTGCCGGTGGCGACTTCAATGGCGCGCACGGTGTTATCTGAGCAGCCGAACGAAACCAGTTTGCCATCGGGCGACCAATTCACGCCGTAAACGGTGTCGTAAGTGACCGGCACGGAGAGGGTGAGTTTGCGTTTGGCGAGGTCCCAAATCTGGATTTCCCCCATGCGCGCGGGCAGACCGCCAGCGACGGCGAGGAATTTGCCATCGGGCGAGAAGCGTACGGATTCGATGCGTTCGGAAAGACCGACAAGGCGGCCCAGCAATTTGGAGCCGTCCCCTTTGTGCAACAGCACTTCATGGAAACCGGCGACGGCGAGAATGGACCCATCGGGCGAATAATGCAGCGAGGTGATTACCGGTGGATTCTGGTAAACCGGCGGGTGCTCGGCATCAATGCGCTGACGGGCATTGGCGGGCGTATCGTCTTTCGCTCCTTCCGCGATCCATTTCTGGATTAATTCGAGGTCTGTCTTCAGCAGCGCGGGTTTGTCTTTGGGCATTTCCGCGGAGCCATCTTTGGGGGTGATTTGAGAGATTAAATAGCTTTGGTCCGGCTTGCCCGGCACGATGGATTTTTTGCCGCTGTCACCGGTGCCGAGAAGCTTCTGGAAATCGGTCATGACGTAGCCGCCCTTATCCTTCGCGGGTTGATGGCAGCCCTGGCATTGCGCCTGAAAAACAGGACGGATGTCGCGGTAATAACTGACGGGGCGCCTGGCTTTATCGGCATCCTTTTCTGCGGGAGCCGCCCGCAGGTTCTCCAGACAAAACGAATGCGCTAAAAACAACGTTAACGCGAGTGACAACGTTTGCTTCATATATAATAGGCCGAGCTTGTCCAGAGTATCTGATGTTCAAGCCAATTAGGGAATGGAAGATATTCCCATAGTTTATGTAATATCCTCTTAGGGGGAAATGGACTGGCGAGCCGGGTTTTGGTTTTTGAGTGGAGGTTTTAGCGGGTAAGGGGTTGTGAGGCAAGAGATTGGATGATGGAGCGCGGCATTCCTGCCGCTTCGATGTTCAAATGGTCTGGAGGAAACGAATGCCGAGTAGATATTTGGACGGTGAAGCGCCGTGAACGGCGCGCTCCGAGGGTTACGCCGCTTGCGTTAAACGGCGCTTGGCGAGCCAGTGGTTAAACTGGTCGAGCAGGACGGCTACGATGACGACTGCGCCGATGATAATCTGGCTGTAGTTTTGATCGATGCCGAGAATCACAATACCGCTGCTGATCATTTGGATGATGAGCGCGCCGAGCAAAGCACCGAGCGCAGTGCCTTTGCCGCCGGACAAGCTCGCGCCACCGACGACGGCGGCGGCGATGACGTTGAGTTCGTAGCCCTGGCCATCGCCGGAAGTCGCGCCACCGTAGTAACCGAGGGAGAGCAGGGCGGAAATGCCGGCAGTCAGACCGGAAAAAAGATAGACGCTCAACTTCACGCGTTCGACGCGGATGCCACTGTAACGGCTGGCGAGTTCATTACCGCCGATGGCGTAGATGCGTCGGCCTGCGGCCAAGCGCGAGAGATAAATGCCGCCGGCAACCGCTACGAGAATCATCACGCCCAGCGGCACGAGACTGAGGCCGCCGCTCGTTTCCCAGCGCACCAGATCACGGAAAGCGGCCGGAAATCCGCCAATGGATTGTCCCTTGGTAATTACAAAGGCGATGCCGCGGAAGATCGCCATGGTGCCGAGCGTAATGATGAAGGGATGCACTTTGAGCGCGACAATCATGCCGCCATTGAGCAAACCACAAATGGTCGCCGTGCCGACACACGTCAGCACGCCGAGTGAGACGCCGAGCCAGGCGGAAGCGGCGGCATGCGTGCCTTCCGGGCCGTAAATCCGGAACACAATGGCGCCCAGCACCGAAGCGAGCGCGTAGATGGCACCGACGGATAAATCGATGCCGCCGGCGATAATCACAAACGTGGCGCCGACGGCCATGATGGCGATGAAACTGGTGTCTTTGGCGAGCTGGGTGAGGTTTTGGGCGTTGAGAAATTTGTTCTTTTCCTCGACCTTGGGGGTTTGTTCACCGGCGGCGTTCGTGACGAACACGCGCTGGCGTTCGCCCTGCGCATTCATTTCGAAGACGGGCACTTTCACGCTGCCGCCGAAGAGGGTGAGCAACAGTCCCAACACAAAGATGACGACGAGCAGGCCGCCTTCCTGGAAGCGCCGTTTGGTGGCGCGTCCGCGCGGTGTGGTCGTGTCAGTCGAATCCATGAATCAGGCGCGACGCTAACAAAAAGAGTTTGGGGACGACAAGGGGAATGGGGAGTTTTGCGCTTCGGCCAGTTGATTTGCGTTGGACAGTGGATCGTAAATAATTCGCTTAAAGAATAAGCGGATGCCTCACAGAGCGCCAGAGGGCTGGCGCACTCCAAGACGCTGGCGCGACTTATTAAGCCGGTGCAAATTTAAGCGGTGTTGCTCTAACCGAAGACACTCGGGTTGTCCGTGATGTGCGAGTCGGGCTTCGGC
>JBEHZA010000209.1:0-8411 GCA_048497895.1 Verrucomicrobiota bacterium
GGCCAAAGCAGCAGGAGTATTAAATGCGGCCGGTGAAGAGGGGTTTTTGATCGATCCCCATCAAAGCCGTCAATGGCACAAGCTTTTTTGCGAAGTCTATGCCGGGCGCACTTACCAACTTTACACCGCTTTCCTTGATGTTTACCTGCATCAGGCAAAAAAATTCATCCGGCTGGAAGCGCTTCACATGCCCCATGCGCAAGCGGTCCTGGAGCATGAAGAATCAAACTTTCTGCGGGCGCTCTTCCGGGCCTGCAAAGCCAAACGCTGGCTGGACGCGAGGGATTTGCTCCGCATCGCCGGCCCCATCGCGGCGCAACGATTAGGAGCGTCATCCTGGCGTGATATTCTGCTGACGCTGGAAGAAAAAGTTTCCTATTCCCCAAAGACGCCCGAAAAGAATGTCTTTTGGGAAGAAGTGCAGGAATTACGGGGTGCGCTGGCCCGGCAGCAAAACAACCTGACGCTGGAACGCGCGCTCCTGCTGCGGCTGCGGGACTATTTTGAAGCCCTTCAGGAACCGGCGCGCTTGGCCGAAGTCGCCATGCAATTGGGAGACCTCGCCTTTGAACACCGGCACTGGCAGGAAGCGCAAACGCACTATCAAACGGCCTGGCGGATTCTGGCGGATAATTTGACAGCACCCGGTTATTACGGAGCGGCCTGTGAACTGGCCAGGGCCTTGCAGGAAGCAGGGAAATTTGAAGAAGGGGCGGGATTGGCGCGGGAGCTTCTGCGGATAGCGAGAGAGACAGAAGCGGAAACCGGGGTGGCGGAAGCCTGGCGGATTATTGGCACGGCGGCGCAAGCGCAGGATCGCTTTGACGACGCGGAACGGGCCCTGCAAACGGCGCTGCAACTCGATCAGCAAATGGGCAACGAACCCGGCAAGGCCGAAACAGCGAATCTCCTCGGCCAGCTCGCCCAACAAATGAAACGCTATAACGAAGCGTTCAGTTGGTTTGAAAGCAGCCGGCGGATCTGGCATGAATTGGATCGGCCCGCAGAAGAAGCCCAAGCACTGCTTTCCCTGGGAACGCTGGAAGCCACCCGCAAAAATCTGATCGCTGCGGCAAAGTATTACCAGCAGAGCCTGGGGCTGGCCTTAAAGCTGGATTCCGCGCACGCACAAGCCGCCGCCTTCCTGAAGATCGGCCAGATTTCTCTGGAGGATAATAAAGCTGATCACGCGCAGGAGATGTTTGGGCAAGCACTCAAACTGGCCGAATCCGTGTGGGATACGAGCTTGATCGCCGCCGCGTGTCATTGTCAGGCGAACATTGCCTACGGACTGAACCGTTATAACCAAGCTGACGAGCTTTACCAGAAGAGCCTGTTTTATTGGCAAAGTCTCGACCGGAGGAAAGAACAGGCCGAGGTGCTATACAACCTCGGTTTGACGGCGGAAGCGAGAAAGCAACAAGAAGAAGCGCAGAAGTACCACGAACAATGTTGCGCGCTGGAAACCACTCAAGCCATTCGCCCCACGCAAATCGCGGCTCAAAAACGATTGGCCCGGCTGGCGCTGAACCGGCGCGATTGGCCGGAGGTGATCAAGGCGTGCGAGCGCGCTTTGGAATTATCGGGAGCAGATTTTAACGCGCCTGACCGCGGAGAAATTTATTTCCTGTTCGGACAAATGGCCAGCGAACGGGGCACGTGGGAAAAAGCTCAGCGTTATTTCGATCAAAGCTATGAATTGCTGGCCGAACAGGATGATCTCGACGCCCTGCTGGAATTGTTGGATCACTATCGTCGCCTGCCGGATTATCCGATAGAAACGGCCATCACGCGCTATCAACACTGTTTGACCAAGGCAACTTTGGCCAATCAATCACCTGCGATTTTTGGCATTCTCATCACCCTCAGTTCACTCGCTGGATTGCAAGACCGCTGGGAAGAAGCGGAAGGGTATCTCCGCAAGGCGCTCGCCCTCTCGTATGCCGTGGAAAATGTGCGGACCCGGATCGGGATACTGGATGCGCTGGGAAAAGTGCTGGAGGAATCGGGCCGTTTCGATCAAGCCGCCGAGGCTTACGGATTGATTGATCATTTGGGCACCCGTCAGAATCTGGACAACATCGAACCGGGAGTGATGGTGCGTTTTGCGGAGAAGGCACTGGCGCGCGGCGTGTATGAAGATGCCCTGCTCTGGTTCCAACGCGTCTGGAAACGGCTGGAATACGATCAGGACGATCTTTTTAAAGCCAAGGTGGCACGCGGTCTGGGAGAAGTGGCGCTGAGACAAGGCGATAGCGAAAACGCGCAGTATTGGTTCAACGAATGCCGAAGCCTGTTCGGATTCCGACAACTAAACCCGATCTACGTCCAATTTCTGCTGGTGCTGGCGGAACTGCACGAACAAAAGGCCCAATGGTGGCGGGCCGGACGGGCTTACCGCAAATGCCTTCAAATAGCAGAACTCATTCGAGATGAAGAGCTTATCGCTCACACTCTTGTTCGCTTTGGAGCGTTTGCAGAACAGCGCGGAGCCAAAGCCAAGGCGGTCCGCCTCTACCAGCGCGCGGAACCTTTGGTGGAGAAATTCAAAGACAAACCGGGGCTCGCCAGCGTGCGCGCAGCCCTGGAGCGGCTTCGCGCAAACTAAACCGGCCTCACCCAAACGGCCGTGGAATGAAGCCTCGACAAAACCGGGCCATTTCGTTAGGGTCCCACCCAGCAGCGCAACTGCTTTGCCACATGAAGTGCTTGGTCACATTTTGTTGGTCAATGAAGCTCACACAGGTTCATTACGCCCGGTTTCACGTTTTTACCCGCGTTTAGCAGTTCAGGAAACTTCCCTCCCGGAACGGTGTTACTTAAGAGGGAGAGCAAAGAGCGGCGCTGGAACAAAATATTTTTGAGCGAACGCGGCGTCTGAAGGTCGAATAGTTTGAGTTGCTCTTACGTCTGAAGAGTGGTGGTTGAGTTGGACACAAGGCTTGATGGAAACGTGAGTTCGCAGCAGGGCTTGTGTCATTTGAATTACGCAGCAAACGGATGTCCGTATGGACCTGAATCACGTAACACATCAAGGCCCGTCGATTGACGATGCGGAGCTTTACCGGCTCCTGCCCGTCAAGGTGCGCGGCTTGTTGCGGCAGATTAACGGGTTCATTCAGTTCGGTGGCGGACTGCACATCCGGGGCGCCTGTCATGATCCCTTGTGGCATTCCTTGCACTGGGCGTGGATGAGCCGGGAATCTTTTCATCTGTTCTACCGTAATCTGAGCGCGACGGATATTCCCATCGCCGAGGATTGCACGGGCAACCAATTCCTCATTCGCGGACGCAAGATGATCAAGTTGCGGGCGGATACGGGTGAGATTTACGATCTGGAACTTTCTTTTCAGGAATTTCTGGAAGCGGCCCAAATGGCTTCGCCGGATTTTCTGACGATGGGTCCGCTGATTCAATTTCAAAACGAAGGCGGCATCATGCTGCCGGGCCAGCTCCTGAATGTCGATCCGCCCATGGGTTCGGCAGAAGCCTCCAATGGCATCACGATCAAAGCCGTGCCTGCCGAGGAACAATACGTTTACTTGCGCAACTGGAGTAAACGCGTGCGCGAACAAGCCAAAACGACGCGCGTTCGTTTCCGTGCGGTGAGTTGATCGTTCTCCCCTGCTCTGCTTTTACCCGGTTTCTTTTCCTGTCGATTCGCTTATTTTTCGCCGCGCAAAAACGCGAGCAGATCGGCCAAATCCTGACGACTCATGGTCTTTTCCAATTCCGAAGGCATCAACGAAGTGCTCGTGGAGGAAATCGAAGCGATATTGGAACGGAGAATCGTATCCTGCTGTCCCAAAGCACGGCGCAACGTAACACTCGTCGCCGTTTCCGAAGCCAGCAAACCGGAAATGGTCTGGCCATCTTTCGTTTCGACTTCGTAACTGACAAAGCCGGGAACAATTTCGTAATCGGGCACGAGAATATGCAGCAACAACGCCTCCTTGGGCTGATTGCGAATGCCGGTTAAATCCGGCCCCACACTATAACCTTCACCCGCGTAGGCATGACAGGGCGTGCAGGTCCGCGTGAAGACGGCATGGCCATTTTTCGGTTCACCCGTCAGCGTAAGCATGGATTTATAATCTTCGTAAACCTTCATGCGGTCAGCGCCACCGATGTTCTTGAACAACGCTTCCGCCCGTCCGCGCACTTTGGCATCGCGATGCTTGGCCAATTGCGTGCGGCGCGCGGGATTGAGTGCGGATGTCTGCACGTCACCGCGCTCCATGGCATCAAGCAATGCATTCACGTAAGACAGTTGGGAAACGAGCACGGCCACTACCGCTTCACGCACCGCCGGGCCATAAGCGCGCCAGCGTTCCCGTTCCACGAAGGTTTTGCCCACGGCGGAATCGGACATGCGCCCCAGAGAACGAACCACGGCGAGTTGCAATTCAGTGGGCTGCGCTGGAGTCACTAGACCGAATAAGGATTTACCCACTTTGCTGTAATCGGCATAGGTCAGCAAATCGATGGCGGCAAGACGACTGTTGGTGCTTTGACGATTATCTACGGCGATGACCAAAGCGCGGTCCATCATGGCGTTCACCTGTTCACGCGCGGTTTTGGCTTCGGTGGATTCGCCTTCGAGGACGTTGAACAAGGCGGAACTGGATTTGCCCTTGATCCCGCGACTGCGCAAGCCGTCCGCAATGCCGCCCACCGCTTTTAATTGCCACGCGAAATCGGCGGGATTGGCCGAAGCGGTCAATTGATTCAATACCTGCACTAATTTCGGAGGCGGTGAGCCGGCGCCCAGCACCTGACCCAGCGTTTCCATGAGCGGTGCCAGGTCTTCGCCGTTTTTCAACGGCACAGTCAGGACGGCTTGCAGAAATTCATCGGAACGTTTGCCCACGGAACTCAACACCGCGGCGCGCGACCAGAGATCATCGGCATTGCGCACACCGATTTGCGCGAGCGCAGGAATGATTTTCGCGTCGCTGCTTTCGCCCAGCGAGAGGGCACATTGAAAACGGACGCGGGCATCGGGATCGTTGGCGAGCGCGATTAATTTATCCAAGAGCGGGCCGGATTGCGCGAGGCGCGATTCGGCGAGTTGAATCGCATTCTCGCGCACACCGGCATGTTTATCCGCGAGCGCGAGTTGAATTTGAACGGTTTCAACGGCGTGAAAGGCTTCCAGCAACCGCAAGGCATCGACGCGCGCAAATTCGTTTTTGCCATTCTTAACCGCCGCCTTTAAAGCCGGAACGGTCGCAGGATCATGCCGTTCGAGAATCAGGCGGCGCGCTGTGTCGCGCACCCAGCCATTTGCATCACCGAGGTGACTGACCAGTTCTTTGGCCGTTGCTTTGTCCAAGTGGGGATGACGTTCCGCCACGAGTTTTTTCGAGCCGGCATTCTTATCCGCCACCACGCGGTAAATGCGCCCCATGGTTTTGCCGCTCACGAAATCGGCCGTGGCGCGAATATTCTCCGGCAAATACTGCGGATGATCGATAGTCTTGCGATACATATCGCAAATATAGAGCGCGCCATCCGGCCCATTGGCGGCATAGACGGGACGGAACCAGCCATCCGGAGAAGCGAGAAACTCGTGGCCTTCCTGCGCGATTTTGCCCGAGAACGTCGCGCCCATGGGCGTGAGGATCTGGCGTTGAACCAGGTTTTGCGCGGGCTCGCAGACGAAGGCGTTGCCCAGGTGTGCGGGAGTAAGCGCATCACCATGAAAAATCACGCTGCCACAGGCAGAAGTAAATGTCCCTGCGTGCGGAGCGCCCATCAGGCTGGGCATGAAAGAAGCAGTCGTGGTGTCTTCACTGAGAGGATAGACCTTGCCGGCCTCACCGGAGGGCGCAACGTCATAGGTCGTCTCGGAAAAGGCGAGATACGGATTCCGCTTCAGATAATTGGGCAACAACACGACCTGCCGCAAGGGATTGCGGTTCGAAGAAATGAAGCGATGGCCAAAATCGTCAAACGTGAGACCAAACTGCGCCTGTCCAGCCGTGACCTCGAACTCGAACGTATCCGGATTAAAACGGGAATCGCTTTTCGCAAATTTCACCGCCGCGCGTTCGGGATGTTCAGGGGAACTGACTTCGCCACCCGTCAAACCGCTGGTGAGATGCACAAAATTGTCCAGGCCGAGCATCGGATGACTGACGCGCAATTGCGTGGTTTGATTCGTGGAAAAACCGGTGAGCACGACCTTGCGCACATCCACTTTGCCGTCGCCTTTGGAATCTTTGAAATAATAAACGTCCGGCGCACAGGTAACAAAGATACCGCCTTTCCAGGGCAAAACACCATTGGGGAAGGTCAAGCCAGTGACATAATCCGTGCGTTTATCATAAACACCATCGCCGTTCGTATCTTCCAACATGGCGATCACGCCTTCAGGCGGCTTGCCTTCGCCCGGCCCGACCGGATAACCCCGGTTTTCCGCGACGAACATCCGGCCCTTTTCATCAAACGCGACGGCCACCGGATCAATCACGAGCGGTTCGGCAGCGACGACTTCAACCTTCATGCCGGGCTCAACTTGAAACGTCGCCAGCGCCTGTTGCGGCGTGAGTGGCCCTTCAAAGTGAGCGTGTCCGTTTGGTTTGGCCGGAACTTCTGCTGCGCGCGATACCCCAAAGGTTAAGCAGCCAAAGGCAACGGCAAGTGAAGTAGCAGTCAGACAGTGAAGACGCTTCATACAGGTGATGATATTTACCAATGCTATAACCACGGTAACCGCCAACCGGCTGGACGTTATTAGGACGTCACGCAAAAGGCTTTATTCGATTCTATCCGCACGCTAACGGGTGAGGATTCAAACTATCCTTATTTCTGCAACTCGCGGAGCAGCTTAACGGCCGTTTCGGCCAGCTTTTCGCCGCCGCCACTTTGGACGCGGGAGTTGACAATTTCGTAACTGCCTTCAGCGAATGCTTTTTGCGTGGGCACATAGGCGATGCCTTCGTTGGTCAGTTCAACGATGAGCGTGTTTTTAAAGGGCGACCCTTGTTTAATCGCGAGACCGAGTTCAACGAAGACCTCGCCGGGCAAGCCGACAATGGCCGTGTCTGCTCCCAACCGGAAAACCTGCACTTCCAAGGGGAGAGATTTGAGGTTTCGCTGACCGAGGTCATACACTTTGCAGATTTCCACTTGAACCAAAAACGGCACGGCTTTGGAACCCACCTGCTCCATCTTTTGTTTAGCGTTGGCGATTTCTTCAGCGCTGTATTGTTGCAAGGGAACGTCGATTTTTTGCGTGCGCACGCCGAGAGATGGTTGAGCGACGGCCTTTAATTCCGGAGCAACGGATTTGAGGACTTCACCCAGAGCTGTGCCAATACGGTCCGCTTCCTCCTGGCCTTTTTGTGGAAGTTTATTGGTCACGTCCACGTGATTGATATCGCCACACGTGCCAGTGCCGAAGAGGGAAACCAAGTTTTCACCGTAAAGTTTCCGCAAGGAACGTTCCAGGTAGTAAGGATAATCCGCTGAATATTCGGTGCCTCCGACGGTGTCGAGGTGCAACGCAAAAGAAGTGATCGAAGCAAAGGGCGATTTGCCATCGGCGGTGCGAAACAGAATAAAGCCGACTTCCGGATCAATTGGCCCAGCGGGCGCAATGATGTCCGGATTCATTTTGCCGGGATTGAAACGCACGGTGCCGTCCTTCATGTGAAAACGGCGGTTGAAGGAAAGGCCTTCCTTATGTCCAACACCTGCTTCCATCATAACGGGCTTGGCGTCCGCCTGAGCCTGCACGATGGCTTGCACGAGGCGTTCGGTCAATTGCGCGCGGTAATCGATGGTTTCATACGGGTCTTTGCCCTGCGTAGCGATGGCCCGTTCATGAAAATATTCGCGCAACGCGCCTCCATACAGCGGGCCAGTGTGCGAGTGCGTTCCACTGATCAGGATATTGGCCACGGGAATGCCGGTCTTGTGGCTGGCTCGTTCGCGGGCGGGACCGGAGATGCCGGAATCCATACCGATCAGATCGCAAAAAACGAGGGCCGCCTTTTCTTTGCCCTGCTCGAATACGATTGCCTTGGCGTGGAGCGGATCGTGCGTGCCGGTATTCAACCGTTCATAGAAGTAGCCGCTCATGCGAAAGCCGGGCGGCGAGGTAATATCCACGACGGCAACCCCGGCTTTGAATTCGGCGGCATCACCCGATACCGACGCAAGACTGAGGACAGCCGTCAAGAGCAGGAGACCGGGCAGGTGCCGCCAACCGGGCAAAGATTGTGGAAACAAGTGCATTAGGCTTGATCGGAAGTTTCCTTAAAATGTGCAGGCAGCGCGGGTAGCACAAGGAAAATCAACGGACAGCGACCGTCCCCGGTCGCAGCAACATTCGCCTACACGAGCGGGTTTGAAATGTCCGACACTGTTTGATTGGGTCACCTGGCTGCGACCGGGGACGGTCG
>JBEHZA010000210.1:0-8383 GCA_048497895.1 Verrucomicrobiota bacterium
ACGCCGCTGGAAGAAGTGTGCCCGAACCACTCAAAGGCCCGGTTGAACGGACGGAAAAACCAGCCAAAAATAGTATCCATGAACCGTGAGAGCCAGTCTTTCGGCGCGTGATGGTCTTTCAACAAGGCCGCACACAAAGCCGGAGACAACGTCAACGAGTTGAAGGCCGAGATCACCGTCGAAATCGCAATCGTAATCGCGAACTGCTTGTAGAATTGGCCCGTCAACCCGCTGATGAAGGCCGTCGGAATAAAGACGGCACATAACACCAGTGCGGTGGCAATAATCGGCCCCGTCACCTCATTCATCGCCCGTCTCGTCGCATCCACGGGCGACAAGCCAAGGGCTATATTCCGTTCCACGTTTTCCACCACCACAATGGCATCATCCACAACGATACCGATGGCCAATACGAGACCGAACAGTGAAAGCGCATTAATACTGAAGCCCAACGCGAGCATCACCGCAAAAGTGCCTACCAGCGAAACCGGCACGGCCGCCAAAGGAATAATGGAAGCACGCCAGGTTTGGAGGAACAGGATGACGACAATCACCACCAGCAAAATCGCTTCAAATAACGTATGCACCACCGCTTCAATCGATCGGCGCACGAAAACCGTAGGGTCATAAACGACCGAGTAATCGATGCCGTCCGGAAAGCTTTTCTTCAATTCATCCATGGTCTTGCGCACATCCCCGGAAAGTTGCAGGGCATTGGCTCCAGGGGACTGGAAGATAGGAAGAGCGACGGCCGCTTTGTTGTTCAGCAGTGAACGGAGCGAATAACCGGAGGCGCCGAGTTCAACGCGGGCAACGTCTTTGAGCAAAGTCTTTTCGCCATTCGCGCCCGTCTTGACGATAATCTGGCCGAATTCATTTTCGTCAATCAACCGCCCCTTGGCATTGACCTGAAGTTCGAGCGCAGTGGATTTGCTGACGGGTTGCTGGCCAATGGCCCCGGCGGCAACCTGCACATTCTGCTCGCGAATCGCATTGGCCACATCACTGGCGGTCAAGCCCTTGGCGGCGACTTTGTCCGGGTCCAGCCAGACCCGCATGGCATAATCGCCCGAACCGAAAACCTGTACTGAACCAGCGCCGGGGATGCGCGCCAGCACGTCCTTGACCTGCAAGGTAGCGTAGTTACGGATGTAGATTTCATTGTACCGATCGTTGGGCGAAAACAAATGCACCACCATGGTCAGGTTAGGGGCTTGCTTGGTGGTAGTGACGCCATATTGGCGGACTTCTTCGGGCAGCTTGGGCAATGCCTGGGCCACGCGGTTCTGCACCTGTACCTGCGCTTTATCCACATCGGTGCCCAGCTTGAAGGTCACCGTCAGGGCCATGACGCCATCACCGGTGGACTGAGAGAACATATAGAGGGAATCCTCCACCCCGTTGATAGCCTGCTCCAACGGCGCGGCGACCGTTTCAGAAATGGTCTTGGGATTGGCTCCCGGATACGTCGCCTGAACGACGATCGTGGGAGGAACCACTTCGGGATATTCACTGATGGGCAGCCGATTCATGGCCAGCAACCCCACGATGAAAATGATGGCCGAGAGCACCCCGGCGAAAATCGGGCGGCGAACGAAGAAGTGTGAAAATTTCATAACTTCAGATGAGTGGCCAAAATGGGCGACGCCCGTTTAACGTTGAGCGGTTTCGACACCCGGCCTGGAGACCGCGGCCACGGCTTCCTGCGGAGTAACCGGTGCGCCGGGACGCACCCGTTGCAGGCCATTCACAACAATTTTCTCACCAGGTTGCAGCCCGGAACGTACCAGGCGTTTGCCTGCGAGTACGGGCCCAAGCTTGACCGGGCGATACGCGACAGTATTGGTCGCGGTTAGCGTATAAACAAATTTTTCGGCTTGGTCCGTGCCGATGGCGCGTTCATCCACCAGCAAGGCATTGTGCTTCTCGCTGCCCGGCACGCGAATCCGTGCAAACAGACCGGGAACAATCCGCCCGTCTGGATTCGGAAACGCGGCGCGTAACAGGATGCTGCCGGTTTGCGGGTCCAGCCGGTTATCAAAAGATTCGATGTGTCCGACGTGCGGGAAACTCTCCTCGTCCATCAATTGTAGTTCCACCGGGATGGAACCATCCCCATTGCTGGCGACTTTCCTGGCCTGCATCAGCGCGTTGAATTTGAGCAGCGAGTTCTCATCGACGTCGGCATAAACATAGACGGGATCAACCGACACAATGGTGGTCAGCAGCGTGGTGAATCCCGCTGCGCCGCTGACATAATTGCCAGCCGTGACCAGCGCGCGGCTGACTCGTCCGGAGATCGGCGCCCGGACTTCGGTGTATTCCCAATCGAGCCGGGCTGTATCGTGAGCAGCTTGAGCGGCTAAAGCGGCGGCTTTGGCTTCCTGATAAGCCGCATCGCGGGCATCAGCTTCTTCCGTCGAGATGACTTTATTGGCCAGCAGTTGAACGGAGCGTTTGGCATCGCGTTCGGTGTTTTGCAGGCGCACCAGTGCCCGGTCATGTTCGGCTTTGGTCCGGTCAAACTCCGCCTTGTGCCACCGCGGATCGATGACAAAGAGAACGTCGCCCTGCTTCACGAGCTGGCCGGATTTAAACCGGACTTCCTGCAAGTAACCGGTAACGCGCGGGCGCACTTCCACGGCTTCCACGGCTTCAGTGCGACCGGTAAACTCATCCCACTCGACCAGCTCACGCTGTTCAACCGGAGCGACGGTGACGATGGGCGGAGGCGGCGCAGCCGCAGCCGTGGGTGCCGCAGGCTTTTCGCTACAACCGATGAGCGGAAGCAAGGCGGCTGCGGCTAACAGCGGCCAAATCACTTGAGTGCGTTGCGAAGAAATCAGTTGAGACAGCTTCATAATTCTTAATTTCAAAATTCAATAGTTGACCAATTGGTAAAAAACTCTCCGGTAAAACCTATTACTACATCGATGACTCAGGGAAAACTAAACGAGAGCGGGTTGCGCTCCGACCATTTCGAGCGCGACCGTGGATAAATTGCGCAGCATTTCCACATCATCCTGAATGCGGGCTTGCAGCAAAACGCCCTCCATATAGGCGAAGATGGATTTTGTCTTGGCCGGAATGTCCGCTACGTGAATCAAACCTGCCGCCTGCGCGTCACGCAAAGCGGTTTCCATGTACTTTGGGGTATAGGTCATGATTTCACGGACTTTACCGCAAATCTCCTGATCCTGCTGGCTGAGTTCCGACCCCAGCGAACAAAACGGGCAACCCATCACATGACCAAACTTCTGTTTGAGATCTTTCTGATATTGATACAGACCTTCGAAGTATTTTTGGATGCGTTCCAGGGGCGGAACTGTAGGTGAGAAGATCCGGTCCAAATCCGGCTTGAGGACTTGCCAGTGCGCTTCGAGCGCGGCGACCGCGAGGTCAGACTTGGAGTTAAAGAAGTAGTAGAAACTACCCTTTTTCACTCCGGCCTTTTCGCAGATGGCGTCGATGGTGACTGATCCATAGCTTTGCTGCCAGACCAGATCACCCGCCGCCTGCAACAGGCGCTCTTTTGCATCACTGACTCGTCCCATGATCTTTTAAGTGTTTGATTATTTGGACCGGATGTCAACCTTCGGCACACAGCTTTAAGCCAGCTGCCGGTTCAATCGATCACTGATCGTGCGTTTGGAGACGGCGCCAATGATGGAATCCACCACTTTGCCCTGCTTGAAAATCAGGAGCGTGGGCAGACTTTGAATGCCAAAATCGTTGGCCGATTTCTGATTCACATCCACATCCACTTTCGCGATTTTGAAGCGGCCTTCGTATTCCGCTGCCAGTTCTTCCAACGAAGGAGCAATCATCCGGCACGGCCCGCACCAGGCGGCCCAAAAGTCCACCAGCACAGGTTGCGCGGAGTTCAGCACTTCTTCCGCAAACGTATCATCGGTGACCGTGACGTATTTCGTGTCTTTCTCAAGCGTGGTACTCATATTCAATTCAAGTTGAAGTTATCGGTATTGGTTCAAATGGCTGTAAAAATCAGCCGCATCGACTCAAGCCGCCATGGCTAACAGGGACTGACTGCGCTGGCGGATATCATGTTGCCGTTGGGCATGCGTCTGCACTTCGAGCCGCTTCTCTTCCATGAGCGTCGGCAAAAACAACAGCGGAAACGGAGTGGCCCAGGCCAGCGAAGCCGCTTCATCCGCCGCATGCCGCAGCGGTTGGTAAAGCTGTATGTCATTGGCTTCTTCCAACTGTTGGCGCAGCAACTTCTCTTTCATTACCGCCAACTCCCGCACGCTCTTCCAACCCAGGTCAGGCTGGAACTTGGCTTGAACTTCAAAACCAACCGCCTCATCGAAGCGGACCGTTAACTTTCTGGCGACCGTGTTCATTTGATTCCTTTGCGCTTTCAATTTCATTTAACTAAAACATAAATATCATAGTTTACTAATTGGTCAACTATTTATTTTGGAATCACCTCTGTATTGAGTCTAATTTTTATGACAATGTTCTCAACTATTTAATTATAAACAGGTTGTATAAAAATTAAAGAAAACACTAAAAACTGTCGAAAAGGTATTCTATTTCCATACAAAACCTCATTTCAACCCGCCCCCATCTCTCTTTCACTTTGCTTAACCCATTCATTCTTAGTGAGCTAGGCAGCCAATAATTGCGCCGGAGTAATGCAAAAAATGAAAAACCTTAGCCGTTGTCCGAAATTGCCGGTCAGGCGAAATTATAACGGTTGCGCTCGGCCTCCTGATCGCGTTGGAAGTCGGCGAACAGTTTAAAAACTCAAACCCATAAATTGCATCCTTATGAAAAAATTAATTACCGCTTTAGCGCTCATCGCCGGCCTCGGTTTAATCTCCACTGCTCCGGCTTCAGCGGAAAGTGCAGGCAAAGAAATTACGATCAAAGGCAAAGGACTGTGCGCGAAGTGCGCGCTCAGCGAAACCAAAACCTGCCAAACCGCAGTGCAGGTAGAAAAGAATGGCAAAACCACGACCTACTATCTGGTCGATAATGCCACCAGCAAAGATTTCCACAGCGCCATTTGCAAAGAAGCAAAAGAAATCTCCGTGACCGGCACGTGTAAAAAGGTGGACGGTCAATTGCAGGTGACAGCTTCCAAAATTGAAGCCGTGAAGTAAGCCGGAAACAAAACCAGGCGGGTCGGCGAAACGGACTGCCAGAGTCGATGACTCGTCATCGACTCCTTTTTATTTACCCATCAGCGTAAAACGTCGCGGTAAACCTGAATGGTTTCCTCCGCGCATTTTCGCCAGGAGAAAGCGCGGGCGCGGGCGCGGGATTTGGCGCGCCATTCCTCCAATTGCTCCGGATGATCCAATAACCCGCACATGGCCTGGAAATAAGCCTCCGCAGTGGCGGGCACAAAGATGCCCGCATCGCCCGCAACTTCCGGTAAACTCCCGACCGGGCTGCATATAACGGGACAGCCGTAATTCATGGCTTCCAGCACGGTCAGACCAAAACCCTCGTAGCGGCTGGGGAAAACCTTCGCCAGCGCATGCTCGTAAGCATAACGTAAAACCGCATCCGACTGCCGTCCCAGGAAAATCCAATCCGGAGGCGTGGTGCCTTCATGCGCTACTCCCGCCCAACGTTCTCCCACGATGACGAGCGGCGGCAACGCTCTTCCCGCCGCAGCCGCCAACTCGTAAACGCCACGCAATAATTTTAAATTTTTATTCGGCTCCAAATGGCCCACAAAAAGAAAATACTCCGGCGGCAACGGTTGTGCAGGCGCCTGTGCAGCGATTTCAGAAATCGCCCCGGCGAAACCGCAACCGAGATGCACAACCGCGATGCGGGAAGCCGGCACGCCCAGATATTGCATGGCTTCATCCGCCGTGAATTGGCTGACGCAAATCAACTTGTTTACTTTATGGCATTCCTCCAACCGCTGCCGCCCCCGCCAACGGGTCCAGGCACGAAACCGGTCCGGCACGCGCAAATAGCCGAGGTCATGCAGCGTCAGCACCCGGGGACATTTTATCCGGGCCACACAACTGAAATCCAACGCATGATAGAGATCCGGATGAAAATTTTCCAATTGCCCAGGCCCAATAAAATTTCCCCACACGAACCCCCGGTAAATCGTTTTCAACGCGCGTTTGGGTTGTTGATATTCGTAATTCGTCACCGGCCAATTCAATTCCTCCCAGGCAAAATCTTTGGGTTTTAAAAGTGAAAAATGCTGCAACAAATGATCGATATAGCGGGTCACCCCCCCCTTTAAAATAAACCGATGATTGGTATCCAATACAACTTTCATGCGCCACGACGTTGAACCGGTCACTTCTAGTTGGGAATCCGCACACTGGCAACGCCGGATTTCTTGTTTCTGAAAAACCATCATTGAGGCAACTGAATGCCCCCAGAAAAAAGCCCGATACCGTAAACAACAGTATCGGGCAGGAATACCACGCTGAGGTGTTAGCGCGGGTGGAGGCTCAGTAAAAATCTAAATTCCGTCAGTTCCATTCCACGCGCAGACTATACCGGCATCGGAATTGACAACATCAACCGGTTCTCGACGCACCGCGGGTGACGCGCCAAATGATCCAGGTAACTGGCCACAACGACATCAGCGCTGGCGAACGATTGCTTCGCCGCGGATTTCACGCGGACATGCCAGGAATCCTGACCTGCGCCTTGAGGAAATTGCACCACCAGTTTCTGGTTCGTCCGCCCCGGATTTTGTTTTTCGACTTTCATGTTTGCCTTACTATGAATTTGACCAAACCGGACTGCATCTGTTTCATAAAAAAAGTAAACCCGCCTCCTTCAATTCACCATCCGTACGCACCTGTATATGGGCAGGGGCAGCGCCGGTAATTTAAATAACCCGGAAAAAAGCCGCTCAGAAACGTAAGAAAACCAGAGGGAAACCGTCGGCAGCGTGTGAGTTACGCGGAGATAATGCCTTTGCGAATGGCAAACTTGACAAGGTCGGTCTGCGAGCGCAGTTCGAGTTTGCGCATGATATTGGCGCGGTGTGTTTCGGCCGTGCGCGGGCTGATGAATAATTTTTTGGCAATCTCCGCCGAAGTCAGCCCTTCCGCCGCCAATTGCAACACCATGCGTTCGCGCTTGGTCAACGTTTCCACGACATCTTCCGTGGATTGACCGGGACGCTGCACGTAACCGGTAATCGCGCGTTCTGCCAGCACGGGAGTCAGGTAATGCCGGCCTGCCGCCACTTCACGAATGGCATGGACCAATTCTTTCGGGGTGCAATCTTTGAGCAGATAACCGGAGGCGCCGTAGCGCAAGGCTTCCATCACGTAGGGTTCATCGTCGTGCATGGAAAGAATGATGACCCGGGTTTCCGGACAATCCTTATGGACCTGCCGCGCCACTTCGAGGCCGTGCAAACGGGGCAGCATCAAGTCCAACAACAAAACATTGGGCCGGACTTTCGTCACCAACTGCACCGCTTCCAAGCCATCGCTGGCCTCACCTTGCAATTGGAAATCGCTTTCGCGTTCCAAAACAAGACGAAGTCCTTTGCGCACGATGACGTGGTCTTCTGCCAGCACGATGCTAATCATGGTGAATCTGTTCTTCTAGCGGCCTGTATCACCGTCCACGCGGAAGCTTCACGTGGCCAGTTCCCTTGTCAAAGCCGATGCAAACGCCTTAATGTGTTAAAAAATATCGTTCCAATATTCAAAAAGCGAGCACATTATTTTCATTCAAACTGTTACCGGAACGAGAGTAGTGCAACCGATAATTTGCCCCGGCGGAATTATGCGGCCAGTAACAAACCAACCGTAACGGGTTATCCGCCGAGGCTCAAAAAATGAAGCGGACGGAAAACCCTCAGGTGCTTCCCCCCTCTTTCGGGTGAACTCCATCGGCCATGGACAAAGCGGAACAGTCTTGTAAATTCCTCTCATGACAAACAACCGGCCAGCGACCCGCTTTGTGCTGTCTTTGTACCACACACCGAGCGAAGCGAGCAGCGAAGTCTTCTACTCCGTCGTGCGCGCGGGTCATCTGATTGCCGGACCGGAACATCACATCTCCCGCGACCATTACCCCGGACACGAGTTGATCTTTTGCCTGAAAGGAAAAGGCACGGCCCGTCTGGCTGGCCGCACCTTCTCCGTGGAACCCGGCCAATTGATCTGGGTCAATTGCCACCATCCGCACGCTTACTGGGCAGACCCGCAAGCCCCATGGGAACTCTATTGGCTGCGGCTGGATGGTCCGCATCTGGATCGCATTTGTAAAATTCTCTCGCCCGAGGGTTCACCGGTTTTTTCCGTCCTCGACCGGTCGCAATTGGAAAAGACGTTTCAACGGATCTTTACCCTGCTGCAATCACCGCAACCGCGCGCTTTCCGCATGCAACCACGCAGGCGCGTCCGGTTGC
>JBEHZA010000211.1:0-8296 GCA_048497895.1 Verrucomicrobiota bacterium
GGGATGGGAATGACCGCCATTGATGCGGCCACGCAGGCCAAAAGGTTAGGCGCTTCCGACGTGACTTTGGTTTACAGGAGGACGCAGTCCGAAATGCCATGTACCCAAAAGGAATTGGACATTGCCAAATTGGACGGCTGTAAAATTATATGGCTGGCTGCGCCAAAGGAAATCAAGGGTGATAACGGAAAAGTGGCCCAATTGGTCTGCGACGTAATGAAACTCGGCGAACCAGACGGCAGCGGAAGAAGGAGCCCGATTGTTTCAGGCGAGACCTTTACGCTTGATGTTGATATGGTTATCAAGGCAGCAGGGCAAATGCCTTTCAGCGCTTTGGTTAACGAAAATAACATTGAAAACAATAATGGGAAAATCGCGGTAAGCGGAAAATCGGCCACCAGATTGGGAGGCGTTTTTGCCGGTGGCGACTGCGTAAATGGCGGACGTGAAGTCGTAGACGCTGTGCAGGCAGGAAAAGACGGAGCTGCGGCGATTTTGAAACACATTATTTCACCGGATTATCTTATTGAATCGGAGCTAAAACCGGCTTTCAATAATTAATTCAAAATTTAAAATTCAACATTCAAAATATTAAAACATGGCAGATATATCAACCGATTTTTTAGGAATAAAATCTCCAAACCCATTTTGGCTGGCCAGTGCGCCGCCAACCGATAAAAAAATAAACGTTGTCCGTGCTTTCGAAGCCGGCTGGGGCGGTGTAGTATGGAAAACATTGGGCTCGCAGGTGAAAAATGTTTCCTCGCGCTATTCGTCAGTGAATTATGGAGGGAAACGGATGATGGGCTTCAACAACATTGAGCTTATCAGCGATCGCCCTTTGGATATCAATTTTGCCGAAAGATTCTGTGGTTCTGTTGGATGATGCCCATGGGGCTGGTGTCATTGGTGAAAACGGGCAGGGGAGTGTCGAATTTGCTGGTGTGAGCCGGAAGCAGGTCATTCAAACCGTTACTCTGAGCAAGGCGCTGGGTGTTTATGGCGGCGCGATCCTGGGCTCACGAAGCTGGGTTGGAAAGATAATCGAACGGAGCCGGGCGGTTGTGGGCAACACTCCTTTGCCTCTGCCGCTGGCCGGCGCAGTAATCCAGGCGTTGCACATTCTGAGCCGCCAACCGGTATTGCGAAGACGTTTGCATCAGAACCTCACTGCTGTGAAATCGGCTTTGCACGCACAAGGGGTTATTCCGGAAATGACGCCCGGTCCCATTTTGGCCATTGTCCCGCGCAATTCCCGTCATGCGAATCAGCTCAAACGGGCCTTGTTGCAAGCCGGGATATTTCCTCCCTTCATCCGGTACCCCGGTGGTCCGGTCAGCGGCTATTTCCGGTTTGCCCTCAGCAGCGAGCACACGCCGGCTCAATTAGGTGAACTGGTGCAAGTGTTACTCCAGAACAAACAAATTCACTCCAGAAGATTTCGTTGAAATCTGGCCCCGGCCCTCCATAATTCAGCTTTCCGTATATGCGACGACTTGCCAACGTGTTCCTGCTGCTGTTCTGCGCGACTCTGCTGGTCCGCGCCGCTGATGATTATAAGCTGGGGCCGGATTCTGAAATTCATCCCGGCGTTCCGCAAGGCACGGTCACCAAATTTCATTGGGTCAGCAAAATATTCCCTGGAACCGAACGCGATTATTGGGTTTATGTGCCCAAACAATATGTCGCTACCAATGCTGCCTGCCTGATGGTATTTCAGGATGGCGGCGGCATGCAGGACCCCAAGGGCTCTTATCGGGTGCCGGTGGTCCTTGATAATTTGATTCAAAAGAAAGATATGCCGGTAACCATCGGCGTGTTTATTAATCCAGGCATTATTCCCGCACTCAGCACGAACGAACTGCCCCGTTTCAATCGTAGTTTTGAATACGATACCTTGAGTGATCAATATGTTCGTTTTTTGCTGGAGGAAATTCTGCCCCAGGTCGCCAAACAATATAATTTTTCCACCGACCCCAAAAAACGGGCAATTTGTGGCTCCAGTTCCGGAGGCATCTGCGCCTTTACCGCCGCCTGGCAGCGGCCTGATCAATTTGGGAAGGTAGTCAGTTTCATCGGCAGCTTTACCGATTTGCACGGCGGCAATGCCTATCCTTTTATGATTCGTAAGACCGACCCCAAGCCCGTCCGGGTTTTCCTTCAGGACGGCTCGAATGATCAGGATATTTATGGCGGCAGTTGGTTTCTGGGAAATCAGGAGATGGCTGCTGCGTTGAAGTTTGCCCACTACGATTACAAATTTGTTGTTGGCGATGGCTCGCACAACGGCAAGCACGGCGGCTCAATTTTTCCCGACACGATGCGCTGGGTCTGGCGCGATTATGCCAAATAATACGTGAGCCTGAATTTTAACCCTTTGTGAAAGCCCAAATCGCCAACTTCAAATTGACCTTCCTGCGAATGATCTGGCTGGCTGTCGCGCTGTTTGGCATTTCCACCTACGCTGCGGAACCTCCCATTTCAGAAATCATCATTCCCGGTGAGGAGTGGCAGTTGCTGGGCGAAGGCTATAAATACACTGAAGGCCCATCCGTTGATGCCGAAGGAAACGTCTATTTCACGGATATTCCGAATAATCGTATTCATAAAATTTCACTTGATGGTAAAATTTCCGTATTTGTCGAAAATACGGGCGGAGCCAATGGCTCCATGTTTGGACCGGATGGGAAAATTTACGTCTGCCAGAATGGAAAAAAGCGCATTGCCGCTTTTGACGTTACTGGCCAGGAAACGGTCATCACCGAGGAGGTCGGCTCAAACGACATCGTGGTAAATCATAAAGGCGAAATCTATTTCACCGATCCGCCCACGAAGCAGATTTATTTCATTAACGCCAAACATGAAAAGCGCGTGGTGGACACCGGCATTACCTTTCCGAACGGAGTGCGGATGACTCCTGATCAGGGAACGCTGCTCGTCGCGGATTCACGAACTTCAAATGTATGGGCCTTCCGGATTGAGCCGGATGGCAGTCTTGCTTTCAAACAACCTTATTTCACCCTCTACGTGCCCGATGGCCGCAAGGACAGTGGAGCGGATGGCATGACGGTGGATACGCTGGGGCGGCTCTATGTCGCTACACATTTGGGGGTGCAGGTTCTTGATCAGGCCGGGCGCGTGATCGGCATGCTTTCCAAACCACAAAGCAAGAAACTCTCGAACCTCGTGTTTGGTGGTCCCGAGTTCAATTATCTCTATGCCACTTCGACGGATAAAGTCTATCGCCGTAAAACCAAAGCTAAAGGCGTGCTCTTTTTCCAGGCTCCGATTTTACCTCCAAAGCCGCATCTCTGATTCGTTAAGGGTTTCAATTTAATTTGAGTCATCACATGAAGAAATATCTACTGTGTCTATTTGCGCTCCTGTGCAGCTTGAACGCCGTTCTAGCCGCTGACGATTATCAACCGGGACCAGATTCCAAGCCGCAAGACGGAGTGCCTAAAGGCGAACGGCTTAAAGGAACTTTTTCCGGGAGTAAAATTTTCCCTGGCACCGTGCGCGATTACACCGTCTATGTTCCGCAGCAATTGGATCGTTCCCAGCCTGCGCCAGTGATGATTTTACAGGACAGCGGTGGATTCAAAGCGGATATTGTTTTCGACAATCTTATTGCGAAAAGGGAAATCCCTGCGCTGGTTGGCATCTTCATCGGACACGGCCGGGTGAAAGCGCTGGATACAAACTCGCTCGACCGCTTTAACCGCAGTTACGAATACGATGGTCTGGGCGATAACTACGCCCGGTTTCTCCTGAATGAAATGCTCCCGTTCGTGGTGGAGAAATACCACCTCAACCTCTCCACCAATGGCAATGATCGCGCGATTGGCGGCTCCAGCAGCGGGGCGATTTGTGCGTTTACCGCCGCGTGGGAGCGGCCCGATGCGTTCACTCGCGTGTTCAGTTCCGTTGGCACCTACGTCGGATTGCGGGGTGGCAATAATTACCCGACGTGGGTTCGTAAATTCGAACCGAAACCTTTGCGCGTGTTTCTTCAGGACGGCAGTGGTGATTTAAATATCTATGCGGGTGATTGGTGGATGGTGAATCAGGAAATGGAACGCGCTTTCATTTTTACCGGCTATGAAGTGAATCACATCTGGGGTGATGGCGGTCACAATGGCAAACACTCGACCGCGATTTTCCCTGAGGCTGTGCGCTGGCTGTGGAAGGACTGGCCGACGCCTGTGCAAAAAGGGACTGGCTCACCTCAGTTGAAGGAGATTTTGATTCCGGGTGAAGACTGGCAATTGGTGGCCGAAGGCTACAAGGCCACCGAAGGTCCGGCGGTCAATGCCAAAGGGGAAGTGTTTTTCAACGACGTTCCGAACAGCAAAACGTACAAGATTGGTTTGGATGGCAAAATCAGCCTGTTTATCGAGGATTCCAAGCGGGGCGATGGCCAAATCTTTGGTCCGGATGGTCGTCTCTATGCCGTGGCCGGCGGAGAAGAAAAGATTATCGCCTACGATGCTGCGGGTAAAGCCACGGTCATCGCCGAAGGATTCCGCGGCAACGATATTGCGGTGCGTCATGATGGTTCGATGTATGTGACGAACCCGGGTTGGACTGGCACCGAACCGAGTAAGGTTTATTACATCAGCCCGAAAGGCGAAAAGAAGGTGGTTGATACCGGTTTAAAATTTTCCAACGGGATTACTTTCTCGCCGGATCAGTCACTTCTCTACGTGGACGACAGCCGTTCGCATTGGGTTTACAGTTACCAGATTCAGCCGGATGGCGAATTGCTTTATAAGCAACGCTATTATCATTTGCACATGCCCGATGCCGCAGACGATAGCGGCGCTGACGGCATGCGGGTGGATCGTGAAGGCCGGCTCTACGTGGCCACTCGCATGGGCATTCAAGTTTGCGATCAGGCCGGGCGTGTGAACTGCATTATTCCCACGCCAAATGGCAAAGTGGCCAATCTAACTTTTGGCGGAGCGAACTTCGATACGATCTACGCCACGTGTGGCGATAAAGTGTACAAGCGCAAAGTGAAAGTCACCGGTGCCAATGGCTGGGATGTGCCGAATAAACCGGTCGCACCACGTTTGTGAGTCGTTTGAATCGCTAAGCCGGGGGGACAACCTTCTGTCCGGCTTCACATTTGTTTTACAATTTACTTACGGACATCTGACACTTGCCTTCCTCTGCCGCCCTAAACTGGGCGCATGAAAACAATTCCCATTCTGGTCGGAATAATTACCGTGGCTGGCGCTTTGAACGCTCCGGCTCAGGAAAATTTTAAGCCGGTTATCGTTACCCCGCCGTCGTGGAAATCAGCCACGCACATGCACGTGGCTTACGAAGATCAAGTGATCAACAGTCCCGGTTTCGGAGCAAGCCGGATGCCGTCGGTCTTCAACGATCTCTCCACTTTGACCTTGAGGGGAGAACCCTATCAGGTCGAACGCGTCGGATTGATTGGAATTGCCGAACATTTCCATCCGGTAGCGTTTATCACGCCGGGATTCCTTCCCAGCAAAGCCGACCTTACGAATGCCACCTTTCGCGCGACACTCCGCACCCGAGCGTTGACCGGATTTGAAGTGAGCGCTTTGAAACAATTAAAGGCTGGCAGCAATGTGGTGGAGGATCAGGAGAAACATCTCATTGTCGGAGCCATTCGCGCCCGCGAATCCTGTCTGAAATGTCATGACGGCAAAACTGGCACGCTGCTTGGCGCGTTGAGCTACCAGATGGCTCCCCTGAAATCGTCCGACAATGCGGAGATAACTTCCCTCGTGGATGCGATCCGGCAACCGGAATCGGCTCGCCGTTGAGAACTTGTTTTTGAAGATTGCCTTTGCGCCCATCGTTTTCATAATGGGCGATATGACACGTTTCTCTTTCGCCACGGCGCTGGCTGTGTGCCTGTCTTTTTGCTCCTCAGTCTGGGCAATTGACGATTACAAACTTGGACCGGATTCCCAACCCCAGGCAGGAGTCCCGCAAGGTAAAGTGGAGAAGCTCACCTTCTCCGAAAGCAAAATCTATCCCGGCACTACGCGTGACTGGTGGATTTATGTGCCCGCACAATATGACGCCGCAAAACCGGCCTGCTTAATGGTCGTGCAGGATGGCAGCGCTTACGTCAGCACGAACGGACAATTTCGCGTTCCCGTGGTGTTTGATAATCTGATTCAAAAAAAGGAGATGCCGGTAACGATTGGCGTTTTCATCAATCCCGGCAGCTTTCCGGCGACTGATCCCGGCCAAAAGCCGCGCAGCAATCGCAGTTTTGAATATGATTCCACGGGCGATCTTTACGCCCGTTTCCTCATTGAAGAAATCCTGCCGGTTGTCGAGAAGCGTTACAATATCACCAAAGACCCCGCAGGCCGGGTAACGTGCGGTATCAGCTCCGGTGGCATTTGCGCTTTCACCGCAGCCTGGGAGCGGCCTGATGTCTTTGGCAAGGTGGTGAGCCATATCGGCAGTTTTACGAACATTCGCGGCGGCTACATTTATCCGGCGCTGATTCGGAAATCCAAGGATAAGCCGAAACCCATCCGTGTGTTTTTGCAGGATGGTGCCAATGATCTTGATAATCTCCACGGCAATTGGCCGCTGGCCAGTCAGGATATGGCGGCCGCGCTGAAATACGCCGGTTATGATTACAAGTTCGAGTTCGGTGACGGCAAGCACAGCGGTAAACACGGCGGTTCCATCCTCCCTGACACGATGCGCTGGCTCTGGCGTGACTACGCAAAATAACGAACCACATCTTTGAACGTTTCCATTTCTAAGCCTATGAAATCACTTCTCGCGTTACTCTGCGCGTTCACTCTCTCGTCGCCACTGATCGTGCGTGCCGCTGATTCTTTTGTCATTTCTCCCGATCATCAGGTGCAACCGGGTGTCCCCACGGGAACCGTCACGAAATACACCAATTGGGTGAGTAAAATTTACACGAACACCGTGCGGGACTGGTGGATTTATGTACCGACTCAATACAAGGCGGACAAGCCGGCTTGCGTCATGTTCTTCCAGGATGGGCACGATTACGTAAACGTGAAGGGTAATTGGCGCGTGCCGATCGTCTTCGATAATCTCATCAGCCAGGGAAAAATGCCGGTGACGATCGCAGTGTTGATCAATCCCGGCCATGATACTACCAAAGGCATTCCCAAGAATCCATGGAACGTCAGCAACCGGAGTATCGAGTATGATTCGCTGGGTGATCGTTATGCGCGTTTCCTGATCGAGGAAATTCTGCCGGAGGTGAAGAAGAATTATAACATCACTGACAAACCGGATGGACGGGCAATTTGTGGCGCGAGTTCAGGAGGCATTTGCTCCTTTACCGTGGCCTGGGAACGTCCTGATCAATTCCGCAAGGTGTTGAGCACGATTGGCAGTTTCGTGGATTTACGCGGCGGGCACGTTTATCCGTATTTAATCCGGAAAACAGAAAAGAAGCCGATCCGGGTTTTCTTGCAGGATTCCAGTGGCGATCTCGACAATCCCTTTGGCAACTGGCCGCTCGCCAATCAAATGATGGCCTCCTCGCTTAATTACATGAGTTACGACGTGAAGTTTGATTATGTCGAAGGCTTTGGCCACAACAGCAACCGCGGCGGCGCGATCTTTCCAGAAGCTTTAAAATGGCTGTGGCGCGATTATCAACCTTGATCACCTCTTTCATCACATGAAGAAATTTCAAAAACTCTGTTTGGCGTTCGGCGCTGCCGTGGCGTTCACACTTCATATTTCCGCTCAGGACATGCCATTGTCGATGTTGCTCATTGATGGTGAAGAATGGCAGGTCGCAGCAGAAGGCTTGGGAGCGGCCGATGGTCTTTGCACGGATAACCAGGGCAACCTGTATTTCTGTGACATGAAAGGCACCCCTCCGGCTGTGTGGCGGATTGCGCCGGGCGGCGAGAAAACCAAAGTCGTCGAAGGCACGCCGTGCAGCGGCTTGCGCTTTGGCCCGGATGGACGCCTCTATGCCTGCGTCGGCAAAGAGAAATCGATTGTCGCGTTTGAATTGCCCAGCGGCAACAAGGCTGTGATCGCAACGGACGTTACGCCAAACGATCTCGTGGTAACTCATAAGGGGTATATTTACGTGACCGAAACCGGAAAACATCAGGTCACGTTTATTAATGCCAAAACCGGCGAGAAGAAAGCGGCCGATGTTGGGATTACCGCGCCCAATGGCATTACGCTCTCGGCCGATCAAACAACGCTGGCCGTATCGGATTTTCGCGGGCCAAACGTGTGGACATTTCGCATTGAAGCGGATGGCAGTCTCAGTTCCAAAGGG
>JBEHZA010000212.1:0-8261 GCA_048497895.1 Verrucomicrobiota bacterium
GTCCCCGATCGCAGCAATGTCCATTTGTGCGAGCGGGTTTGAATTGTCCTATGCTGTTTGACCGAGTCACCTTGCTGCGACCGGAGACGGTCGCTGTCCTACTTGATCTGCTCGCGCAGCCAGCCGGGGCGGTTGGTGGTGATGCCATCGACGCCGTCCTCCGCGAGTTTCTTTGCGACGCCTGGTTCATCCACGGTCCACATATACAGCTTCATTTTTGCCGCTTTGACTTTTTTCACGAAAACGTCATCGACGGGGCCGCGTGAATTTAAATCCAGACCATCCAAATTGGCGGCTTTGGCCTTTTCGATCAGTTCGTCCACGGATGGAGTCCATTTGTTGGATTTGGAATTGTGTTTGAAGCTGGAGAGAAAACAAACGGGGATGTCGCGAAAGATTTTCTTGGCGAGCTTCATTGTGTCGTAACCGAAACCGATGATGACCAGGTCCGAGGATTTGCGTCCGGAGGCTTGAATGACGCGTTTCAATTCAGGCAGGACTTCGGGACCGCATTTGATTTCGATGAACAACCGTTTGCCGGGAGGGATAATGGCGAGGACTTCATCCAGAGTGGGGATTTTCGTGCCGGTCCAGCGGGGGTCTTTCCAGCCACCGGCGTCCAGTTTTTGCAATTCGGCGAGGGTTTGCTCGGAGATTTTCTTTTCGGCGCCGGCAGTGCGTTTGGTGTTCTCATCGTGCATGACGATGATTTTGCCGTCTTTGGACAGCCAGATATCCAATTCACAGGCATCGGCATTCTGCTCCCAGCCCAGCTTGAAGGAGGGCAGGGTGTTTTCCGGAGCTTCGGAGGAGGCTCCCCGATGGGCGATAATTTCCGTGGCCATAACAGGGGCAGATAAACTGATCGTCAACCAGAGTGAAAGTAAACCAAGGAGGACGCGAAACATGGCTGTGTCGCGGAGATCAGCCGCAGCAGGAATACATTGCGAGCGGGTGGGAAAGATTCCGGCGTAGTTGAAATTTCGGGGTTGCTGCGGCTGGTCTTCGACACAGCCGCGTTCCGGCCCGAGGCGATGGTCGGCGGTTTTATGTGGCGATGTGGAATTGACGGGGCGATTCATTTCGGCAGCCATTTGTCCCAGTTTTTTGCGTAGTCATCCAAATTACTTTTGTTCACGGGCACCAGCGGGCTGATGTCTTTGACGTTGGCGGGGTTCTTCTTGAAATGGATTTTGTTGATCAAGTGTTCCACGGAACGATAGCCCCATTCGTAGCATTGTTGAGCGAGGAGAAGTTGGACGTGACCGCTGCGGAGGTAAGCAAGTTCCGCTGGCAGGGCATCTACGGAAACACATTTAACGGTGCCGGGCTGCCACTTGAGGGCGTTATCGGTGAAGAGCGGCCAGCCACCAATCATCGCCCAGCCGGTGATGTCCGGATTGGCCTGCATAACCTGCTCCACTTTGGCGGCGGCGTCTTGCGGTGTTTCTTTGTGGTAATAGGTGTCGCGGATTTTAATGCCGGGATATTTCGCGGCGGCATTCTTGACGCCTTGCACGCGCTTTTGCAAATTCGGCGCATTTTGATTGCCCGCGAGAATGGCGACCACACCTTTGCCGCCCATGACCTTGGCCAATTCATCCATGACCTGTTCGCCGCATTTGACGTCATCGACGCCGAAGGTGACGAAGCGTTTGCTGGCGGGGGCATCGGAATCGAAAGTGGCGACGGGCACGCCGTTTTTTACAGCGGAATTGATGGCGTCAGTGAGTTTATTGGCGTCCGAGCAACTGACGGCGATGCCATCGGCTCCGGCGAGGACGAGTTGTTCGATGGCTTCGGCCTGTTTCTGGGCATCCTCTTCGTTAGGGGTGCGCCAATCGATTTTGATCGTGAGGCCGTTCTTTTGGCCGAGTTCTTTGGCGGCTTGTTCGGCGCCAACGCGGGCAGCCTGAAAAACGGGGTTGCCTTGCGATTTGGCGACCAGACCAATGGTGTAGGATTTTTTGCTTTGCGCCTGGGCAGTCAAGGTCAGGGCACAGGCAATCAGGAGCGCGGCCAGTAATCGAAAATTCATAGGGTTGCCGGATAAAATGCCGTTAAATTTCCGGTTTGTCAGCCTCTTTTGTATCGGCAGTGGCAGCAGGGCCGGTTTCAGTTTCAAAGATCCGGTTGCGGTTTTTAAGGCAAAACTCGATGAAGGCGGATTCGGAGACGAAGCGTTTGACTGCTTGAGGCAGACAATCATGAGTGGCCCCGAAAACTTTACGCATGAGTTCGTCATCGCGCACGGCGGTGCGAAGGGATTTCACGGGGCGGTCGATCAATTGGGCTTTTGCCACGCGCTGAATTTCCGGCAGGTAATCCTCGAGGACGAGCTGGGTGATCTCATTGATAGCACCGCGGCGGGTCTGGACGAAAGACTTCAGCTTGTCGGTGGCGGCTCCGGCTTGATTGAGCAGGAGACTGGCGGCAGTGGAGAACGACGTGGTGGCCTGGTTGAACCAATCGGATTTGGGATTGCGCGCCGCATTTTCCTGGGCGAGGGCGGCGAGGGTTTTCCATTCCACATCTGCGGGGTCCAAATAGTGATCGGTGGAACGGAAGAAGCCGTTGGCGAGCAACTCAAGGACTTCCGGTTCGGGCAACGTGCCCAGCTCGATGCCGTCGCGGGCGATGAGCAGGGAGCGGGTGGATGATTTCATAGGCTTGGGCAGTTACCCGCGCTATTTCTCCGCGTGGCTGGTGAGAATGTTTTTCAAATCGGTGACGAATTCCAGAACATCGGCTTCACGGGTGTCCCAGGAGCAGACCAGACGGCAACCGCATTCGCCGATGGTGGGATAGAATTTCCAACCGCGTTCAAACAGGGCGGTGATCGCGGGTTTGGGGATTTCGACGAACACCATGTTGGCTTGAACGGGGGCGAGAATTTTCAGAGCGGGCAAGGCGGCCAGTTCCGTGCTCAAGCGCCGGGCCATGGCGTTGGCATGAGCACCGTAGCGCAGCCAGATATCGTTTTGCAGCATGCCGACCCATGGGGCGGACAGAAAGCGCATCTTGGAAGCCAATTGGCCCGCCTGTTTGCAGCGGTAATCAAATTCATGCGCCATTTGTTTGTTGAAGAACACCACGGCATCGCCGACGGGGGTGCCATTCTTGGTGCCGCCGAAGCAGAGGACATCGACGCCGGCCTGCCAGGTAATTTCTTTGGGAGCGACGCCAAGAGCGGCGACGGCGTTGGCGAAGCGGGCGCCGTCCATTTGAATCTTCAGATTGAATTTTCGGGCGACGGCCCAGATGGCTTTCAATTCTTCGACACTGTAAACCGTGCCCATTTCGGTGGCTTGCGTGAGGCTGATGGCGCGCGGCTTGGGATAATGAATATCGCTGCGGCGGTTCACCATGTATTCAATGGCAGCGGGAGTGATTTTGCCACCTTCGCCGGGAATTAATTGAACTTTGGTGCCGTTGGAGAAGAACTCGGGCGCGCCACATTCGTGCGTTTCGATGTGCGCTGTTTCATGGCAGAGAATGCTGTGGTAAGACTGGCAGGTGGAGGCGAGGGAAAGGGAATTAGCCGCAGTGCCATTGAAGGCGAAGAAGATTTCGCAATCGGTTTCAAACACGTCGCGAATCATATCGGACGCACGGCGGGTCCATTCGTCTTCACCATAGGCGGGCGCGTGGCCTTGATTGGCCTCGGCCAGCGCGGCCCAGGCTTCGGGACAAACTCCCGCGTAATTGTCACTGGCAAAGTGGCGGGTGCGGACGGGCGCTTTATTCATATGGGCAAGAATTATTTCAACAGATTCTCCTGGAAAAAGAGGATAGAGGCGAGGAATTGGAAATCGGCATTTTTCTTTTTCGCGAAGCCATGGCCTTCGTCCTTGGCCATCAAATACCAGACCTGGCCGCCGTGTTCGCGAATGGCTTTCACCATTTGCTCGGCTTCCGTCAGGGGGACGCGGGGATCGTTCTTTCCCTGCACGACGAAGAGCGGCTTCTTGATTTTGTCGACGTTGTTGTTGGGGGAAATTTTTTCGAGATACGCGTTCATTTGCGGGTCGCGTTCGTCACCATATTCGACGCGGCGAAGATCGCGGCGGTAATCCTGGGTGTTCTTGAGGAAGGTGACGAAGTTGGAGATGCCCACGACGTCGATGCCGCAACGGAGTTGATCGTTAAAATTGAACATGGAAGCGAGCACCATGTAGCCGCCGTAACTGCCACCCAGCACGGCAATGCGGTCACCGTCCAGACCAGCGTCGTGCTTGACCCATTGGATAATTGTGCCGATGTCTTTGACGGATTGATCACGTTTAAAGCCGTCATCGAGCGTGAGGAAGGTTTTGCCGTAGCCGGCGGAGCCGCGCACATTGGGATAAATCAGAGCGACACCGAGTTCATTCAGGTAATAATTACTGCGACCTTGAAAGCCGGGGCGTGATTGGGCTTCCGGGCCGCCGTGAATGTTGATGATCGCGGGCCGTTTACCGGGGAATTTCTTCGGATCGGGCCGGTAAACGAAGGCGGAGATTTGCAGGCCGTCGAAGCTCTTGAGTTTGATTAATTCCGGTTCGGAAAAATGAGAAGGGTCCAGGCCGCCGGTTTCACTTTCGGTCCAGCGATCGACCTTGCCGCTCTTAACGTCCACGGAATAGATGTCGTAGGGTGAACGGGCGGAAGTGAGGTTGAAGGCGAGGTCGCGACCGTTCTCATGCCATTTCAAATTGGCTACGATGCCGACGGGGAGTTTGGGCGCTTTGATTTCCTTCTTTGATTTTGTATCCAGCAAATGTAATACGCCGACGCCGTCTTCATTCGCGAGGAAGGCGATGGTTTTGCCATCCGGCGAAAGCTCAAATTCATCGATATCCCAGGGGATGTGAGTGGTGAGGGGATGGAAGGTTTTGGTGGCGAGATCGATTTCCCCGAGCTGTTGGAATTCCGCGCCTTTGTCCGTAGTGACGTAAATGGATTTGCCATCTTTGGCGAAAGCGGCTGATCCGTAAGCGATTTTTTCTCCACCCTTGGGAGTGAGCAATTCTTTCGCGCCGGTCCGGGCATCGGCGACGTAGAGGTAACTTTCGTTGATGGAAATATATTCGCCGATGAGCAACTGGCGGTCGTCGCTGGACCAACCCGCGATGCTCCAGCCGCCACCGGAAACTTCCAGGAGCAAGTGGCTGCTCTTAGGATCAGCGGGGTCGATGAGGTAAAGGTCGTTGTCTTTGCCGTTGCGTTTGGTGGAGGTATAGGCGAGCGACTGGCCGTTGTGTGACCAGCGGGCATCGCCGTTGCGGGATTTGCCATCGGTCAACAGCGTGACGCGGCCATCGGTCAGATCAAAACGGTAGAGTTGGTAAAATTCTCCGCCGCCGGTGTCCTGGGAAAAGATAAGGCTCTCGCCGGTTTTGGGTTTTAAAGCGCCGCCACGAACGGGTTCAGGGAAGAAGGTCAGTTGCTTGCGGTCACCACCGGGCATTTTGACGTAGTGCAGTTGAGCGGTATCAGCAAAGCGGGTGGTGATGAGCATCTCGCGTTTGACGGGGTGCCAGCTTTCAAAGGCGGCGCCGCGGAATTCGAGATAACGGCCCACATCCTTACGTAGTTCCGGGGAGAACGCGGGAACGCCTTCGGCGACGAGATTGTCGGGCACTTGCGCGTTAAGAGTGAGAGCCGCCGACCAAAGGGCAGTAATGAGCAATGAAATTTTTTTCATACGTGGAACGTGCGAAAATTCTAGCATCTCCCGGACCGTCAGTCGAACAAATGAAATAGTCCGCGGGAACGGGGCGGCATGCTGGGATCGACATCCGCATTGCGCGCGCGCTTTTCCGCGCCTAAATCAAACTGACAGAGGAAGCCAATACTATTGGCACCGCGTCCGGAGGAGCGGATAGCATCAAAGCCGTAGGCGTAACCGAGGGAGATTTGCCAGGCTTGCGAAGGGGAACGGTAGGTAATGCCGCCGCCGACGCCGCTGAGCCAATCTCCAGGTTGCGCCATGCCCGGCAGATAATCGACGGCAGCGGTGGCGGCCGTGAAGGAAAGGCTCCAACGCCGGGCTTTATCCAGCGGCAAGAGGTATTCCCCCCCGGCCAGCACGAAGCGGTCCGCGGTAATTTCCTGAAAGTAATAGCCGGGTAGTGTCAGCGGAAACTCCGAAGCAAGCGGCAGGACGGAGCCGAGGCGATAGGCACTGAAGCGATCGGCATGCAGGCTGCCGCCACCGGTGAGGTTCACACTGAAGGTTTGTTTGCTTTCGGGGAAAGTATAAATCAACAGCGCACGGGCCCAGAAAAGGTGGGAATTGCTCTCAATCCGGCGATCTCCAGAATAACCGTAAGGGCCCGGACGGGAGCGGAACTGGCCTTCATACCAGGCGGAGACTTCCATGGCCAGTTCCGGCATCAGTTTGGGTTCGCGTCCGCCCCAACGCATGCCGGCGCGCAGATGATAGGTCGTTTGATCCTGCGGCAGGACGAAATTCGAAGCCGTGCCGTCATCCCGTTCGAAAATTGATTGATGCAGGTTGTTATGAATGATGCCGTAGAGGGGGATCAGGTCACCGGGATTGAACAGATGATAGAGACTGACAGAAATCTCGCCGCCATGGCCGGTAAAGGAATCTTCGCGGAGATATTTGCCGCCGCGCACTTCGGAGAAGCTATCGGCAAAACCGCCGCCAGCGAGGCCAATGCCAAGATCGGTGTTTTGACCGAGGGCATGGGCGATGCCCAATTCGGAATCCAGATAAACCGGAGCAATGGCCAGGCGCAAAGTCAGGTTGGTGTGAACGAATTCGGGCTGGTTCAGGTAGTAGTAGGCGTAACCGGCAATCGGTCCCTTGCCTTCCAATGGCTGGTTGTAACCGATTTGGATTAACTGCCTCTTTTCTGGATCAATTTGGGCGAAGGCGCGGTGCTGCCCGGCAAACATGATGAGCCAGAGCGACAAAATAACGTAATACGTGCTAACGCGCACGGCGTATTGGTAGCGAAAGATGCGTCAAAGTGCAAGAACCGCGAAGTAATGATTTCAGTGGCTCGATTTACCACTGTTGGCGGGACGGATTCAGGGGAGTGCGGGCTTCGTGTTCCAAGCGGCCAAGGTTCCATTTGTTTACCGGTGAGTTTTGGAGATTGAAGCATGAATGCCGCGCTCCTGAGGGTGGCCGGGTGTGTCCTTGAATTTGCCGGGTGGTGCGTTATCTTGCGGGCATGACAATTGCGAGGAAACTCTTACACACCCGCTATCGGGTGAATGACATCGAGAAGACGGTCAAATTTTACAAGGAAGTCCTCGGCCTCCAGGAGACGCGGCGACATAAATCGCCGCGTGGTTCGGAGCTGGCTTTCCTCAAGGCGCCGGAGAGTGAGGAGTTGATCGAGATTTGTTATTTCCCGAACAGCGGTCCGGTGCAGGTGCAGACGGATTTGACGCATCTGGCGTTTTCCGTGGATAGTCTGGAGGAGTTTGGCAAACATCTGGCATCGCTGGGATTGAAGTATTCGGATGGACCGACGATGCGACCGGATGGGAACGGCGGGTTTGCGTTTATTGACGCGCCGGAGGGATATGAGATTGAGTTGATTCAGGAGGCGAAGTAAGGTGAAGGGGTGAAGGGGGCGGATGGGCTGGGTGAAGGCGGAGGCGGTTGGTTTTTTCCCGCTGCAGCAGCAGAGCATTTAGGAAGTGGGGGCGGCACTAGCTTATTTCGATGTGAATATTTCTCAAATTCCAGATCACGAGGAACGATTAGAGCGGGCAAGATTGTCATTGGACGGCCTGTCGGTAGGCGATGCTTTTGGTGAGATGTTTACGACGCGAGCGCAGGCGGCTCGCGGATATATCGAGCGGAATGAACTTCCGTCAGCGCCATGGTGGTATACGGATGATACGGAGATGGCGTCAGGGATTTTTGAAATTCTTGAGGAATTTGGGCGGGTTGAACAGGACGAGTTAGCGTGGCGCTTTACCGAGCGCTATCAGGATCGTCCAGATCGTGGGTATGGCAAGATGACGCTCGTCATACTCAACTCAATCTGGGCGGGTAAAGATTGGCAACAAGTCACAGCTTCAGCATTTGGCGGCCATGGGTCGATGGGTAACGGAGCTGCTATGAGGGTGGCTCCGCTGGGAGCCTATTTTTCTGATGACCTTAATCGGGTGGTGCGGGAAGCCGATTTATCTGCTGAAATTACACATTCTCATCTGGAAGGACGAGCAGGAGCTATTGCTATTGCCGTAGCGGCGGCAACTGCGTGGAATGGGCGTAACAAACCTGTAAATGA
>JBEHZA010000213.1:0-8260 GCA_048497895.1 Verrucomicrobiota bacterium
GGCAGTCGTGCGGGATGTTCGGGAGCGCAAACGGTTGGAAGAACAATTGCGCCAGGCGCAAAAGATGGAGGCGATCGGCCAGTTGGCTGGCGGGGTGGCGCATGATTTCAATAATATTCTGACGATCATCAAGGGCTACACGCAATTGATGCTTAGCAGCGGAGGTTTAAATTCGTCACACGTGGAGGATTTGCAACAGGTCGCGGTGGCGGCTGAACGGGCGGCAAATCTAACGCGGCAATTATTGATGTTCAGCCGGAAGCAGGTGATGCGTTTTCACTCTTTAAATTTAAACGGGGTGGTATCGGACCTGGCCCGGATGTTACAGCGGATTATTGGGGAAGATGTCAAATTGGAAGTCGATTTGGCGGCAGACCTGCCCTTCATCGAAGCCGATACCGGCATGATGGAACAGGTGCTCATGAATCTGGCGGTGAATGCCCGTGACGCAATGTCGAGCGGTGGGAAACTCAGAATTGCCACGCGGGTAATGCGGTTTACGGCAGCCTCACCGGGAGATCGGGCTGGAGATTTTGTCTGTCTGGAGGTGGCTGACAGCGGGATGGGTATGTCGCGTGAGGTGCAGGAGCGCGTCTTTGAACCATTCTTTACTACTAAAGAAACCGGCAAAGGAACAGGTTTGGGATTGGCGACGGTGTATGGAATTGTCAAACAGCATCAGGGCTGGATTGATCTGGAGAGTGAAGTGGGCAAAGGCACAGTCTTCATCATTGGTTTTCCGGCGGCCAGCCGACAGGCTGTCGATGAAGGGGCAGTTCCTGCCCGTAAACGAGACATTCGCGGAGGTTCAGAGACAATTCTAGTGGTGGAAGATGAACCGATTTTGCGCCAATTGACGCGCACAGTATTGACTCATTGGGGTTACCGGACTTTAGAGGCGAGTTCGGGAATGTCAGCGCTGGGCATCTGGCGTGATCAGTCTGAAAGAATTGACCTGCTGCTGACCGATCTCGTCCTGCCGGACGGAATGAACGGACGTGAACTGGCCCGGCGTTTGCAAATGCAGAAGGCCACCCTCAAGATCGTATATACCAGCGGATACAGCGCGGATATTGCCGGTCATGATTTAGAACTGCGTGAGGGGGAGAATTTTCTCCAAAAGCCATATCCAACTACCCGGCTGGTGCAGATTGTGCGGGAAAGCCTCGATAAAGTTTCTTAACTTTCAAGACGGTGCCAGGGGCGTTCGCTTTTCTACGGGTTCAGTTACGAATGTTTTCTGAACCTCCCGGAGAACATTTCCTGATTGGATAAAATACGGTGCCGCGCTGATTTCAAGCTTGTGCCGGGAGGCGAAATTGGGCAAGTAAGTAACCACCCGTTTCCCATAGAGGTTATGAAAAAAGCGTCTCAGCCCGCTTTCAAAACGAAGGAGTCTGTGTCAGCGACCTGGCGTCAGAGCCGGAAGCCTCTCAGTGCCCTCGAACAAAAAGCCCGGCTGGAAGAGCGCGACGCCTGGGTGCGCGAAATTGATTCCGATTACTTGTTTCACCGTTTGTTTGATGCTTTTCCAGGTTGTTATTTCTTCGCCAAGAACCGGCAGGAGGAATTGATGTTTCTCAGTCAGAGCGAACGGGAAATCTACCGTTTGGGAGAAGCGGATGATGTGATTGGCTTGACCGACTTTGATTTGAATCCGGAGGACATGGCCAGATCGTTCGTGCAGGATGACGAGCGCATTTTTACCACGGGCGAATCTTTGTTAAACCGGGTGGAATTGTGGTTTGATCAACAAGGAGTGCCAGACTGGTTTGTAGTGAATAAAATGCCCATCCGTTCACGCGCTGGCGAGATCATCGGCATCATGGGTTTCTCTCAGGTCTATGATGGGCAGGCGCAATCATTGCCGCTTTTTCATGAGGTGGCCAAAGTGGTGGATTATATCCGGCAACATTACGCTGAGGACATTGAGCTGGCTGAGCTGGCCGGATTGGCTGGTTTATCTCCGCGACAATTGCAGCGGAAATTCAAAGCCGTTTTTGGAGTGGGGCCGCAACGTTTTCTGATAAAAACCCGTTTGCTGGCTGCTTGTGCCGCGTTGCAAGAGACCGATGCGAGCGTGGCTCAGATTGCTTCTACTTGCGGGTTTAGTGATCAAAGCGCTTTTGCCCGGCAATTTCATCAACATATTGGGATGACTCCCAAAAAATTCCGACGGCAGCAACTGATGCCTGGAGCCGAGTCCATTTAAACTTTTTCGCAGTCGATGAAGAAAAATGCTGCTTTGATCCCGATGACCTGGCGGCAGCCGCTCCAGCGAATGACGCCTGAACAGCGCCTGGCGCTATGGGAGAGACGGGAAGGCTGGTTGCGGGAGATTGATCCTGATTCACTGTTTCACCGGTTGTTCGATTTATTACCGGGGGTGCATTTCTTTGCTAAAAAACGCGGGCGAGGGATCATGTTCTTGAGCCAAAGTCTGCGGGAGATTCACCGGCTTCCCGACGCGCAGTCGGTGATTGGATTGGACGATTTTGCGCTGAACCCACCAGCGATGGCAGCGGCATTTGCGGATGACGATGCGCTGATTTATGCCACTGGCAAATCTTTATATAATCGGGTTAAGCTGGGTTTTGATCCACACGGCAGGCCGGATTGGTATGTGGTGAATAAAATGCCGATCCGGTCGCGGACCGGGGAAATCATCGGAGTAATGGGCTTTTCGCAAAGTTATGAAGCCCGGGCGCGATCATTGCCGCCGTTTCACGCCATCGCAAAGGCGGTCAACTGCATCCAGCAGCAATTTGCACAGGAAATTAAACTTGAACACCTGGCCCGGATATCGGGTCTATCCACCCGGCAAATGCAGCGTAAATTCAAAGCGATTTTTGGAGTGGGGCCGCAAAAGTTTTTAATCAAAACGCGGTTGCTGGCAGCCTGCCGGAAATTGCGGGAAACGGAGGCCAGTGTGGCCGAGGTGGCCTTTGCTTGCGGCTTTAGCGATCAGAGCGCCTTTGCGCGACATTTCCAACGTCATATGCTGATGACTCCAAAGCAGTTCCGACAGCAGGAAGCTTCCTTATAGCGTCTCACCTGAGGTTGAAATCGGATGCCTGCTAGGGCTAAATAGCCCTTTACTTATATTCGTTTGATTAGTAATTGTTTGCCAGTCGGGATGAAGCAGGGGTTGAGTGAAGGGTGTTCGATGTTGCTTCGTGATTTTTGGCTATTTGGGTGCAGAGATGTCGATCCAGAGGGAATGGGTCGTTGCTCTTTCGTGCATTTTTCTCATGCCAACCGGTCGCACTGGTGCAGGCCAGCATCGTCGAGGGGGATCGCCTTTTTGATGGTATTGATTGGAGGACTTTCCAATCTGAAAGAATTATATGGCTGAATCCCGAAGCTTGCCCATCAAGTGGAAGTTGACGCTGATCATTACACTGACGTGCGTGGTTACCCTCCTGTTCGCTTGCGCCACCTTTATCGGCGTGGAGATTTATAATTTCCGGCAAACCAAGATGCGTCAGTTTTCGTCGGTTTCGGAAATGGTTTCCGCCAACAGTGCGCTGGCGATGATGCACCACCGGGGCGGAACAGTGGATAAAAACCCCCTCGATTTATTGCACAATGAAGACAACGTGGTGGCGGCCTGCGTGTACACTACGAGCAATGAATTGTTCGCCAAATTTATCCGGCGCGAAGGGGATGAATTTCTGCCGCGCGAACCATCGAAGGTGCGTTACCACTTTGAGAATAACTTTCTGATTATCTTTGAGCCGATTCTTTATAACGACCAACGCATCGGCACATTATATTTAAAGGCGGACCTGCGGGAAAACCTTACCGGGCGATTAACGCAGTACGCAAATATTGTGGCCATCGTGGGATTGTTCTCCTGCCTGGTCGCGTTTTTGTTTTCCTACTGGTTGCAGGGCGTGATTTCGCGGCCCATCCTGGAATTGTCGCGGGTGGCCAAGGATATTTCCGTGAAGAAGGATTATTCCGTGCGCGCGGCCAAGCCCAGGAACGATGAAATCGGCGATCTTATTACGGCCTTCAATCAAATGCTGATGGATATTGAGGCGCGGGACCGGGAGTTGTTAAGCGCCAACGAAAAGACCGCCGAGGCAAATCGCAAGCTGGAAGAAGCCAATCAGACACTGGAGAAAAAGGTGGAAGAGCGGACGGCTGAATTGGCGACGGTAACCAAAGATGCGCTGGAAGCGCGGGAAGCGGCGGAAGCGGCCAATCAGACCAAGAGCGCGTTTCTGGCGAACATGAGCCATGAATTGCGGACGCCGTTGAATGCAATTATTGGCTACAGTGAAATGCTGACAGAAGAAGCGGAGGATCTGGCCGAGCCGGCAATGATTGAGGATTTAAATAAAATTCGCGGGGCAGGCAAGCATCTGTTGAGCTTGATCAATGACGTCCTGGATATTTCCAAAATCGAAGCCGGTAAAGTGGAATTATATATCGAATCTTTCAGCGTCGGAGAAATGATTCGTGAAGTGACGGCGACAATCGCGCCCCTGGTGGAAAAGAATGGGAATTCCCTGGCCGTTGAGTGTCCTGCGGACATTGGCTCTATCTCGGCTGATTCGACTAAAGTCCGTCAAGCGCTTTACAATTTACTCAGCAACGCGTGTAAGTTTACCCATCAGGGCAAAATTACTTTGTCGGTTTCCCGGCTGACCCACGACGGGAGCAACCGGATACAATTTCAAATCGGCGATACCGGGATCGGCATGACCGGAGATCAGATTGCCCGGTTGTTTCAATCGTTTGTGCAGGCCGATGCGGGAACCACCAAAAAGTATGGAGGCACCGGCCTGGGGTTGGTGATCAGCCGTCATTTCTGCCGGATGATGGGAGGAGATGTGACGGTGACCAGCGTGTATGGCAAAGGGTCCACCTTTACAATTTCATTGCCGGTCGAGGTAGTGGCGCAACACGTCGATCAGGAGATCGTGGTGAAGAAGCCTGTGCCTTTGCCGGAACTGCCGGAGAATGCCGTGCGGGTACTGGTGGTGGATGATGATCCGACGGTGCATGATTTAATGAAGCGTTTTCTGCATCGTGAAGGCTATCGGGTTTTCACGGCGAATGGCGGACACGAGGGATTGAGACTGGCCCGTGAGCTGCGCCCTGATTTGATCACGCTGGATGTGATGATGCCGGATATGGATGGCTGGACGGTCCTGAGCACTTTAAAGGCGGACGTGGAACTGGCAGATATTCCCGTCATTATGCTCTCGATGTTGGACCAAAAGAACATGGGTTTCGCGCTGGGGGCGTCAGACTATGTTACCAAACCGGTACAACGCGACCGGCTGGCAGCGATGTTGCGCAAATACCGGCGCGACTCGGCGGCTTTACGGGTGTTGCTGGTGGAGGATGACCGGATGATCCGGCAGGTGATGAAACTCATCCTGGAAAAAGAAGGCTGGTCTGTCTATGAAGCGGAAAATGGCCGGGTGGCTTTGGATTCACTGAAGGAAAGCAAACCTTCTCTGGTTCTGCTGGATTTGATGATGCCGGAAATGGACGGGTTTGAATTTATCACGGAATTCCGCAAACAGGAAGAATGGCGGACGATTCCAGTGGTGGTGATCACGGCGAAGGAACTCAGCGCGGAGGATCATATCCGTTTGAACGGTTGCGTGGAAAAAATCCTTCAAAAAGGCGCTTTCCGGCGTGAAGAATTGATGAATGAAGTGGGTAAACTGGTAAAATCGTTTATTCCGGTGTAGTAATGGGTTTGATCCAAATCAGAACGGAATCAACCAAAGATTTATGGCGAAAATTCTACTCGTAGAAGACAATGAAATGAACCGTGACATGCTTTCACGCCGTCTGATTCGCAAAGGCTTCGAAGTGAGCCTGGCGGTGGATGGCAATGAAGGTGTGGCCAAGGCGCAAGCCGAGGCGCCGGATTTAATCTTGATGGACATGAGTTTGCCGATTCTCGATGGCTGGGAAGCCACCAAGTTACTGAAAACTTTTCCGTCGACTCAGGGCATCCCGATTATCGCGCTGACGGCTCACGCGATGGCGAGTGACCGGGATAAAAGCCTCGCAGCGGGATGTGATGACTACGATACGAAACCGATCGATTTGACCCGCTTGCTGGGCAAAATTGAAACCCTGTTACAACGCAAGAGTTCATGAGTGACGGAATTTCCAGCATTGCCGGAGACGAAGCCGCCCGGGGTGGTGAATCGGCGGCTTTCGATAATAGCCATGGGGAATCCAATGCGCTGTCCAGCATCAAGCATGGGTTGCGCACGCCGCTGAACCAGATCATCGGCTACACGGAAATGTTGCAGGAAGAGGCGGGAGATCAGGAGTTGGAAGAGTACCTGGCGGATTTGCAAAAGATTCATACGGCCGGGGGACAATTGCTGGCGTTGATCAATGACGGGTTGGCAGCGTGGAAATTTGAGGCCGGACAAATCGATTTGAACGGCATGCGGTTTGAAATGCGGACGCCGCTGAATCTGATCATTGGATATAGTGAAATGTGCCAGGACATTGCCCAGGATCAGGGCAATCGCAAATTGATTGCGGATTTCCGCAAGATCACTGCGGCGGCGAAAAATCTGCTCACCCTGTTTGACAGTCCGACCTTTCCCGAACAGGTGGAAATTGGCTTGAAGGAGCGTCAGGCCGTGGGAGCCAGCCGGGAAATGCTGGCCCGTCCCGCCGGTGTCTTGCTGGAAGGGCAAACGGAACGACCACCACAGACGGGTAGTATCCTGATCATTGATGACAACGAGATGAACCGGGACATGCTTTGTCGCCGGCTGGAGCGGCAGGGCTATACGGTGATTGAAGTAGAAAACGGACGGCAGGCGGTCAAATTGCTGAAGAATAAAAAATTTGATCTGATTTTGCTGGACGTTTTGATGCCCGAAATCAACGGGTTTGAAACGCTCGAACTCATCAAGAACGATCCGACTCTGCGCCACATTCCGGTCATCATGCTGTCCGCGGTGGATGAGTTGGACTCGACTGTTAAGTGCATTGAACGCGGGGCGGAGGATTATATCCAGAAGCCGTTCAATCCGGTGTTGCTGCAAGCCCGCATCAACGCGTCGATGGATAAGAAACGGATGCGCGATCTGGAACTGCAAACGCTGGCGGAATTGCGGCTGGAACGCGAGAAATCCGAACGGTTGCTGCTGAATATTCTGCCCAAAGCCATTGCCGAACGGATGAAAAATGGCGAAACCACGATTGCGGAGAAATTTAATGACGCGACCGTGTTATACGCGGACCTGGTTAATTTTACGCAACAGGCAACGAAGATCGCGCCTCCCAAAATTGTTCATTTGTTGAACGATATTTTCTCCGGTTTTGACTGGCTGGTTGATCTGAAAGGGTTGGAAAAGATCAAGACGTTTGGAGACGGTTATTTGGTGGTTTCCGGCGCGCCGACGCCGCGTGCGGATCATGCGGAGGTCATGGCGGAAGTGGTGTTGGAGATGCAGCGGGTGTTGACCCGGTTTAATCTGCGCAACAACGTCGATTTTGCCGTGCGGTTTGGCTTGAACAGCGGTCCGGTGATGGCCGGAGTGGTGGGCCGGAAGAACTTTTTTTACAACGTCTGGGGGGAATCAGTTTCTTTATGCCGGGAACTGGAAGAGCAGTGCAAACCGGGCTTTGTGCAGGTATCCCAGTCAACCTACGATCTGCTCAAGAGCAAATATCAATTTCAAGTGTCTGAAGGGATCGATGCCAAAGGCAAAGGTCATACCCCGGCCTATTACTTAACTGGAAAAATCGCTGGAACAGCTATCTAGCGGCTATGCCTGACTGGAAACCAACATTTTGTTCCGGACCAGATTCAGCAGTCGAAGCGCAATCTCTTTATCGGTTTGATCGTGGTGGTCAAGAATGGATTGGTAACTGCCGTAATCAAGCACTGATTGGATCAGGTCCATGTCCTCGCCGGGCAGTTCGCGCAATTTTCCAGGGAAAGGACGGGCGATGCTGAAAGTTGCCGTGCTGGCGCCGAGTTCCGTTTCGATGTTCGACAGCTCATCATTTTCATGAATGCCTTCCAACAACATGACATCCGTTGGCCGGTCGATTTGCACCGGGATGTTGATTTCTTCGTTGGGGCCCAGCGCAAAGGTGCCTTTGTGCCAGCGCAACATCCGGAAGAGCGCTTTTTCGAGGTGGACAAAAGGTTCAGTGTTGATGCGGGCGTAATGGATAGCGCCGTCGCGCAGGTGGATTTTACCTGTCAGCGGAGTGCTGGTAAGCGTGAGCATGCCGCTTTTGCCGGTCTGAT
>JBEHZA010000214.1:0-8215 GCA_048497895.1 Verrucomicrobiota bacterium
ACCGTGACGTCGATCCCTTTGGCCCTCAGATCATAGACATGCGAATCCGCGTCTTAACCAGTTAGCGCTGGGTCGGCCACCGCTTTTGGCGATGCGTTGGCCCCGTGCAACGGGTCTGACCTCTTAACTCTCAGGTTGCTTTTCGCTCACATGCCAGCGGCCCCGTTTGGCGGGATCGCCGACGTTTTGGAAGTTTTTCACAAGCCTTGCCTGGGCCTGGTGTCCTTCCCGGTTCGAGCGCTCAGTTTGTCCCGTCTTTCGACGTCTTTCATTTGGCCGACTTCCTTTGGGGAAACCGCCAGAGTCGCCCGCTCCGTGCTGGCGCACAGTAGCAACCGTATACCCTCTGGGTAACTGCGATTCGTTCAGACCCGAAACCAGCCTGAACTACTTGACTCGGCTTGGGACGGTTTCTAATCGTTCCTTGCCGCTCAGTTCCTTTTTCGCGTTACTGACGACGCGCGAACGTCATCAGAGGAACTGGTGAATCCTGCCTCCGGTCTCCGTGCCTTGCAGCCCGGACTTAGAGGAGAAGAACCAACCAGCCTGGTTCCCCTTTTCCCCAGTCACCTGGGATTATCTTCGAGCTTGATTGCCGCTTTCTTTCGTCCACCGCAACCTCGCTCTGTGCTTTCAATGAACTGGGAACAGATTAGCAAAATTTCTTCTTTCAACAATAATTTGTTATCCACAGCTTATCCACAGGCGAATGCAAATCCGCACTGTTCGTGAAGCTAAAATTGGCCGGTAAATCCGGGTTATTCTTAATGGCTCCTTCAGCCGTTGAGCCTTTGGTGAATAAAATTTCCCCTTCTGGTGGATAACTTTCCCATGGCATAGAGCGATGAAGTGATAAAACAAAGGTCAAAAACCGCCCGATTCATTGTCCGGCCGGATTTCTTTTGCTTGAACGACTGGTAAGGATCGTGAATCCTGTGGCGGCTTGTCCGTTTCAAGACATCAGGGTTACGGTGCGCAGGTGGTTCTGGCAGGAATCATCTTGGGGATTTTATTCTGTTCATCTGAACTAACAGCAGCTTCTGCTTCCAAAAACACCGATCACGTCGTGCTCCAACTCAAATGGCAGCACCAGTTTCAATTTGCCGGTTACTACGCAGCCATTGCCCAGGGATATTATCGCGAGGCTGGACTCGACGTTGAATTGCGGGAGGCATTGCCCGGACTTGATCCGGTAAAAACAGTTTTGGATGGCGATGCTCAATTCGGGGTTGGAACTTCAGAACTCCTGCTGTTGCGGGCGGGCGGCAAAGATGTGGTGGTGCTGGCCGCCATATTCCAACACTCGCCACTGGTGTTGCTGGCGCGCCGGAGCGAGAAGATCAGCGATCTGCACGATTTGGTCGGGCTGCCTGTGATGATCGAACCGCAATCCGCCGAATTGTTCGCCTACTTCAAAGTGGAAGGCGTAGATCCGAAGCGGTTGGTAATCGAGCATCATACCTTTCGCGTCGAAGACCTCATTCGTGGCCAGGTGTCCGCCATGTCGGCGTACAGCACCGATGAACCGTTCATCCTGCAACAAGCGGGGGTGGAATATTTGGCCTTCACTCCGCGGGCTGGCGGCATCGATTTTTACGGGGACAATCTCTTTACCACGGAAAGTCAAATCCGGCAGCATCCAGAACGCGTACGCGCTTTTCGTGAAGCGAGTTTGCGTGGCTGGGATTACGCGCTGGCGCATCCACAGGAAATTGTTGAATTAATCCTGAATCAATACAGCTCCAAAAAAACCCGCGAACATCTGCTCTTTGAAGCGGATCATACGGCTCAATTAATGCACCCCGGCCTCATCGAGGTGGGGCATATGAATCCCGGCCGCTGGCGGCACATTGCGGACACTTACGCGGATTTCAACATGGCTCCGAGAAATTTTAATTTGCAGGGGTTTCTCTATGATCCGGATCCGTTGCCCGATGTCGCGTGGGTTTATTGGACTATGGGCGGAACGCTCCTGTTCAGCGTGGCGATGCTGGGGTGGGCTTTGCCGATGTACCGGTTGAACCGCAGTTTGCGTCATGAAATTGCCGAACGCCGCAAAATTGAAGAAGACTTGCGGCAAGCCAAAGATGCCGCTGAATCTGCCAATCGCGCCAAAAGCCATTATCTGGCCATCATGGCACACGAAGTCCGCACTCCCATTGGCGGCATCATTGGCATTATGCAGTTGATTCGCTCCGAACCTCTCAGCGGAGAACAAAAGGAGAATTTAGAGTTGATTGAAAACTCAGCCGAAAGCCTGCTGAAATTAATTACCCACACCCTGGATTACTCCAAGCTGGAAGCCGGCTGTCTGGATGTTGAATTGATCGAAGTCACTCCCCGGAAATTTATCCGCGAAATTTGCGAACTGTTTCGCGCCTCCGCTCAAGCCAAAGGCATCCAGTTGCAATACGAGACGGCGGCCAGTGTGCCTCTGGTGGTGATTACCGATCCTACGCGGTTGCGGCAAGTCCTTACCAATCTAGTAAGCAATGCCATCAAATTTACAGCCCAAGGCGGGGTCGAAGTGGTTCTCGATGCTCAGCTGATCGAAAACGATAAAACCGCCAGCACCAACGCCCGCTCTCAATATCGCCTGCGCTTTACAGTGAAAGATACCGGTGAAGGAATTCCGCCGGAAGCGCTGGGCCGCCTTTTCAGCCCCTACGCTCAAGCAGATCCCTCTGTTTCCCGTCGTTACGGCGGCACTGGTTTGGGTTTATCGATTTCCCGCGGAGTGGCACAACTGCTAGGTGGAGATATCACGGTCGAAAGCACGCCCGGAAAAGGTTCTAACTTCACGGTGGAAATCATTGCTGAAGCAAGCACCCCGCCTTCGGCCTAATTACCTCTCTCTTTTCAAAGCGAGCCTATCGCTCCTGTCAATGCGGGTTTCACCTATCTGGCCTGCCGCAGTCATCATGTTAGCTTTTAAGCAGGCACAGGGTTGAAACCTGAAAATGACGTATATGAAAACTCACACCCTCCTTTGGTTAATCGTCGCTGCCGGAGCTTGCATAAGCCCGGAATTACGGGCGCAAACACAAGTTCAAACGATTCCTGCATCGACACTTCCCACACAGGTCCTGCCTGCACAAGTGATTTACTATGTGCCACAGGAACAGCCTGCTCCTACTTATGTGATCAGTGAATTGCCAACTCAAGCTGAGGTCTTGTTACGGGAGGCCCGGGCGCAGCATCGTCGGGAATATGAAGAAGCGGTGATCCTCCACAACGCTAAACTCGAGGAAATCTACCGGCAACGGATTGCGGAAATGAAACTGGCCCGCGCTCACGGCGTGCTGAATGGGAAAAATGCCAGCCCGGTAGCGACCGCCTCCAAAACATCCGAAACCGCGCAAAAATGAGTAAGAATCACCCCTCACCCGTGCGAAGCAGAATCGTTACGATTCTGCTTTCGCATGAAGCGAGGCTATGGTTTTTCCACAGGCAACGGCACTTGAGATTTGTTCATCAGGTAAGCCAGCAAATCACGCACTTGCGTTTCGTTTAGACCTTCCAGCAACCCTTCAGGCATGATGGAGAGAGGTGATTCCTGAAGGTTCTCAATTTCTGACCGCTCCAGAGTTACGACCTCGGTCATCGTTTTCAAGGTAATCGTCCGCGGGGTTTTGGTGCTGATGATGCCGTTCAATACCCGGCCATCTTTCAGATTTGCCACGACCATGCGAAATTCGGCATTCACAACCGCGCTGGGGTCCACCACATTTTCCAACAGGTAATCAAGGTTGTCCCGCCCTGCCCCGGTGAGGTCTGGCCCTACCTGTCCCCCATGGCCGTAGAGCGTATGACACACCGCACACGCGATGTTGAACATCGCCCTGCCCTGCCCCTTATCTGCTTTGGCCAGCACTTCTGGTGACAATTGCTGCTTTAATTTGGCCATGAATTTCTTTTTATCCTCCGACGAGTCGCGCAACTCGCCCCACACTTGAGTCAGCTTTTGGGTTAATTCTTCATTTTTGAAACTGCGGATTTGCCGGGCGTGAAACGGCGTGATATCCGTGCGCGGAATCTTTCCGGCGCCAACTTCGGTCAGCAACGCTTTCGCAAACGTTGGGCGGGAAACAAGAGTGTCGATTACCGCCGGACGCTCAGACTGATGAAAATTGCGATAACTCCTGGCCAATTTTTCACCAATCGCAGGATCATCGAATTGAGCCAGGCCTCGGACGGCGGTGGCATTCAAGAAGCGCACGCTTAACAACTGTTCACAAATCTGGCGCAAATCCGGTGGCCGATTATCAATGAGCGTGAGCAACGCCGCCTGGCGTGCATGAATATCAGCATCCTTATCGAACGCGACACGTTTGACCTCATCAAGTGCCCGGCCATCGCCAAACAAGGCGCTTAAATCACGAATGCGATCGCGTAAAACTGTATCCGTAGTGCTGGCGAGCTTGGCTTGCAATTGATCCCAGGCCAGCGGCCTTTTGGCTTTACGCCAACCGGTCAAACCTTCGGTCAAACCGTTCAAAATATCGGTTTGAAAGTCGTTCGGCTTGCTGATGGTCAGTGCAATCAGATCATTAATTGGAGCTGGATTCTTTTCGATGTCTTCCGCCAGCCGACGGGCAATGTATTTGCGGGTAAGCGGCAATTCACATTGGCCAGCCAGACTAACCAATTCGGCGGGAGTTTCATCGGCAACCGGCATCAGCCCGTACCAAACCATCATAGGGAGATTGTGGTCATTGGCATCTTCCGCATGAGCGGCCAAGGCGGTTGCCAATTCGGCCCGTTGAGCGATGGGCAGGCGTTGCAAAGTGGACGCCAGGGCAAGCCGCACCAAGGCGGATTTATCTGCTTTTGCCAGACGGAGGAATTCCGCGTGCAGCATCTTGTCACTCAGACCGTTTACCGGGTGCCTTTTCGCGGCCAAAGCCAACCCGTCCACCGTGTCGATTCTCCAGAAATCGCTCAACAGACGAACTGCCCAGGTGCGCACATGCTCATCGGAATGATGCAATTGAGCGCGCAGAAATTTGTCATCGGCAGCGCCAATGACGTAAAGCGACCACAAGGCACGAACCTGATGCACCGGGTCTTTATCTTTGGTAAACAAGTCCTGCAATGGTTTAACGGCATCCTCCATTCCCTGCCCCGAGACGGCTCTATCTGCGAGCACCAAACGCGCCTGACGCACATACCATTCGTTCGGGTGCAATTGTAATTTCACCAATTCACGATTGCTCAACTTGTTCAGATCACCAATCGTTTGCGGCTTGGTATCTCCGTAAGTGATTTTGAAAATGCGACCGGAAGTCCGGTTGATGCCATTGCGTTGATGACACTCTCCGGTATCACTCCAATCGAGTACGAATACTCCCCCATCCGGTCCGTAACTAAGGTCGAGCCCCCGAAACCACGGGTCTGCGGCAAAGAAGAAATCCGGACCGTGATGAGCAACATAACCGCTGCCACTGCGTTCGAGAATTTCCTGATTTGAACGACGTCCATGAAAATTCAGCGTGAATAGATGCCCCTGATATTCCGCCGGCCAATTATCCCCGAGATAAATCATCGCACCGCTATGGGCATGGCCACCACCGAGCGTGTCATTCAATCCCGTTACGATCCGCGAATCGGTCCAATCCTTTTTTGTGTCCCAATGCCAATGGTCTGCATGTTGATCGATCAGCGCATAGGTATGCGGGTTGGGATCAATCGTGTGAGGACGGACAAAATGGGCTCCGGGAATGTTATGCCAAAGATGGCCGTTTACGGTATTGACGAAAAAAGGTTCGCCATAAGCATCCCAATCGTGCCCCCAGGGATTGGTAGTGCCGTAAGTAAGCGTTTCAAATACTTTCCGTTGCGGATGGTAACGCCACATGCCGCCCCGCACAGGAATACGCTCATTGGCGGGCGTACCGGGTGCGCCGATTTCACCTGGAGCCGACGCACCGCAGCGTCCATAGAGCCATCCATCCGGCCCGAACCGCAGACCGTTGGCGAAATTATGATAGCTTTCCGCCGGCACCGTGAATCCATCCAATACGACCTCCGGCGCGCCATCAGGAACATCATCCCCATTGCGATCCGGAATAAAAAGGAGCTGCGGCGGGCACATCAACCAAACCCCACCCCGCCCGACTTCAATACTCGTCAGCATCTGCACTTCTTCGGTAAACACTTTGCGCGAGCTGAAATGGCCATCCCGATTCCGGTCTTCAAAAATCAGGATGCGATCCCGCAAGTGCAGGTCGAATTTCTTGGACGCATCCGCGTAGGTGTAATTCTCGGCAATCCATAAGCGTCCCTTCGGGTCCCAAGCCATCGCAATGGGTTGCTGAACCTCGGGTTCGGCGGCGAATACGCTCGCCTTGAAGCCGGTCGGCAACTTCATTTTTGCCGCCGCTTCCACCGCGGCCATGGGGGCTGCATTAGTATCTGCCTGAAAATTGTAAATGGCTGGAAAATCAGCAGCAGTTGCCGCCAAAAGCGACCCCATCAAAACGAACGCAGAGCAATTTAGGTGTGACATTGAATGGCATATCAAAAGCGTCTGCCAAACTTTGTCAATCTTATGCGTTTCACCCGTAAACCTAGCGTCTCGAACAAATTGAGCGGCAGAGCTTTTCTGCTCGAATTCCACAAACTTAAACCATTTCAGCCTCAAGTCAGAGCACAAGCCGGATCGCTTAAAATCACCTTTTGTACCGTTATATTAGCGAATACAATTCAACATTTAATAAATATTCGATTTGCTCCTTAAACTGACTTTGATAAGAATGGCTCAGTAAATGGTGAACGATAGAATGTATGGTTGAGTATGAACCGAATTGGGATAATGGCAGGCTAATGCCCTATGGCGGCAGTTATGGCCGTAATTGGACTCATTTTCGAGCCAGTCGTTGGAATTTGCTGCTCATCTTTGTCTGTTTGTTGCAATTCGCGCTCTTAATTCGTTTCACCTGGTCCACGTTCCACCATCATAAAGAACTGGAACCATTTTCAAAAAAAGGAACTTCGGTAGCGCATCAGTTGATTGAAAACTCTCCTTCCGCCCCCTTTTTTGCCAAGGCAGGCCCCTGGGGAACCTTAAAATGCGTTCGTATTACCCTGGAAACGCCCGAGGAATTCGTTCAAGTGAATGAAGGGAGTTTTGAAAAAACCCGCTGGTACTTCAGCGGTTACACCCGGGAACAGCTAACCGCTCTGTTTCAGTCCTGCGACCTGACTTTTCCTCAACGGGCAGAATTGCTTCAGTTTGGGAATTGGGCTCAGGGAACCAACGCGATTGTCGTCACTCCGGGCACACAGCTTATTCTGGAACTGAATCCCGCCGCCCGCGCGAAGATTTACTCAGCGCTGGCAGAAGATGACCGGAATGATTTTCAACGCTGGCCTTACACCTACCGGCAAGGCGGTTTTGAACAATGGTTTCAACACAGTGGATTAAGTGAGGCAAGTATCAAACTGGTCAAGCGATTGGTCTATACGCGCGGCTCTTCGCTGTGCTTCTCTGATCTGCCGGAAGCCTTCACTCAAATCACCTCGCTTGCAGAACGGCGCAAGCTGGTGAAGACGCTTTCGCGCAACTCCACCTTGCTGGTGAAATTACAGATTGCACCGGATACCGATTACAAGGCACTCGCCGCCTATTGGAAGGGTGTTTGGCGGGGCAAAGATATTGTCCCGCTCTTTGAATCACTGGCCGAAGTGCCGGATGGAACAAGTATCGATTTAGCCCAGGTGCTGCCGCCGTTTGCGCGCGGTCATCTCAATACTTACCCCGTTCCCGATCCATCCTCTCCGGCGATTGATTGTTATTGGACCGCCATGAATTTCTTTCGCGATCCGCCCGACGACCGTTATTACCATCAGGAAGCCTGGGAAAACGAACTGAATACCCACTATACGATCGTAACTCAGCCCTCGTATGGAGATGTAGTTCTTTTGCTGAAAACCAATGACATTCCCATCCACGCCGCTGTGTATATCGCCGATGATATTTTCTTCACCAAGAACGGTGGCAACGACCGGCAGCCGTGGATGCTAAGCAAATGGGATGACCTGATCGCCCGTTATCCGGATAACTCGCCAATTCACCCCGTCATTTTCCATTACACTGGCCCCACAAAATAGGGTCGTTTTCCGTTTCACCCCCGTGCGGTTTTGAGCGGTAAATCCGGTTGCAGATAAACAATGGAACTGGGCTCACTGGAGAACGAGTGTTTGTCTTTTAAAT
>JBEHZA010000215.1:0-8213 GCA_048497895.1 Verrucomicrobiota bacterium
AAACGTTGAATAACTTGCAAATCCGCTCCGTTCACGCGATACTTTGGTCTGTAACCGATTGAGATGAGACATCCGGCACAATCCGCACGTTCCGTTCGCCAACGATCTGCATCATCTGCATGAGCGTGTAGCCCTGCGTGCCGAGCGCTTGCACGCCCGCTTGATAAGCCTCGGCTTTCGCGAGGCCAATCTGCCGGATCGCTTCGGCTTCACCCACCGCGCGCAACCGCGTGGCTTCCGCTTCACCCGTGGCTTTCTTGATGTACGCATTGGCGTGCAGCCCGGAAATGCTGACGCCTTGTTCCGCGCCCACCACTTCCTGTTGGATGTTCGCCAGCGACGTTTGGCGCACGAGCTGTTGTCGTTGCACCTGTGCCGCTTCCTGCACTTCGTAGGTCTTGCGTTGTTCTTCCGCGATCTTGCGGTCGGTCTGCGTCTGCATCAACTCTGCCGGGGGCGTAATGTCGCCGATCAACGTGTCGATGGCTTGCACATCATATGCCTGAATCGCCACGCGAATGTGCTCCGCTGCTTCCGTTTGCCGCCGGCTGCGCGCGCCCAGGAAATCCAGCACGGTATAATCCTGTGCTGAGTTCCGGAAGTAATTGCCCACAATCGGCTGCAACACGTGATCCACCAGATTCTGCATCGAACCGACGCGGGAGATCACTTTCGGCGCGTCCAACGCGCCCACGTGGATAATCTGCGAAACGTCCAGGTTGAAGGCGAACCCGTCCTTCGACCGCACGGTGATGGACGAGAGTTTCGCGTCGTAATTATGCGACTCCGTGCGGTTGGCCCAGTTCAACACGATGTTCGTCGTGGGCACCAGTTCCACCTTCATCACGCGCGTGTTCAACGGATGTTTGCCGGGATACAACGGGGTGACCCAGACACCTTTGTGCCCCACGTTCACCAGGTCACCGTGTTTGAATTCCGCGCCGCTCACGTCTTCGTGTGCTTTGCCGACGTACGAGATGACCACGCCCACGTAACCAATGGGAATTTCCACCATCGGCACCTGTTTCACCTGCACGAACCATGGGTTGATGTTCCACGTGCCCGACAGCAGAATCTGCTCCTGCAAACCGCGCCGTCCACCACTATCCAGAAACGCCTGCACATTCTGGAAATTATCGTGATCCACAATCGTCGGCCCCGCGATTTCGCCCGGTTCAATCGGCGTGCCGTCCAGTGTCGTGACAATGCCCACCATGTCCGATTCCACGCGGTGGAGTAACAACTGCTCCGGCCGCATGCCGTGCATTTCCGCCTCGGCGCACGTGATGATCGAGAATAACGCCGTGTTAATCCGGTACGTGCCCGCCGTGAGCATTCCGATCTGCCGACCTTTTTCGCCGCCATTGACGAGAAACTTTCTCGCGTCCTGGAAATTGTCGCTTTCCACGACTTTCGCCAGAATCCGCTCAGCCGGGATGGATTCCCCGCTCGCAGCAATCACCAGCGCAATCTCGCCTTGCGGCACAATGACCACCGGCACTTTTAAGACCGAGTATTGCCAGAACCAGTAACCGAAGTGAAACCCCGGCGCCAGCGTATCGGCTTGATAACCCGCCTCGCCATTCAACGCGATGAGTTGTCCGGCGGGCAGGCTGTTCAGGGCAAACTTCTTGATCACGATGCCGACCTGTCGCTCGTGAATAATCACCAGCCCGGAGAATAGCGGCAGAATGATGACCGCCACCGCGAAGATGACGAGTAATGTGATAATGAATGCGTTCATATAACCCTTTCCTTCCTTTGTTGTTTATCCAGGCCGGGCGCGGATAAGGATTTATCCGCGTCCAGCCCGAAAGCATTTGGTTTCAAGCGGCGGCAGATTCAGCCTTGTTGTCCACCCGGATGGGCAGCACCACAAACGGTAATCCGCGCAAATAAAAGCGCCGTTGCAAAGCGAACACCGTATAATTATGCAGGAAACGCGTCAGAAACGTTTCGCGCTGGAATACCAGTTGGCCGCCAAAAAAGACCGCTTCCGGATATTGCCCGGCCACGTGTTCGGACAATTGATCCACTTCCTCCACCGCATCCGGGCCGAGCGAAGTGCAGGCGCTCGCCGTGAAGCCGCGGTTCTGCATGAATTCCACATAACGCTGGCATTCGCGCGCCACATGCTCGCGCAAATTTTCAATTTCCCGGGTGCCTTTGAAATTGCCGGCATCCACCACGCCGACTTGCAGAAACACAAAGTTATTAAACGCGCCACCGAACAAACGAATGGCGTTCAACAGGGTATGCAGGCCCAGACCGTTGAAACCATTCACCAGGATCACCGCTGTTTTTCCGGTCTTGCTGCCCGCAGTTGTCTCCGTCGTTTTTGCCAACCCTTCATTGGCCACACGTTTGGTTTCAATCCGCGCCACGGCAGTGATTTCATCCAGCCGTTTCAGCAGGCCAACCGTGTTCACATAATGCCGCTTGATGGCGAGCGCGAGCAGCACCAGCGCGCCGGTTATAAGCAGCGTGATCCAGCCGCCATCATGAAATTTCACCACCGTCAGCGTGATCAGAATAAACGTGGTGAGGGTCAGACCAATCCCGTTGATAATCAGTTTCCGCAACCACTTCGGCTCTTCGGCCCGATGCTGCCACCAATGACGCACCATCCCGAGCTGGGACAAGCTGAAGGTGATAAACACGTTGATGCTGTACAACACCAGCAGGAATTCCACTGAACCATGGCTCAACAGCAATACGAACAACGCGGAACCGCTCATCAGCAAGACCCCGTTCAAGCTGACAAACCGGTCGCTCAACGCCGCAAACCGCGCCGGAAACCAGCGGTCCAACGCCATGTTTGAGAGCACGCGCGGACCATCGAGAAAGCCTGTTTGCGCTGCGATAAATAACAGCGCCGCCTCGGTCGCCAGCGTGACCAGCACGAAACCAAAGCCTGTCGAAGCGCCCCAACTGGCCGTCAGCTTTTCAAACAAAACGGCGTTGAGCGTTTTGCCATCCTGCGGTTGCACCGCATACAACAGATACGCGATAAACAGGCCCGCGACCGTTGCCGCCAGTGACACCGCCATATAGCGCATCGTGCGTTTGCCGGTTTGCACGCGGGGCTCGCGCAGAATCGGCAGGCCATTGCTGACTGCTTCAATCCCGGTGTAGGTGCCAGCCCCCATGCTGTAGGCGCGCAACAGTAAAAACAGCATTCCGCCCAGGCCCAATTGGGAATGCGTCTGCCGCATCTCCGCCACCGTGCCCGCCGCGATTTCCGGGAGGCTGGACAGATGCGTGGCGAAGGCATACAGGATGATGAACGCATGCGTGATCAGGAACAGAAAGAAAATCGGCACCAGCACCATGACCGATTCCTTCACGCCGCGCAGATTCAACACGGTGAGAAGCACCAGGCCGGCGAGGGAAAAGGCCAGCTTCCACGATTGCAATTGTTCCGGTAACAGACTGAAAATCGCATCCGCGCCGCTGGCGATGGAAATGGCAATCGTCAGCACGTAGTCGATCAACAGCGCGCAACCGGACACCACGCCTGCCGTCGGCGAAAGCAGTTTGCTCGCGACGACGTAACCGCCGCCACCGGCCGGAAACACTTCAATGATCTGGGCGTAGCTGGCGCAAATAACAATCACCGTCAGCACCGACATCAAAGCGACCAGCAAAACCAGATGCGTGTGCGTGCCCAAAGCTTTGAAAGCTTCTTCCGGGCCGTAGCAGGAAGAGGACAAACCATCTGCCCCCAACCCCACCCAGGCAAAGACCGCAATGAGCGAGACTTTGTGAAACAGGCCCTGATCTGAAAGTTCACGAGCCCGTCCGATGAAGAGATGCTTCAGCCGGTTTGTCCACGTCGTTTGTTTCATAACCTGCGACCCATTGGTTCCGTTACGGCACCAACCAGTACGGAGTACGACTGTTCTGTGTGGGGAGATCGTGGAGACGCGGACTTCGCGTTCTAGCGGATCGCCCTTCCATTTGCCTGCGAGGTTAGCTGACGGGCTTGGTCCTGGAAGTGACCTTGGTCGCGGTTACCCGTGACCGTGCGCCCCATCCCCGAACTTGCATTCGAGGAATTTGGTTCCCCCGCGTCAACCTGCTGGAAGGCAGGCCAACTTAGGCTGCAATTACTGGTATACGAATCGGGTTTATTGCCTCAAATGTCAAGAAGCACCGGATAAACACGATCTTAACCCGTTAATAACCAAGCTAATATAAACATAAACGGAATTTTACATCCCGCACCGGCCGGGTTTTGCTTAACTAATGATTTTGCTTTGAAATATACCAGTTTAAGTATATTCCTATAAGAGTATATTTAAACTGTGAACCTGATTCAACTTTACCAATGTTTCGCGGATGAAACGCGTTTGCGTATTTTGCATCTGCTGATGCAGGGTTCGCTGTGCGTGTGTCATTTCCAAACGATTCTGGATGCTCCGCAGGTGAAGATTTCCAAACATCTGGCCTATTTGAAAAAGAAGGGCGTCGTCGTCGCGACACGTCATCAGAACTGGATGGTGTATCATCTCGCCACTGACGGTGCTCCGGAATTATCCCTCCAATTGCAATGTCTGGCCGCTTGCGTGCGCAAACAGGCACTCTATCAGGGAGATTTAAAACGGCTGCGGAAAATTGCCCCGCAAGCCCGGGCGATTGCGAACGAATGTGGCGTCGGCTGCTGTTAGAACTGTGCTCATGAAGAAATTTGCCGCTGAATTTTTTGGGACCTTTGCCCTCGTGTTTGCGGGCACGGGAGCCATCGTCATCAACGACGCCAGCCATGGGGCCATCACTCATGTCGGTATCGCGCTGACGTTTGGCTTTATCGTGCTCTCCATGATCTACACGGTGGGAGATATTTCCGGCGCGCACTTGAATCCCGCGGTGACCCTTGGGTTTTGGGCGGCGAAACGATTTGAAACAAAATCCGTCGCCCCTTACATCTTCAGTCAATTGCTGGGCGCTTTCGCGGCGAGTGTAGTCATGAGGGTGATGTTTCCGGCAAGTGTTGCCTTAGGCGCCACGTTGCCGGCGGGTTCCGCCCTGCAATCGTTCATCCTCGAAGTGATTTTAACGTGGCTCTTGATGTTCGTGATTTTGGGCGTTTCCACGGGCGCGAAAGAAAAGGGCATAACGGCGGGCATTGCCGTTGGCTCCGTCATCGCGTTGGAAGCGATGTTTGGCGGACCGATCTGTGGCGCTTCCATGAACCCGGCCCGTTCACTCGCTCCGGCACTGGTCAGCGGTCAGGTTCAGCACCTGTGGGTGTATATTATCGCGCCGGTATTAGGAGCATTGCTCGCCGTCTTCTCCTGCGGCGCGATCCGTGAACCCGGCTGCTGCTCGAACTGCTCCGTAACGCATTTAAAACCCCAGACGTAACGTGAAACCCAAAGTGTTAATTCTCTGCACCGGCAACTCCTGCCGGAGTCACATGGCCGAAGGTATTCTGCGCGCGGCAGCGGGCGATATTCTGGAAGTGCACAGCGCCGGTTCCAAACCAGCAGGCTACGTGCATCCGCTGGCCATTAAGGCACTCGCGGAAATTGGCATCGACATCAGCCAGCACACCTCCAAGCACATGAACGAGTTTCTCAGTCAACCGATTGAGACCGTAATCACGGTGTGCGGCAAGGCCGACCAGGTATGTCCGCTGTATCCGGGACAGGTAAACCGCTTTCACTGGCCCTTCGATGATCCAGCGCATGCAACCGGTACGGAAGAGGAACAGATGACCGTCTTCCGCCGGGTGCGAGATGAAATTAAAGCGAAGTTTGAAGCGTACGCGGCTGAGAGGCGCGGGCTTAAAGAGTAACGGAAAACTTGTTGAAGGATTAGATTTCAAAATCCGGGTTCTGCACTCCGTATGGGAAAGAATTCCGGCTTGCAGGTGATGAGGATTGGCATAGGGTTTGGCCGGTTTTTGTGAGGTTTAAGAAAACAAGCAGGCTATACAACACACGGTTAAACAGACAATGCGCAGTCGAGCGATCACTTGTCGCAAGCTTTGGCTTATTGCTTCACAAATGATCTAACATCAAATTTGATGTTGCTGATTATGGAGTTTACGATAGAGTTTTATCTAAGTGCCAACGGACGGTCGCCGGTCCAGGAGTTTCTCGAGGAACTCAAGGAGAGCGATCCCAATGATTTCGCGGCCGTGCTGGCTGGATTGGCCAAGTTGCGGAACCGGCAGTATCATCGTGAGCCACTTTCCAAGGCACTGGGGGACGGCTTGTTTGAGTTGCGCCATGTGGGCAAGTTAAACACGCGCGTTTTTTGGTTCTTTATGAAAGGCCGCCGCATCGTGGCCGTGCATGGCATCCGGAATAAAGGTCAGGCAATCCCGGTCCGCGAACTCAACACCGCGCGTGAGCGAATGCGCGAATGGCAGGAAAGAATAGACTCGTGAAAAAAACGAACTTTGAACTTTATCTGGCGGAGCAGTTGCAGGATGCCGCGTTCGCCGAGCGGTTTGAAAAAGCGGGAGAGGCGTGGGAGGTAGCTTTGCAGATTGCGGCGTTGCGCGAAAAGGCTGGAATGACCCAGAAGGACCTGGCCCGTAAATTGCACACTTCTCAACAACAGATCAGCCGCCTGGAATCGCCGTCCTACGAAGGACACTCTGTGAGCATGCTCCGGCGCGTGGCAGAAGTGCTGGGCGCAACCGTCCACGTTACGCTGGCCCCGAAGCGAGACGCTGAACCGATGATGTTATCGGACACCCAAGTCCCTTATCAGACTGGTAAAAAAGGAACCGCGTTGAAACGATGAATGGGTGATCCCCCATTCCACTTGATCTGAAAGACGTCCGTTATCAATGAGTTTGACGGAGCCTTACCCCCGAGGCGGAGAGGCACTGGATCGGGGCTCACGAAAGCTTCCTTCTGAAATAGAAAAGGGCGGGAATTGCTTCCCGCCCTTCGTGTTTTTAAAGGATTGTTTCGACTTAGTCGAAAGCGTGACCGGAGCTGCACAGCACGTTGCGCACTTTGTGGCGCACGAGTTCTTTGACCTTCGTGCGGGCCGGCGCGAGATACTTGCGAGGATCGAATTCTTTCGGATTTTCCGCGAGCACTTTGCGAATCGCCGCGGTCATCGCCAAACGCAGATCGGTATCAATGTTGACCTTGGTGCATCCCACCCGGCGGGCCACTTCGATGTCCGCTTCCGGCACACCAGCGGTGTCTTCACCCATCTTGCCGCCGTATTTATTAATTTCAACGGCCAGTTCCTTCGGCACGCTGGAGGCTCCATGGAGCACGAGCGGATAATCACCGAGGCCGGCATCGAGCAGCGCTTTCTTGATCGCTTTCAAGCGTTCGAGATCGAGATGTTGTTCACCTTTAAATTTGTAAGCACCGTGCGAGTTGCCAATGGCGACCGCAAGGGAATCCACGCCGGAAGCTCTGACGAATTGGACAGCTTCATCCGGATGCGTGTAAGCGCCGCCCTTGGAATAACTGCCACCTTCTTCGCCGTCGTCGTGTTGTGCGCCGACGAGCATGCCGAGTTCGCCTTCGACCACGCAGTTATGCTTGTGCGCGTAATCAACGACCTTGCGGCAGATTTCCACGTTCTTTTCAAACGTCTCATGGCTGGCATCAATCATGACGCTCGTGAAACCTTCATCGATGCACTCTTTGCAGAGCTCAAAGCTGTCACCGTGATCCAGATGGACGGCGATGGGAATGGTCGAGAGACTGACCGCCGCTTCAATGAGCTTTTTCAAATAAACCGGGTTGGCATACTTGCGCGCGCCGCTGGAGATTTGCAGCATCACGGGAGCTTTTTCTTCTTCGCAGGCTTCGACGATCGCCTGGAGCAGTTCCATGTTGTTGACGTTGAAAGCACCCAGTGCGTACTTGCCTTTCAGCGCTTTGGCGAAAAGATCTTTAGTGTGTGTTAGTGGCATAATTTCAAACTCAGGTTTTTCAGTCTCAAGCTCCGGCGATAACCGGAATACGAACAAGCAGGCATGCTAGAAAACCGCAGCAAAAAAGGGAAACTATTTTTCTGGGCGTCACTTGACCCCTTTTCGGCTAAAACTCTGCTTAAACTGGGGGCTGGCGCGAAGCATCCATTGACCAGCCATTTTAATGGCTTTTCCCGAGGCTGGCTTGGGAGATCGGTCGAGGCCGATGGAAGGAATGCTGGAGTAGGGCAGACATTCTTGTCTGCCGGTTCGGGCGACTTTCCAGTCGCCCTTCGGAACACCGGACTGGAAA
>JBEHZA010000216.1:0-8202 GCA_048497895.1 Verrucomicrobiota bacterium
GCATCTTGGCAGAGCTTCGCGAACGGTTGCAGGCGGAAGATTTTCCCATAGCCCTTTCTGCCCGGCGTGATCCGCGGGATCACGTGCTGCTGCATTTTTGTGCCGCCGAAGAAAAGCTGGGTTTTGCCCGGTTGGGCAGTGAAATGTTTCTTACCCGGGCGCTGCCCGCTCCCAATATCAACGCCCATCGTTATGAAAATTGGCGGGTGATGGGACACGCCTTGGGACTGAATTTGCCGGCGATCCAAGATTTGCCAGTGAAGAACCGGGGAGAGCGCGATTTGATTATCGTGCATACCGGCGCTGCTCAGGCGGTTCGTGTCTGGCCGCTCGAACGGTATCAGGAATTGGTATTGCGTCTGCGCCGGGCCGGTTATCGCGTGCAGCTTATTTGTGACGCGCCGCAGGAAGCCTGGTGGTTGAAGCAGGGCGAAACCAACGTCGCCATAGCCCGGAACCTAACCCAGTTGTTGGCGTGGCTGGATCAGTCAGCCGCATTTATTGGCAATGATTCCGGACCGGGTCATCTTGCGGCGATTCTCGGAGTCCCCACTTTCACCGTATTTGGGCCGCAGTTACCGCAGTGGTTTGCGCCATTGCACCCAGCCGCCGAATGGATCGAGGGCGGCCCTTGCGATTTCAAACCCTGTTTCGATAATTGTCGTTATCCGGAACCTCGTTGTTTATTGAGTGTGGATTTGGAACGGGTGTGGGATCAAGTGACGCTCTTCTTGCAGCGGGGCGTTGTAAAAAAGTAGTGCGTGCTGGAGTCCAAACCTTTATTTATTAAATTGTGAAAATTCTTGTTACTGGCTCCAGCGGGCTAATTGGTTCGGAAGCTGTTTCCCGGTATGATCGGGAAGGACATCACGTCGTCGGCGTGGATAATAACATGCGCCGCGAATTCTTTGGACCAGGTGGAGATACGTTGTGGAATTTGGAGCGTTTGCGCAAATCGACCAAACACTTCGACCATCACAGTCTTGATATCCGGGATCGGCAAAAAATCCTCGACCTGTTCAAGGCCGAGAAATTTGACATGATTATTCACTGCGCTGCTCAGCCGTCCCACGATAAGGCGCGCGATATTCCTTTCGATGATTTTGACGTCAATGCAGTGGGCACGTTGAATCTGCTGGAAGCCACTCGTCAGAGCAATGCCGAGGCCGTCTTCATTTTCATGTCCACCAACAAGGTGTATGGTGATGCCCCGAACGAGATTCCACTGAAGGAACTGCCCAAGCGTTGGGATTATGCCAACGCGGAGGATTATCATGGCGTGCGCGAGGATTGTCGGATAGACCGGACCTTGCATAGTTTGTTTGGCGCCAGCAAGACGGCGGCCGACGTGTTGGCGCAGGAATACGGCAAGTATTTCAATATGAATGTCGGCGTGTTTCGTGGGGGTTGCCTCACGGGCGAGCATCATTCTGGCGTGCAACTCCACGGTTTTCTGTCTTATCTCGTTAAAGTCGCCAAGGCGGGGCAGAAATATTCCATTTTCGGCTACAAAGGCAAACAGGTGCGGGACCAGATTCACAGCGAAGACGTGCTGTCGGCTTTTTCCGCCTTCGCCGCGAGTCCGCGCCCCGGTGAAGTTTATAATTTAGGCGGCGGTCGGGCCAACAGCGCCTCGATTCTCGAGTGCATTGAAATGATCGAAGGTTTGCTCGGCACGAAAGTGCAATATGAGTATTTGGAGCAGGCGCGCAAAGGTGACCACATTTGCTACATCAGTGATCTCTCCCGATTAAAGAGTCATTACCCGAATTGGAAACAGGAGTGGTCTCTGGAACGAATTCTGGAGCGGATGGTGCGGACCGTTTAACCTGGTGGCTTGTTGCCGCCGGGCCGGATTGCTGGATGAATGCGAATCTTAGCCCGACGTCCTCTGCTGAGGCCGGGAAACGGATCGGCTACGTGCTTGGCACGCCGCTGCTGCTGACCTCTTATGCTGAGTTGACTTCGCACTGTGAGAACCGGGCCCGCAATCCCGGAGTGGTCTCGATCGATTTTACCAATACCCATATCGTGACCTTGCGTCGGCACGATCCAGCCTTTAGAGAGCTGACCCGGGAGACCGATTTCTTTGTGCCGGATGGCATGCCATTGATCTGGTGCCTCAATGCCTGCGGAGCCGGTCTCAAAGATCGCGTTTATGGTCCTGCCTTCATGCGGCACGCCGTGTTGCAGGGGAACACGGCCACCACCCATTATTTTCTTGGCGGATCAGAAGAATGTCTGCGCCGGCTGGAGGCCGTATTCCGGACGCAAAATCCGGCTGTGCGCATTGTGGGTTCTCACCACGGCTATTTTAAGCCGGAAGCCGAGTTTGAAATCATCGATGAAATTAACCGGCTGTCACCTGATTTCATCTGGGTGGGGTTGGGAACGCCGAAACAACAGGATTGGATTCAACGGAACCGGAGCCGGATTGCGCGCGGAATTTTGCTGGCTGTTGGCTTCGCCTTCGATGTCAACGCTGGCACCAAGCCGGATGCGCCGGGTTGGATGCAACGTCTCGGTTTAACCTGGGTCTATCGGTTGTGTTCCGAACCGCGGCGTTTGCTGGGGCGCTATCTAAAATACAATTCACTGTTTCTGTTTTATTTGATTTGGGATGGTTTGAGCGGTCGGGCTTTCCAGCCAAGGCCAGAGCGCGACAATTGAAACCATCCGGGAGGCAGGGTATTTTACAGCAGCATTTTAATTGAGCAGGCGCACCCTGGGTGTGTCAGATTAGCGACGCGTAACATGGCCGAAACCGAAAACAAAGCAGAACTCAGTTTGCTGGAAGAGTTTTTCCAGGACGCTCCGGGTTATTGGCGGCGGCTTCCGGATAAGCCGCTGTTTTTTGGTTTGCTGGTAGCGTGGCTGATCTTGTTTCAATTTCTAGGGAATTCCACCTTTGGTTATGTGGATACGGCTTCGTTGCCGCTTTGGATGCTCAATGCCTACCGCGCCAATTCCAATGAAGAGTTGCACGGCGTTTTCATTCCGTTTGTGGTGTTGGCCTTATTCTGGTGGAAACGGGACGAATTGCTGGCTACGCAAAAACGTGTGTGGTGGCCGTCATTGTTGTTACTGGCGCTGGCCTTGTTTTTGCACGTGATCGGGTATGTAGTGCAGCAACCCCGGATTTCCATCGTCGCCTTTTTCGGTGGCATCTACAGTCTTATGGGGTTGGCGTGGGGCCGGGCCTGGTTGAAGGCGAGTTTTTTTCCCTTCTTCCTGTTGGCCTTTTGCATTCCGATCGGCTCGCTTGCTGAAAGTATCTCGCATCCACTGCGAATTATGGCCGCCAAATTGGCCGTGACCATTAGCGCCGGAGGGCTTGGTATCAATGTTATTCGGGAAGGGGCGCTGATTTTTGATGCCAAACATACTTTTCAATTTGATGTGGCTCCGGCCTGTAGCGGACTGCGCAGTTTGATTTCGTTGACGGCGCTGACGACCATTTACGGCTTCGTCATTTTTAAAACGTGGTGGAAAAAATTACTCATGCTGTTCGTGGCGGTTCCTTTGGCCATCTTCGGCAATGTGGTGCGGATTACCGGAGTCATTGTGGTGGCGGAGGCTTTTGGCGAGAAACAAGCAACGGCAATCGAGCAAAACCTTGGATTTGTCACTTACGGAATCGCCTTCGTTTGCGTGTTCGCGCTGGGACATTGGTTGCGGGAAAAGCCTGTAAATGGTCAACCGGAGGTCAAAGCGTCATGAACCGCCGTAAATGGATCATCTTCGGTATTGCTCTGGCCCTGATTTTCGGGACCGGCAGTTTGATTTTGGTGATGAAAGGCCGGCAACATTTGGGTAAACCCGGGCTTAAGGTCAGTCCGGGGGAGAGTCCGGGGACTTTACGGGTGGATTTGCCGGAGAAAGTATTGGATTTCAAATCGGTGGAAGCGGATGCCTCCATCGAAAAGGGATCATTGCCCCGTGACACGACAATTGCGAAGCGGGCTTATCAGGCACCCGATGGTTCGTCAATTTTGCTAACGGCGGTTTTAATGGGAACGGATCGCACCAGCTTGCATCGTCCGGAAATTTGCCTCAAAGGGCAGGGGTGGGAGATCAATCTGGACCGGACGAAAATCACCTCCGTCGCCATGCCGTTACCCGTTCCTCATCGTATGCCGGTCCGGAAAATGGTAACCGCTGGATTTACCCAAACGCCTACGGGGCAAAAGATTCCCTTGCGCGGGCTCTATGTCTATTGGTATGTGGCTGATGGCAAGGTAACTGCCGATGATCGGGCCCGGATGTGGTCCATGGGGAAGGAACTGCTGCGCACGGGGGTATTGGAACGGTGGGCTTATGTGAGCTGCTTTACGGCTTGCCTGCCGGAAGATGAAGACGCTGCTTTCCAACGTCTGGAACGGTTTATTGCTGCGGCCGCGCCGGAGTTTCAAGTGGCCCTCGGGACGGATGAGACGTCCGTTTTCCAGCAAACCGCCTTGCGCTAAGGGTAGTTTTATGCGTCAGTCTTGCATATATACGATGCGGATTTTGCTCTGACGAAAGCCGTTTGAGTAAAGTCTTGCGATTACTGAAATGTTACGCCGCCAAAGACAAATTCGAGCGCGAATCCATGAAGTTTTGGATATCTGCCTGTTTGTGCTCGGCTTTTGGCTGGCTCATTGGTTGCGCTCTCAATGGCCGAATCCCTGGTTTCCGCAAGCAGACCCCATTGAATCCTTTCCGCATTACTATTCCCTGTACCTTGTCATTGTGCCATTCACGCCGTTTATCCTGGAATCGCAAGGGTTCTATAACCGGCCTTTAATTGCTTCCCGTTGGAGGACTGCCTGGCAACTATTGAGAGCATCCGCAATTTCCGTTATTGGGGTCATTTTAATCATGTTTTTGCTGCGCATGCAGTTGGCGCGCTCGGTGATTATTCTTTTTGGCGGAATTAGCTTTTTATTGGTATTGGCTAAGGAGGAAATCATTCAACGTTGGGGGAGGACCGAATTGGGTGCCGCTCAGTTAAATAAGCGGTTGATTGTGGTTGGCACCCCCGAGGACACTGCCCGGGTAATCGCGGAGATGAAGGCCAAATCAGAAGGTGGCTACGAGATCGTGGCTTGCATGAATCTAAATGAATCTCCTGTCGAATCTCTGGCCGATTTACTGCACGAACACTCGGCAAATGGGGTAATGTTGAGTGTCAAACACACCTATTTCGGCAAAATTGAAAAGGCCATTCAACTTTGTGAACTGGAAGGTGTCGAAGTCTGGCTCCTGGCGGATTTTTTCAAAACGCAAATCTCGCAAACGACGCTGGATGAGTTTTATGGCCGGCCTATGTTGGTATTTCGGTCTGTTCCGGAAGCCTCCTGGCAAGTTATTGCCAAGCTGTTTATCGACGTTGTTGGTGCCTTTCTCTTGCTGGTCATTGTCGCGTTGCCGATGCTGATTATCGCTTTGTTGATTAAAAGGACTTCCAGTGGCCCCATTTTCTTTAAGCAACAGCGCAGTGGTTTGAATGGTAAGCCGTTCACCATGTACAAGTTCCGATCGATGAGCACGGATGCGGAACAACAAAAAGCCGAGCTGGCCGCGATGAACGAGATGAGTGGCCCCGTCTTCAAGGTTACTAACGATCCCCGGGTGACCCCTATTGGACGGGTGTTGCGCCGATATAGCATTGATGAGTTGCCACAGCTTTGGAACGTATTGCGCCTGGAAATGAGCCTCGTCGGTCCCCGGCCTTTGCCGGTCGATGAAGTGCAGCGCTTTGATGATTTAGCTCACCGCCGCCGGTTAAGTGTCAAACCGGGGTTAACCTGCCTCTGGCAGATCAGCGGGCGCAGCAATGTGACTGACTTCAAAGATTGGGTGCGGTTGGACCTGGAGTACATCGATAATTGGTCCTTGTGGCTTGACTTTAAGATTCTTCTTCGGACGATACCGGTAGTGCTGATGGGGACGGGAGCAAAATAGCTTCCGCCGACGATTTTCATTGCCATAACGGCGTCGGGCGTTTCCCTTAAGCGACCAATGATTATGCCCGAAAAGAAAAAACGTCTCAAAAAAAGTTCTCAACCAACCTCCGTCGTTACGGGAGGCGCGGGTTTCCTTGGCTCACATTTGACCGATTTGCTGCTCTCTCGAGGGCACAAGGTCATCGTGATTGATAACTTGATCACGGGCAGCGTGGATAACATTTCTCACCTGGGTGGGAATCCGAATTTCAAGTTCATCCAGCAGGACGTTACGGAATTTATTTTTCTACAAGGGCCGGTGGATTACGTCTGGCATTTTGCCTCACCAGCCAGTCCGATTGATTATCTGGAGATCCCTATTCAGACCCTCAAAGTAGGGTCGTTGGGCACGCACAAGGCGCTGGGGTTGGCCAAGTATAAGGGAGCGCGTTTCCTGATCGCTTCCACCTCCGAGATTTACGGTGATCCACTGGTTCATCCGCAGACCGAGGAATATTGGGGCAACGTCAATACCATTGGCCCGCGCGGCTGTTATGACGAAGCCAAGCGCTTCGCCGAGGCTATGACCATGGCTTACCATCGCGAACATGGTGTGGAGACCCGCATCGTGCGGATTTTCAATACCTATGGTCCGCGGATGCGATTGAACGATGGGCGGGTGGTGCCGGCTTTCATCAGCCAGGCGCTTAAAAACAAGCCCATCACCATTTTTGGTGAAGGCAAGCAGACGCGCAGTTTCTGTTACTGTTCGGACTTGATCGAGGGAATTTACCGTTTGATGATGAGTGATACCCCGTTGCCGGTAAATATCGGGAATCCGCACGAGATGACGATGCTTCAGTTTGCGGAAGAAATCATCCGCTTGACCGGCTCTAAAAGCAAAGTAGTCCATCGTCCTTTACCGCAGGATGACCCCAAACAGCGCAAACCGGATATTACCCGCGCGAAGAAGGTGCTCAAGTGGGAACCGAAAGTCCCGTTGGCTGAAGGGCTGGAAAAGACGCTGGCGTATTTTCGAGGCCGGGTTTGATTGCGGATTGACATTTCTGCGTGAAACAGGAATGTTACCTGCATCGGCCCACAAGTTTTTCAACTCTTTCGTTGTAACTCGTACTGTGCAGGGTAAAACTGGGTGAACAGGCAATCAAATTGGACGGTTTTAGCAGTCAATATATTCAGGTTTTTCGATTTTATGTTTGACCGCTAAGTGGTTTTCCAGTAACCAGCAGCCTCAACTTTCACTATTGCGCTCAACTGGGAAACGCGCCTGTTGTCGGTTCAGTTTTGCAAGCGGTCATGGGTCAGAAAAGATAGATGCTCAAATCGAAGTCATTTTTATGTGGCGATTTTGGGGCGGGAACCCTCAAAATCGTAGAGTTCGAGCCGAACGAAGCTGGCTCCCTGCGCCTCCTGCGCTACGGGACCAAAACGTTGGGGCTTGAGGGATCTCAGGATTCTACGCGCGCCGCTGCCCTGCTGAAAGCGATTCAGGAATTGATCGCGGAAAAGGGATTTACCTCCCGCAACATCAACATTTGCGCGGCGGGCTTTAATGTTTTTTCCAAGTTTGTCAAACTTCCCCCGGTTGATACGGCCAAAGTTACTCAAATCATCCAATACGAGGCCCAGCAGAACGTGCCTTTCCCCTTGGAAGAAGTGGTTTGGGATTATCAAATCCTGGGCACCACTGCGACGAGTGAACTGGAAGTTTTGCTCGTAGCCATCAAGGCGGATGTGGTCGAGGGTTTGTTTGCCACAGCCGATGCGGCAGGTTTGAATCTGCAACTGGTGGATGCCTCCCCGGCGGCGCTCTGCAATGCCTTTCGTTTCAATTACGGTGATGAAGAAGGCTGCACGATGTTGTTGGACATCGGAGCGAAAACCAGCAACCTCCTTTTCTTTGAAAAGGGCAAGGTGTTTTCCCGCAGCATTAACATCGGCGCCAATGCTATCACGCAGGATTTCGCTGCTGAATCCCGGCTTTCGTTTCCGGAAGCGGACCAGATTAAAATCAGCCAGGGATTTGTCAGTTTAGGCGGCGCTTACGAAGAGCCGGATAATCCTTATCAGGCGCAAATTTCCAAAATTGCCCGCCAGGTGATGACTCGTCTGCATATCCAGATGAATCAGACGATCCAGTTTTACCGCGGCCAGCGAGGTGGGGCGGCTCCTCAACGGTTGTATTTGGCGGGCGGTGCCTCGCTGATGCCGTACACCGCTCAATTCTTTGCAGAAAAGCTGAATATTCCGGTCG
>JBEHZA010000217.1:0-8188 GCA_048497895.1 Verrucomicrobiota bacterium
GGCAGCGGGAGCGACACCAGGGCGTTATCGGATTGGGCGGTTGGAGGTGGAGGTGGGCGAGGATTTGATCGTGCGTCAACCGGGGAAGACGAATTTTGCGGGCTCGGCGTTGAGCCCGGTGCAGGGAGTCATGCGAGCGGCGGAAATGTTGAGGCGGCCCTGGCAGGAGGTGTGGGATCATCTTTCTGTGCAACCTTGCCGTTTGATGGGGTTTAAATCTTCATTAGCTGTGGGGCAATGGGCGGATTTCTGTGCGGTAAAAAGTGACGCGCCGGGGTCACTCGCTCAATTAAACGTCTATTTTCACGGGAAAAAAGGAAACTAATGTCATTGGCAACGGTCAAATTTATCAAAGAGCAACAGTCAGGGATTGCATGACTACTTCAAGCTTGTCAGCGGCTCGGGACACGTTCAGAAAGATTTCCACCAACATCGAAAAGGTGATGAAAGGCCAGACGACGGCCATCCGGAAATTGCTAGCCGCTTTTGCAAGCGGCGGGCATGTGTTGCTGGAGGATTATCCGGGTACGGGAAAGACGACGCTGGCGAAAGTGCTGGCGAAATCAATCGACGTGCAATTCAAGCGCATTCAATTTACGCCGGATTTACTGCCGTCCGATATTTTAGGCGTTTCCATTTTTAATCAACGCGATCAGCTCTTTGCGTTTCATGAGGGGCCGATCTTCGCGAATATTATTCTGGCGGATGAAATCAACCGGGCATCGCCCCGGACGCAGTCAGCGTTGCTGGAAGCGATGGGTGAGGGGCAGGTGAGTGTGGAAGGGGAACGGCGGGCGCTGGCGGATTTATTCTTCGTGATTGCGACACAAAATCCGGTGGAATTCCGGGGAACGTATCCGTTGCCGGAGGCGCAGATGGACCGGTTCGCGCTGGAATTCACGCTCGGTTATGTGAGCGCGGAAGAAGAAGTGGCGATCCTATCCGCGCAAGAGAAGCAGCACCCGATTGATTCATTGTCGCCGTGTGCGACGGTGGCGGAAGTTTTGGAATTGAAGCGAGCAGTGACGGAGGTGCGGGTGAGTGAGGAGTTGAAGCGTTACATTGTGGATCTGACTTCCGCCACGCGGACGGCGCAAGGAGTGCAATTGGGAGCCAGCCCACGGGCTTCGTTGTCGTTGATGAAAGCGGCGCAGGCAATGGCGTTGTTCGACGGCATGGATTTTGTAACGCCGGAACATATTCATGAACTCTCGGTGCCCGTGATTGCGCACCGTATGGTAATGGAGCCGCAGGCGCGTTTTTCAGGTTTGACCGCGCGCAGCGTGGTGGAAGAAGTTGTGAAGAAAGTGCCGGTTCCGACGTGAGTTAATGTTATGAAGGCCGCACCAGCAGAGGGAAAGCCTCCGACGTGGTTTCAGCGGTACTTGTATCGTAATTACCGGTCGTACTACGGGATGAAGCATAAGTTCCGCCGGCGTTTCACGCGGGCGGGCATGCTGGTTTTGGTGGGGACGTTATCCGCGTTGTTGCTGGGGGTGGATACGAATCTATCGATGGCTTATCAGGCCTTCACTTTCCTGCTCGCATTACTGTTTACGGCGATGTTGTTAAGCCGGATTGCCCGCCCGCAATTCGCGGTGCAACGGGTGCTGCCACGCTTAGGGTCGCCCGGAGTCATGTTGAATTACCGGGTGCGGATTCGCAACCGGACGAAGCGGCACATGCGCGGTTTATTGATGCTGGATGAGCTGGCAGATCCGCGTCCGTCCTTTGAAGAATTCAGCCGGGCACGCGAGCCAGGCGAGGAGAAACGGAATTGGCTGGATCGGCATTATGCCTATTACCGGTGGATGTGGCTGTTGGAAAAAAATGAGCGGGGCGAAGTGAAGGAGCAGATGACCCCCAACATTCCGCCGCAAGGGGAGGCGGAAGTGGATGTGCAATTAAAGCCGTTGCGCCGGGGAATCCTGCATTTCACAGGGGTATCCATGCTGTGCCCTGATCCATTCGGATTGTATTGCGTGACGGTGAATCAGCCGTTGCCGGAATCCGTGCTGATTCTGCCGAACCGTTATGCGATTCCCCGTTTTGCCTTGCCGGGAGCGATGAAATATCAACAAGGCGGAGTGGCGATGGCGGCGGCGATTGGGGAATCGGAGGAGTTTATTTCCCTGCGGGATTATCGGCCGGGTGATCCGCGGAAGCATATTCACTGGAAAAGCTGGGCGAAGATGGGGCGGCCGATTGTGAAGGAGTTTCAGGATGAGTTTTTTGTGCGGCACGCACTGATTCTGGATACGTTCAGCGAGATTGCTTACAGCGATTTATTTGAAGAAGCGGTTTCGGTCGCGGCGTCGTTTGCGTGCACGATTCAGGCGCATGAATCTTTGCTGGACTTGATGTTTGTGGGGCCGAAGGCATATTGCTTTACGGCGGGCCGCGGACTGGCGCATACGGATCAGATGCTGGAGATTCTGGCTTCGGTCAATGTGTGCCTGGACAAACCGTTCAGCCTGCTGGAGAACGCAGTGGTCGAACACGCCTCGGTAGTGAGTGGTTGCATTTGCATCCTGCTGGCCTGGGATATGAACCGGCAGCGGCTCATTGAACGTTTGAGATTACTGGGGGTGCCGTTGCTGGTATTTGTCATCATCGAACGCGGTTCGACGGAGAAGCTGGAACCCGGGCCGATGAGCCATGAGCCGGAAAACTTTCACGTGCTGGAAGTGGGCAAAGTAGCGGAGGCATTGCTGGCGCTATGAGAATTTCACCCTTATTGATGGCAGGAGCGCTGCTGTTCTGGGGCTGGGAGACGGGCATTATCTGGCTGGCCATGGGGATGGCGGTGTGCTTCGAGTTGTCGCACATTTTTAAATGGCGATTGGATTTCTCGGAGACGGATTATAACCGGGTATTCGATTTGTGTGTGCTGCTGGTTTTAGGAGCAGGGGCTTATTGTTATATTTCGCGGGATACGACCAATGAATTGATGGAGTTTCTGCGCGGAGTTGATCATGGTGCGCGCGCCAAAAACGTAAGCGCGGCGGAAGCGGTGCAGACGGCCTACATCTGGTTTCAATGGCTGCCAATGGCGCTTTTCCCGATGGCGTTGGCTCAGGCGTTTGGCACGGCGGACCGCATTCCGATGACGGCGTTTTCGTGGTACGTGCGGAAGTATCACAAGGAGCATCCCCGGGCGGAGGTTATCGCGATCAATATCCTGCCGGCCTATTTTGCGATTACGTTGATGGGAGCCAGCGCGGCGAACAATCGTACGATCTGGTTTTACATCGGGTTTTCGGTGCTGGTGGGATGGGCGTTGTGGTTTGCGCGGTCGCGGAGGTTTTCCGCTCTGGCATGGCTGGTGACGTTAATCCTGGTGGTCAAGGCCGGTCATTTTGGGCATAGCCGGTTGAATGCGCTGCAAGCATCGGTAGAGGGAACGGTGAGTGAGTGGATCGCGAAGATGATGCGGGGCGATTCCAATGCGGGCGAAAGCCGGACGGCGATTGGCCGGATTGGCCGCGTGAAGCAATCCGGACAGGTGATTTTCCGGTTGGAAGCAAAGGGAGAGCCGCCGCCGTTAATCCGGGATTCGAGTTACAATGTGTTTGAGCAAACGCTCTGGTATATTCCCGAACGCAGTTTTACTGATCTGGTGGTGGATAATGATACGACTACCTGGTCGATCATGCCCCCGAAGGAGCCGAAGCAGGAAATCAATCTCTATGCTTATTTGCAGAAAGGACGGCTGATTCTGCCGGTTCCCACAGGGACATATGAACTGGGAAATCTGCCGGTGGCAGCGGTGAAAACCAACCGGTTCGGAGCGGTGCGGGCACAAGAGGGACCGGGGCTGGTGGGAGTGCGCATGAGCTATTCTCCGGGGCGGACTTTTGATAAACCGCCAGAGGATATTGATTATCACGGGGTGCCGGAACGGGAAAAGCCGGCGCTGGATCAGGTGATCAAGGAGATGAAATTGCAACAGCTCGCCACGGTGGAGCAAAAGTTGAGAGCGGTGGCGGATTTCTTTAATAACAATTTTACCTATACGACGTATCTGACGGGAAACGCACTGGCGAACAACGGGGAATCGACGCCGATCAGCAAATTTCTGCTGAAAACACGCGCCGGACATTGCGAATATTTTGGCACAGCGACGGTGTTGATTTTGCGGCGGGCGGGCATTGCGGCCCGTTATGCGAATGGTTATTCCGTGCAGGAAAAAGAATCGTTCCGCAAGCGTTACGTGATCCGGGGACGGCATGCGCATGCGTGGTGCATTTATTTCGATGAAAAGGAGAAGACGTGGAAGGATTTTGACACGACCCCGGCGGATTGGAGCAATCAGGAGGAGAAGAACGCTTCGCTGTTCGAGCCGTTGACGGACATCAGTTCGCGGGCCTGGTTTGAATTTTCCAAATGGCGTTGGCTGGGAGAGAAAGGGGATTACCGGACGTATCTGGTTTGGATTCTGGTGCCGATGATCGGTTACATGATGTGGCGGCTGGTGTTTAAACGAAAATTTTCACGCTCCAAGGCGGGCGATAAAACGACCAAAAAGCCGATTCACTGGCCGGGACTGGATTCGGAGCTTTATTTAGCGGAGAAGCGATTGCAGGAGCTGGGATTGGAGCGTTATCCGGGTGAGGCGTTGACGGTGTGGTTCCGACGATTGGAGAAGGTGCCGAATGTTTCCGTCAAGCCGTTGCTGGAGTTGTTACGGTTGCACTACCGGTATCGCTTCGATCCGAAGGGCATTAAGTCTGGAGAGCGTGAACAATTACGCAACGGAGTGTTGACGTGGTTGAGGGAGAGCAAGTCGGCGGGGTAAAGGGGACGGAGAACTGCGCGGTTTGGAAACGGACAAAGAGACGCAGGGAGCGCACTGGAGGCGGCGTTTTACCTCCTTGGGGTTTGATTCGGTAGTGGACTTGAAGACTGCTCTGGCAACCTGCCGACGCGGTCCAACGGCGTCGAAAGTTGCCCGCAGTGTATTTCCAGTGCGATGCTCCCTGCGTGAAGCTGGTATTTGCGTTAAAGGTTCGCGAGCGAACAAAATGAGCGATGCGTTGCCGGGCGGAAACGATTAGTGAGAGGCGTTGGCAAAGAGGGAAGCGATGGCTTCTTTGGGTTCGATGAGCGGGTGTGGCAGACCCGTGATTGGTTTGGTTCCTCATGGCTGGAGCCCTCCGTTATCGGCTGGTGATGGTTTTTATATACTATCATTAACTATCATTTGTCAACAATTGGTTGAAAATTTATTTTCTTCTGTATCACATTACTAATGAATGATTAGTGGAATTTTTATAGGCTTTTATCGGTTTTATTTTTGCTTTTCCGATTGTTTTTGGCTGCTTTTGATAGTATTTGATAATTCCAGCATCGTCTTGAAACTTTATGAGCACAACACCGACAACTCCTCCGAAGTGGTATTCAATTAAAGAAGCGGCCGAATATCTGGAGATTGGGGAGCCGACCATTTACCGGTGGATGCGGGATGGAAAGATTACCTTTCGGAAGGTGGGGGATTCGACGCGGTTCTGGAAAGAGGATCTGGATGCGGTAATGCAGGTGCATCCGAGTGATAAGGATTTGCAAAAGGTGCAAACGTTCTGTCCGGTGTGCCATCACGATGAGTTAATCGAGGGGCGGGTGCAGGGAACGGGGCGGAATTATTTTGTGCCGAAGAAAACGAAGTTCTGGACGCTGAAGGACAGTAATATTGAGACGCGGGCGAAGATGTGCACGCGGTGCGGGGTGGTGGTGTGGTTTGGGGATACGGAAAAGTTAAAGGCGTTGCGCGAAGAGATGCAGGAATCGCGCCTTTCTGAACGGACGGTGGATGAGGCGGCGGGTGGAGAGTAGGGAATAGAACTGGAATTGGAGCGTGTCGCCCAAAATCTAGAAGTGCAGGCCTCCGGAAGGCTTAGGGCCAGTTCAGGGACTCGTGGAACTCGTCCTTCCTTAAAATTGATCAGGATGAAGTTTCGACGGCGCGAGCGGGTTTGGGCAGCAAAAAGCAGAGAATCGCGGCAAGCAACATGCCGGCCCCGAGAACTCCGAAGGGAATAACAACCGTTCCGGTTTGTTTCTTCAAAGCGCCCACAATGAAAGGACCGAGAAAGCCACCGAGGTTGCCGATGGCATTGACCAGCCCCATGACGGAGCCCATGACGCTGCGGGGCAAGGTTTCTGCCGGGATGGCCCAGAACGGAGCCATGGCGACGAACGGGCCCGGAATGGCAAAACAAAGCAGGGCATACGAAAGCCAGAACGAGTAGCCTTTCAACGAGACACTAGCGATGAGGCAAAGGCCGCTGACGGCGTAAGCGATAGCGGCGTGACCGCGGCGCTCGTGAGTTTTATCCGAATGCCAGGAGTTCACGACCATAAGGATGGCGGTAACGACGTAAGGGATGGCGAACAGGATGCCGTATTCCAGACCAGAGGGATTGCTGGTCTGGCTGCGAAGTCCTTCGGTAAGAAAAGTCATGCAGCCGTACGCGGCGCAGTTGTGCAAAAAGTAAATGCCGAGCATGACGAAAACGGTTGGTTGCAGAAAGGCTTCCCAGATGGGCGCTTTTTTGACGGGTTGCAGTTCGGCAGCTTCGCGTTTCAACGAAGTTTCGAGGTAATCGCGTTCCTCCGGGGAAATCCATTTGGCTTCGCGGGGATGGTCGCTGATGAAGTAGAGCCAGATGGGGAGCCAGAGAAATGGCAGAGCACCCTCAATAATGATCATTTTTTTCCAACCCCAGGTGCCGATCATCCAGCCGGTCAGAGGGGCGGAAACGGCTACGGCGATGGGTTGGCAAAGGTTCCAATAAGCATTGGCGCGCGCCCGCTCCTGACGGGGAAACCAATTGGCCAGTAATACCAAAGTGGCGGGAAAAACACCGCTTTCCGCTACGCCGAGCAGAAAGCGCATGGCGGAAAATTGAATGTAGGTGGAGGCAAGGCCGCAACCCACAGCACAAATACCCCAGGCCACCAGTAAAATGCTGACGAGTTTTTTGGCGCTCCAATGGTTGGCCAGATAGCCACCCGGAATCTGCAACATCACATAACCGAAGAAGAAAATACCGGCGGCCTGGCCTTTCAAACGGTCATCCATGAGAAGATCCTTCATCATGGTCGAGATTTTGGGATCAAGGGCGAGGGACACGTTCGTACGATCGACGTACGAAATCGTGTACATAATCAGGGCGACCGGAATAATTCGCCACCAGCGTTCACATTTCATGGGCAACAAATGCTGGAGGAATTTTTCGCGTAACGCAAACGATTTGAGCGGCGTGCGGGTTTTATTTTCGTAGCGACGGTGCGCGAATGAGGTTGATGGACAGGAAATGGCAGAAGATGTTTTTTGATGCGGAGGCTGATGTCGAGAGCTGCTTAAAGCGTAAAGCTGCTGGTTCCTGAAAGGACGGGTTAAGCGATGAGGGGACTTGAGGCGAATCCAGGGACTCGTGGAACTCGTCCTTCCAGATATTGATTTGGGTGACGCGCGCCGGTTGGTTTGGCGTTGGTTGTTTTCAATCACTTCCATGGACCATTTGTGAAGGGAGGATCGACGGGTTATTTATTTTTTGGATATTTTGTGTCAGAACCCATTTGCGGAACAATTACCCTGTGTAACCCGATTTATGGCCGTTGCTGGCAACGCCATTCAGATTGGGGCTTGAGGGTTGGGATTTTGGGTAAGACTTTCTGATATAAACGGGCCATTTAAGGGTAATGAGTATCGGGAATCATGAATGTGCCACCCAAAATGCCTATAGAAATAGGCGCAAAACTTTAATACATTCGTGCAAATCAGCCAGTTAAGTGAGGAAACCTCCGGAATATGATGAAATGTGAATTAGGGATTCGATTGGAAAGCATAACGAAAACTTTCATGGTGGTTCTGACGGGAGCCTGCTTAACCGCAGGTGTAACAGGTTGCGGCTCAAAGGAAGAGGAGAAGTCGCTTCCGGTGGTCAGCAAAAAAAAGGAGAAAGCTCCTAAGCCAGCGGCAACGGAAGCCGCGACTGATGCCAGTGCGCCGGCTGCACCACCAGCGCCGGGAGCACCTCCGGCAGCGGCAGAGGCGAATCCTGCATCTCCGGCGGCGGCAGCCGCTGATGCGGACCCTAGTTCCACAGCGGCAGTGCTCAAAATGCTGAACATTGCATAATCGACCGGCTTGCCCATGTCGCCACCGAGCTTGTCCTCGGAAACG
>JBEHZA010000218.1:0-8172 GCA_048497895.1 Verrucomicrobiota bacterium
CCGAAAAACCTGTTCGATTTACGCCCGGACCTGCGGGCCATGGCCCTGCTCTTTCGCTTGAAGGAAAAGAATGCACACACCATCTTCGGCGGCATCGCCGATGAATTGAAGAAGGACGGCATTGAACTTATCGATGCCATCCCGTGGCTAAGCCCCCTGATGCCATCCAAAGGGTTTACCCTGGGTCCTGCTCTCAGCGCAGAACAGTCTGCGGATGTGGAATTCGGTTATCGGATTGCCAAAGAGGTTTCGCGCCTGGAAATCGGCCAGACGGTAGTCGTTAAAGGGGGCACAGTGTTGGCCGTCGAAGGGTTTGAAGGCACCGATAAATGCCTGGCCCGGGGCGGCGAACTGGCGGGCAAGAATGGCGGGGGCGTCGCCGTCAAAGTAGCCAAGGAAAAGCACGACCTGCGTTTCGATATCCCGTGTATTGGGCCGCAAACCCTCGAAACCTGTGCTCAGGCTCAAATTTCCGTGTTGGCCCTCGAATCAAAAAAAACCTTAATACTTGAGGAGGACGCTTGTCGTCAGATAGCGGACAAGCGTAAGATTTCCGTCATTACTGTCGGTTGAATGGTGGCAGAAATTTGTCACGAATTGAAAAACTGAAGAAACTATTGATCCTGCTTTAAAACATGCTGACTTCGCACGAACTTCTCGGCTTTATGTCGCCCGCCCTGGGTGCCGATATTCTCAACTACGCTTACGAATCGGATAAAGGCTTATATCGCGCCACCTTAACCGCCGTGGCTGAATCCCGCAAAATGCGGCCGGTATTCCTTGAGCGCCAGCCCCGCACCCAACGTCATGAAACGATGCTGGCCGTGCTGTCGCGTCCGGCCATGGAACTGGCCGCCGGCACCTTGATCCGGGGCTGGTTGATGAAGAAATATCAATCCATGCTGACCGATTTCCTGGACGCTCTGGGAATCACCCATAAGGAAGGCGTGGTGGAAAGCCTGCCGGAAACCATCGACGACGCGAAACTCAAATCCGCCATCGAAGCTTTACTGGCCAAATACCCTCACGAAGTCGTAGCGACTTACATGAACGCGTTTAACTCCATGAATGAAACGCGCTGGAGCAATCTGGATACCTTGCTCAAGGAAGATGCCCGCTTGCAGTTGGGCGGCTAGAAAATCCAGATCGATTTCCCAAAACCAAACAGGGGAACTTAATCGTTCCCCTGTTTTCGTTATAAATAAATCAGCGCCTTTATTGGCGCATATACCGACAGGTTCAAATCACCTTCGCTTCGCCCGTGCCTTTGACCACTTCGCCAATTACCCAGGCGGGATGTTTTTGCGCGTGAATCGTCTTCAGCACTGCCTTTGCTTCATCAGCCGCAACGATGAACGTCATCCCAATGCCCATGTTGAAAACCTGATATAACTCTTCTTCCGGCACGCCGCCTTTGGCCTGAATCATCTGGAACAGCGGCAGCATCTCCCATGAGCCTTTGCGGATAATGACGTCGCATTTATCCGGCAATACGCGGGGAATATTGTCCACGAAACCGCCACCGGTAATGTGAGCAATGCCTTTGACCACCCGGGGCTTGCCTTCGCGATTAAATTTCTTCAGCAACGCCTGCACCAATGGTCCATAGCTGATATGAACTTTCAGCATTTCGTCGCCAATCGTGTTGCCCAGTTCTGCCACACGGCTCGTCGGCTTCAGCTTCAGTTGTTCAAAGAAAATCTTCCGGGCCAGTGAATAACCATTGGTATGCAACCCGCTGGAAACCACCCCAATCACCACATCGCCCTTTTTAATGGTCTTACCATCCAGCATGCGGGACTTGTCCACCACGCCGACAATCGTGCCGCTGACATCGTATTCACCGGCCTGATAAAACCCTGGCATTTGCGCTGTTTCACCGCCTACCAGAGCGCAACCGCTCTTCGCACAGCCGCGGGCAAAGCCTTTGATAATTTCCGTGAAAACGTGCGGCTCCAGTTTGCCCGTGCCTAAATAATCCAGAAAGAACAACGGTTCCGCTCCAAGTACCGCAATATCGTTCACGCAATGATTGACCAAATCCTCGCCAATCGTGTCGTGGCGGTTCATCGCGAAAGCGATCTTCAATTTGGTTCCCACTCCATCCACGCTGGAAACCAGCACCGGCTGCTTGTATTTGCGCGTATTCAGCGCAAAAAGCCCGCCGAAACCGCCCACTTTCCCAAGCACTTCGGGACGATGCGTCGAGGCCAGCAATTGCGGCAAGGTCGCTTTAACTTTGTTGCCTAAATCGATATCCACGCCAGCGCGGGCGTATGCTTTCTGTTTCATGAATTTAAAATGCGTTCGGACTGCGAACCGTGGAATTATGCCCCAACTGCCTTAGAGCAGCTTGGGTTGCCGTTCTTCTTTGGCCAGGGCTTCGCCGAGGCTCTCGACGCGGGAACGGCGGCGTTCCATGACATGCTTGTCCACCAGCGGATCATACGGCACGGGATACACCCCGTCATAACAGGCCAGGCAAAACGACTTCTTCGGCAGACCAGTAGCTTTGACCATTCCGTCTTGTGACAGGTAACCCAGCGAATCCGCATTCAAATAACGGCGGATTTCATCCAACGAATAATTGGCCGCCATCAGCTTGCTGCGATCCGGAAAATCAATGCCGTAAACGCATGGATTAGTATGCGGCGGGCAGCTTACCAGCACGTGTACTTCCTTGGCCCCGGCCTCTTTCAAATTATTGACGCGCGATTTGCAGGTGGTGCCCCGCACAATGGAATCATCCACAATCACCACGCGCTTCCCCTTCACCAGATCCGCGATCAGGTTCAGCTTAACGCGCACGTTGAAATCACGGATCAACTGCGACGGCTGAAGAAAACTGCGTCCGACATAGTGATTCCGCACGAACGCCATTTCATACGGGATGCCGGATTCGAGCGAATATCCGAGCGCCGCACAGTTGCCGCTGTCCGGTACCGGCACGATCACATCGGCTTCAATGGGGTATTCGCGCGCCAGTTGACGCCCCATTTCAACCCGAGTCTTATAGACGTTGCGCCCATTAATCGTGCTGTCGGGACGGGCAAAATAAACGTACTCAAAGATGCAAAAAGCGCGCCGTTCCTGACTGGGAAAAGCCTGCACACTGCGCACCCCGTCTTTGCTAATAATCACAATTTCACCGGGCTCAATGTCCCGAATGAATTTGGCCTGAATCAAATCAAACGCGCAGGTTTCACTGGCCAGCACCCAGGCATCACCCACTTTGCCGAGCGACAGAGGGCGGAAGCCATGCGGATCACGCACGCCGATCATCTCGTGTTCGGTCATGATGACCAGCGAATAAGCCCCTTCAATCTGCCGCACCGTTTGAATCAAATTATTCTCATGCCCGCCGATCGTCGGCTGCGCCATGAGGTGCAAAATGATTTCGCTGTCAACGGTCGTTTGGAAAATGGACCCTTTACGCTCCAATTCCTCGCGCAAAATCGAAGCATTCGTGAGGTTGCCGTTATGCGCAATCGCGATTTGGCCGCGGGCGCAATCCACCGTCAGCGGCTGGGCATTGCGCAAGTGCGATGACCCGGTGGTGGAATAACGCGTATGGCCCACTGCCATATTGCCTACCAGCCCGTGCAAAATGTCGCCGTTAAACACCTGCGGGACGAGCCCCATGCCGCGATGCACGCGGAACTGCTTGCCGTCCGAGGAGACAATACCAGCGCTCTCCTGCCCGCGATGTTGCAGGGCATAAAGGCCGTAGTAGGTCAGCTCAGCCGCGTTGGGGTGGCCGTAGATGCCGAAAACACCACAATAATGTTTGGGATATTCTTGAGTCATTTAGCGCATTGCCCGTGCAATTGTATTCCACCAAAGGTCGTGCAGTTCCGGCAAGCTCCAAGTCAATTCGCTTGCGGAAGTTTTCACTTTCAATTCCGTGCCGCCCACCGTACCCAGCTTAACCGCCGGAACCCCGAGAATCTTCGCCCGTTCTAAAACCTTCACCGCATCCAAAGGCGCCACCGACACCACCACGCGCCCCTGTGTTTCGCCGAACAACAGAGCATCTAAACGGGACGCCGTAAAGGCCGAGAGATCAATTTCCGCGCCGATCAAGCGCGGCGTCTCCCGCGCGATCTGTTGCGAAATGCAGCTTTCCGCCAGGGCCACCGCCAAACCGCCTTCACTGCAATCATGGGCACTCTTGATCGCGCCGGTATAGATCAAGGCGCGCAGAGCATCGTGCAGGTCCTTCTCTTTGGCAAGATCGCAACGTGGCGGTGTGCCGGTTTTCAAGCCATGCACGCGTTGGAGGTAAACCGAGCCGCCCAGCCCCTGCAATGGATCGCTGACATCCACCGCTTCACCCAAAAGAATCACCACATCCCCTTCATCCTTGAACCATTGAGTGGTGATGTGTTCCGGCTGATCGATCAAACCGACCACGGCTACCGTCGGAGTCGGGTCAATAGGGCCAGCCGGGCTTTGATTATAAAGACTGCAATTACCGCCGGTCACCGGCGCATTGAATACCCGGCAGGCTTCCGCCAGACCGCGTACGGACTCTTTAAGCTGATAGAACAACTCTGGATTATGCGGATTGCCGAAATTCAGGTTATCGGTTGCCCCTAATGGACGAGCGCCGGAGCAAGCCAGGTTGCGGCAGGCTTCTGCCACGGCAATTTTGCCGCCTTCATACGGATCGAGATAAACGTAAACGCCGTTGCAATCGACCGTCATGGCAATGTACTTGTCCGCCACCTTTTCATCCTGCTTCGGCGAACCAGCGGGCAATTGCGGAAGCGAATCTCCTTTGATCCGGATTACGGCCGCATCTGAGCCGGGGCAAACAATGGAACCATCGCGCACCATGTGGTCATATTGACGATAGACCCAATTTTTCGAGGCAATGGAAGGCCACGCGAGCAGAGCCTTGAGATTACCCACCGCATCCTTCGTATCGGCAATATTCGTGAGCGTGAAGGATTTCACCGCCTGAATATAGGCCGGTTCGCGGGAATCTCGATAATAGAGCGGTGCGTCATTCGCCAGTTTGCTGGCGGTAATATCCGCCACCACGTTGCCGTGATGCTTCACCACCATGCGTCCGGTATCGGTCACAAAACCAATTTCCGCCCACGGCAAATCCCATTTGTCAAAAATCCGTTGCACTTCCGCTTCATGCCCCTTCTTCACGATAATGAGCATGCGCTCCTGCGATTCGCTTAACATGATCTCATACGAGGTCATGTTCGGCGCGCGTTGCGGCACTTTATCCAATTCGATCTCAATGCCCGTGCCAGCGCGCGCAGCCGTTTCACACGTGGAGCAAGTCAACCCCGCTGCGCCCATGTCCTGAATCCCAGCCACGCAATCGGTCGCCAGCAATTCGAGGCAGGCTTCCATCACCAGCTTTTCCATGAACGGATCGCCCACCTGCACCGCGCCGCGCTGTTGTTCGGAAGATTCTTCCGTCAAATCCTGTGACGCGAACGCAGCTCCAGCGAGACCGTCGCGACCAGTAGCCGGCCCGACGTAAAAGACCGGGTTGCCGACGCCTTTAGCAGCGCCGCGGGCAATTTGTTCGTGCCGCAGAACGCCCAGGCAGAACGCATTGACGAGCGGATTTCCCTCGTAGGATTTATCAAAATAAACTTCACCCGCAATCGTCGGAATGCCGAAGCAATTGCCGTAATGCGCAATGCCTGAAACAACTCCGCTAAATAAACGCCGCACTTCCGGGGAAGTGAGTTCGCCAAACCGCAATGAATTCAGTGCGCAAACCGGCCGGGCGCCCATGGTAAAAATATCGCGAATGATGCCACCCACACCCGTAGCAGCGCCTTGAAACGGCTCAACCGCACTCGGGTGGTTGTGGGATTCGATCTTAAAGGCGATGGCAATGCCGTCGCCGATATCCACAATCCCGGCATTTTCTTCCCCTGCTCCGACGAGGATTTTCTCCGATTTCGTCGGAAAGGTCTTCAGGACAGGACGGGTGTTCTTGTACGAGCAATGTTCACTCCACATCACCGAGAAAATGCCGAGTTCGGTGTAGGAGGGTTCACGCCCAAGGATTTCCTTAAGCTGCGCGTATTCGTCCGGCGTCAGGTTGTGCTTCTGGACGAGTTCAGGAGTAATGGCTGGGTCGCTCATGAAATTGGCAAATCAATAAATCACAATCAAATCAGGCTGCTTTCGCGGCGGCTTTGGTTTGCAGCGTATGAATCAGGCTCTCAAAAATAAACCGGCCATCGGCACTGCCCAGCAGCGGCTCGCACGCGCGTTCCGGATGCGGCATCAGGCCCGCCACGTTGCGTTGTTCATTGCACACCCCGGCAATGTTCATCAATGCCCCGTTGGGATTCGCGTCATCCGTCAATTCACCCGTCTTCGTGCAGTACTGCCAGAGAATCTGGTTGTTCACCTGCAGTTTCTTCAGGGTCTCTTCATCAGCAAAATAACATCCCTCGCCATGCGCAATCGGAACATGGAGCGATTTGCCCGCCGGAATCTGGTTCGTGAAAGGCGAATCCGTCGTGACCGTCTTCAAATAAATATGCTCACAACGGAATTGCAGCGAACGATTGCGAATCAATGCCCCCGGCAACAGGCCCGCTTCCGTCAGCACTTGAAAACCGTTGCAGATGCCGAGCACATAGCCGCCATTCGCCGCAAACTCCTGAACCGCCTGCATCACCGGGCTGAACCGTGCAATCGCTCCGCACCGGAGATAATCGCCGTAGCTGAAACCACCGGGAACAATCACGGCATCGACGGCCCCCAACGAACGGTCTTTATGCCAGACATAACGCGCATTATGCCCGAGCAGTTTGAGGGCGTGAATGGCATCCTGATCGCAATTGGAAGCAGGAAATTGAAGCACGGCGAAATTCATAATTCAGTAAGTAGATTCGCGATGAAAACCAGTGAAACCAAAAGTTTCACCACCACTCATCGCGCAGACTTCATTCGATTTCCAGTTTGTAATCTTCAATCACCGGGTTGCTGAGAAATTTATGGCAGGCCTCATTCAATTGCTGGCGGGCCGCTTCCTTATCCGTGCCGGTCAATTCGATTTCCAGATATTTACCGACATGCACGGCGCCCACACCGCTATAGCCCATGTGTTCCAGCGCGTTCTGCACGGTTTTTCCTTGCGGGTCCAAAACGGCCTTTTTCGGAGTAATAATGATCTTTGCTTTCATGTCAAAACGGGAATCCCCGTGAATCGTTACGCGCAGATGTTGGGGAAACGGCGGGTTGTACGCTAGTCTTTTTTCGATTTCTGTGACCATTTTGAAAAATGGCCGTTACGAGCGGGTAAACCAGCGAATATCAACGGATTTGAAATAAAATCAAGCTCCAGAGAAGCCTCAGTTGCAACTACTTCAAGAACAGTAGCATTCATGCGCCTGTCCGGCTATCTTCAGCCACACTATGATCTGGTCGTGCCCTTATTTGAAATTGAAGTTCCTCTGCTTCGCCTGCGGATTGGCTCTATTCTTTGCCCTTGAAACGCTTTATGCCCACCAAACCGGAGAAAGCTACCTGAATTTGCGGATGGACGGCACCAATATCACCGGCACGCTGGATTTGGGATTACTGGATCTCGAACACGCTGTAAAACTCGATGCGGATGGCAATGGCTCCATCACTTTCGATGAACTAAAAGCCAAATACACCGCGATTGATAAGTATGTCGCAGAACGGCTGCACCTCCGCCTCGATGGCAAAGAAAGCCCCCTGCTCATCAACAACCATCAGGTCGCCAGCCACTCGGATGGCATTTATGCGGTCGTTGAATTTGTTATCCCGACCGAACGCGAACCCAAAAAACTGGAGGCCGAGTGTCACCTTTTCCTGGATTCCAATCCGCAACACCGGAGTTTAATGCAGTTGGATTACCAGGGCGCTCAGCGGGTAGCGATTTTTACCATTGGCGCTGCGACTCAGACTTTCATCCTCGCTCAACCGACCGCGGGTGAGCAGTTCCATGATTTTGTAGTCGAAGGCGTCACCCACATCTGGCAAGGCTATGATCACATTCTTTTCCTGCTCGCGCTGCTTTTCCCAGCCGTCTTGTGCTACGCCGATCGCCAATGGCAGCCGATCAACCAATTCCGTCCGGCTTTCATTAACGTGCTCAAAGTCGTCACCGCTTTTACCCTGGCGCATTCGATCACCTTGACCCTCGCGGCGCTG
>JBEHZA010000219.1:0-8164 GCA_048497895.1 Verrucomicrobiota bacterium
GGGTATGTCCCGATGGAGCCTGACGCAAATCATTTTCCGTCGGGCGCGGTATCGCATTATAGAGGGGCACCGGGCGATAGCCTAAATGGGCCAGGCGTAACCCTAGATATACCCCTTCCTCACCCGGTAAATCAGCGATGATGGCGCACCGTTCGCTTGCTGGAGGGAGCCACGCAAGATCCGGTTGATGGACGGTGTTTGAACCGGGCAACGGTTCCCAATCCATATGCGCGAAAAGCACTGGTTTGACCCACTGTGACCAGACTCCATCCCAAGGCGACCAGATTTCAAATGCCGTTTCTTTATCCATAAGCCTCCATCGCTTCACCTGCCGGAGAAGACGTTGATTGATTTAAAACGAGCACGGCAACGTCGATGGCCTGAAAATTGATCACCGGATTGGGTGAAATACGACCGTAAATGCCCGCCGCTTTGCCGTTGATCGTGTAAACTCCCAGGCACGGGTGCAGGGGACCCAGCGGTGTTTGCAAAGGAATGATTTCAAAACGTCTTTGTGCGATCCAATTTTGCGGATGACGACCGACATCGCGGACGACGTGAGTCCATTTCTCAGCGCTTAGGTGTTCGCGGATACTCACGGTGTCGCCAGTGTTGGACAAGGCGGTTTTAACCAACCAGCGATCGTCTGTTTGCCACGGCACGGTTGCGGGTTCACAACTTTCGGGAAGAAGTTGACGCCAGGTTTTCATGGGCGCGCGCAATAAATCCCATAACAGCGGGAAACGCTTGCTTTCGGCAATCGCTGCCACACCCGGGTTGGCAACGGGTGTCGTGCCGCCGGTAAAAAAATTTAACCAATCTTCGGACTGTGGCAGCGTCGTCAACCACTCCGCTTGATAGAATCTGACTAAGCCGTCCAGTGAAATTATTTTTGATCCCGTTTCCAATTGTGCCCGGCCGGTTTGCCAACGCACGTTGGAGGGGCTCGCCAGATAAGTGAGACAGCCACGCCGCCGCAAGTTCGCCGCCAGATAGGCAATAATCTGATGATCCTCCATGTATCCGGGAGCGGAGATTAATCCGATTGTGCCGTTGGTGCTGGTCGTTTCGACGATGGCCCCGGCCCAGCTTTCGATTGGATCACCAGCCGGTGTCGCGTCAGTGTAATACCCGGCCATCATGCTGGTGAAACTGGAGGATTCAGTGAATCCGCCCGGCACGTCGCTATTCACTTCTGAAATCTGCCAACCGTCCGGCGTGAAATGAAAATCAAAACGCATTGAGCGGGCGGCAGCTGGAGTCAGTCCCGATTCATGAGCGTATTCCAATCGTTGCCGGATGGCCCGCGGCAGGCTGAGTGAGGCGAGCAAATGCGGTTTCGTCAGGATTTCGTTCTCAGCCTGATAGATTTCTGCGGTGAGATTTTCTGCCAGGCGGGCGAGGGTCTGCCACGTCTCGCTTGAAATAAGCAAAGGAAACCTCGCCAGCGTTGTTATGTCCCCAATTTGCGCGTCCCATTTGCAGTGGTCTAAAAGCATTTTTCGCCGGATTCGCTCAAAGCTGTCCTGCGGCATGAGTGCCCCAACACGGAAAGGGGTTGAATTGCCGATGGCACAATGTTGATTAATGGCGGAGATAGTGGCGCTCATGGCATTGGTTAAGGACGGCTCCAGAGCAGGGACGCCAGCACGCCCAGAGTTGCGAACGTAAGGTAAAGACCACCCGGAACCAAACCGCAGGCTGTAACCGGAGGGAACGGCTGCTGACGCGTCGGCTGCATTTTTCGCTCTATCCAGAGAGCGGCGCCGAGGAGAAACACCGTTGGCCAGCCATACTTTATAAAATCAGATAAGGTTGCCGCCAGGCCATGCCAATCGCCTGCACCGGCCCGTCCGAAAAATAACCCGCAAGCCGTAAGATATCCGGCCAGGCGCCAGCCCGAGGCACGATCCTGATCCAGAGTGATGGCTTCGGAAATCTTTGAAAAAACTTCGAGCATCAACCAGCAGAAGAACAGTGCGCACGTTCCAATAAAGGCGGGAATGATGGTTGTCCAAATGGTGCTGCCTTCGCCGATTTGCGCGCCCGCGTAAACGATGGTGACACCCGCTAGACCTCCAGATGCGGAAATTCCGGCCGCCGCGTTATTCTGGCCCAGCACATCGACGGGAAAGCTGATTCCCAGGCCGGAAAAAGCGATCGTTGCCACGTATAGCCACGCTGTTCCTAAAATCAGGAAGAGGGCAATGTAACGGCCATCGTTTCTGACATTGCTGGCGGAAAAAAACAACAACACCAGCAGGATCACCGCCAGACAGCAGAGCGGCACCCATTGAATATTTGAGTGAGTGCTTCTTCTGCCCGGGAGGCTGGCCACCTTTGAAAACGCTCCCCGGCAAGTTATCCAGCCAGTCAGAGAAACGAGGCCAGACAGAAACATTATGAATACCTCATCGTCTGACATTCCCTCGTTTGTTTCAGCGAAGATATTTATGAATTCATGGATGAACTTTTTCCACCGGATATCAATAAATATTTTTGAAACTGGCCAAAGTTTTTTTCGCCATAACTTTTCTGTGTCAGAAAAATGGTCGCAGCCGATGGTAATGCTCCATCCGCGCCTCGCTTATGAAACGTGGCTGCCCGCTTGGGCGGCTGCGAAGAAATGGTCATCAAGGAAGGTTACGCTCCTTCGTCTTCCGCTTATCAGGCGGATGCTCTGCTATTGAGCTACGTGACGGGGGAAAATCTTAAATCCAAATGACTAAATCCGAAAGAATGACGAAGCTCGAATGCGGCCAAACGATTGCGTTCTCAATCTTGATCCGTAATTCATTCCGAAATTGGAGTCCCGTGCGGGAATTGCACCCGCGTGGACGGTTTTGCAGACCGTTGCCAGGCTGCTTGGCTAACGGGACTTTGGAATTTTCGATTGGCGATTGTGGATTTACGATTGGGAATGGCTCACGAATGCGGTCCAGATTGAGCCTGCGCATCGGTTCATTATCATTGAAAAGAGAAACCCAGGCGCACTGGAGGCTGTGTCCGGCGATTACTTCGACCGTGCGAGGTCTCTGCCGGCAGACAGGTCCAACCTGGGTAAAAGGGCTGGTTATTTTCGGTTCGGGCGCGCAAAGCGTGGGATTCACATTGGAGATGGATTGTTCGAGGTGTGTGTGGCAATATCGGTCTGACGTTATTCCCGAAGCGAAACCAAATATTATGCGAACTTTTCTAATTATCGCAGCCATGGCCTTTCTCACGGTGACGTCTCAGGCGGCGGATCTCCTGGATAAACTCGGAATCAACAAGAGCGCTGCTACCAATGTGCTCAGCAGTTTGCCACAGGATCAAGTCATCGCGGGGCTCAAGGAAGCTCTGGCCAAGGGCGTTCAGTATGCGGTGACGAATCTTGGCAAGGCCGATGGCTTTCTGAAAGATGCCAGTGTGCATGTGCCGATGCCGGACAGTTTGCTGAAAGTGGAAAAGGGGTTGCGCGCGGCCGGTCAGGCGCAGTTGGCAGATCAATTTGTTACCACCATGAATCGCGCGGCAGAACAGGCCGTGCCGGAGGCGGCCAGTGTGCTGGCGGATTCCGTGCGACAAATGAGCATTGCGGATGCAAAGTTGATTCTGGCCAGCACGAACTCAGCCGCCACCGATTATTTTCGCCGGACTTCGGAGACGAATCTCTACACCCATTTCCTGCCGATTGTAAAAAAGGCGACTGAACAAACCGGTGTCACTTCCGCCTACAAGCAGATGACGGCCAAAGTGAATGTCGGCTTCGGCAACCTGGGCGGTTTTGGCAACACCACGCTGGGCAAAAGTGTCTTGAATAAGGATGCGCTGGATATTGATGCGTATGTCACGCACAAGGCCATGGAAGGCTTGTTCACCAAGATTGCAGACGAGGAAAAAAAGATTCGTGAAAACCCCGCCGCGAGAACTACGGAATTGCTGCAGAACGTCTTCGGCGCGATGAAGAAGTAGAGCATCATTTTTAGTCAAACCCAGGCCGCCGGAGATTGCGGCGGCCATTATTACGACCGTGTGACTGGCAGCCTGGAGGTTTTAGTTTTGACGGATTTATACCCCGTTGCCGCCTATTTCTGAATTCGGCGTGTTCGAGTTTTTTTGCATTTCAGAGCGCGCCGCTGATTAATTACGTTTTCCGAATCTTCATCTCGCTCGATATTTTTCGAGAAGGCGGCGGCAAGGAATTTGTCCATCCGCTCGTTTTCGAGCAGGCCAAATTGCCGCAGGACCGGGACACCAATCAGCCGGCCGGCTAATTCCTTCACCGGCAAATACTCGTTAACGTATTGCAGCATTCGGGCGTAGTCCCCCTCATCGGGGTCAATTGCAGAACAGGAATCCCGATAATTTGCGTCGAAGGTCTTTTCGTCCGGGCTCACTTCGGCATCGTCCGGCAGGTCGGCTTTCCGGAAAAACACAAGCGCATCGTCACTAATTGTCCGCGACTCACCGGACAACCAGACGAGCACTGACCCACCGTGCAAACTGGACCGCGCTTGAGTAATGATCCGTGTCTTCGGTGATCGGCCCGCAATGGCCTGGCGTATGAGTAGTGCCCAATCCGCCGGAATTTCCCCGGCGCCGATAATTTCAATGATTACGATCTTCGGTTTTTTCGAGAGCCATTTCTCGAGCTTCCGGAGCTGCTCAAGATAGTGGCTTAAATAGCATTCCGTCTTGAATTGAAGCTTTTTGCCATGTTTGCTGGATGATGTTTTCATATAGACTCTTGTTTTGAAATTTAGGAAATGGTTTCGTGAATTCCGAAGCAACTCCCTCGCTGGCCGTATGGAGACCTAAATTTGGGCTCGAAGACTTTTGGCTTTACATGCATAGAACATCAATGTATTGATTTTCTATGCAACTCACCAAAGACCTCGTCGCGGCATCGGCCACGCCTTTGATCCTCTGTATTCTGGGTGAAGGTGAGAGTTACGGTTACGCGCTTATCCAACGGGTGCGCGAGCTCTCAGACGGTGAAATCGAGTGGACGGATGGAATGCTCTATCCGGTATTGCATCGCCTGGAAGAGCAAGGGCTGATCCGCGCGCGTTGGGGCAAATCGGAAACCGGGCGCAAGCGGCGTTATTACGCGCTGGAAACCGAGGGTAAAGCGGCGTTACGCGAACAAAAACAACAGTGGCAACTGGTGGACACTATGTTGCGCAAACTCTGGAGGACACAAAATGTTTAATCTTAAGACCAACTTGGGACAATGGCGAAAGACGATGTCCAAAGCGATCGATTGCCCGCCGGAAATGCTGGATGAACTGGAAAGCCATCTCTGTGATCATTTCGAGACGTTGTCGAAGGCCGGGCATACTGAACCCGCCGCCTGGGAGCAAGCCGTCGCCCGGATGGGCAATGCAGAACAGGTAGCTGCGGAGTTTGCCAAAGAAGCGGAATCGGCGCGAACGGTTTGGCTGCCAGTGCGAGTTCTCACCTGGCTGGCAATTGCAGGTGTGTTCCTAATGGCGCTTCTGGTCTTGAGCAAATTTGACCTGTCGAAAATGAACCTCTTATTAACGGTTCACGTTTTCACGGTAACGGTCGGATATTCGGCACTGTGCTTTAGCGGATTTCTTGCAGCCTGTTACGTGTTGGGGCGGCAGTTCCGTTCCTTGAACTTAAGTCAATTTCGCTCGTTGCTGCGCGGCGTGGCCTGGTTTTCAGGTGTGGCAGCTATCGCTACAACCGTCGGAATTGGCCTCGGTTGTTTTTGGGCCAAAGGACATCTTGGCCGTTACTGGGCCTGGGACCTGAAGGAAATAGGTGCGACGATGGTCCTGGGCTGGAGCGGGTTGATTTGGCTCGTGCAAAGCCGCGGTTGGGCGCAAAGTTATTCGATTCTACAGGCCTGCTGCCTCGGCAATATTGTAGTGATCGTCGCGTGGCTGGGGCCAGCGATGCACCAGGGGCACGACTACGGCTTCGCCTCTCCACTGGGCATGATTTTGTGGACGTTGATTGTCGTACACCTGTTGTTCTTCGGCTTTGGCTTTTTGCCACCGGTGTTTCTACGGAAGGGAATGAATCGCGCGTAGGGTTTACCGGGCGGACGCATGGCCGGACGATTCGGTCGTGCGTCCGCCGGTAACTCAATCACTCTCTAAAAAAAGTGATTTCTGAGGGTTCCATCAAACTTGCCTGAGCGTAGGCAGCAATTCTTGAAACCGGTGGCCTGATCCGCACGGGCAGAGATCCTTGCGTCCGAGCTTTTCACGGAGTTCCTTGTTGCCATGAACGATCCGGACGCCTTTCTTGACCTGCGTTTCCGACGGGAAACCCTTGCGCCGTTTGCTGGTAATTTCAAAATATGAATCTTCCTGATGCTTTGAGTGATTTGCCATACAACCTCCGGGGTTAATGATTGCACTTAACATGTCGGTTAAAACGGCTGGCCTTTCGTGACCGCCGCCTTCAGGGCAAAAGCTCATTTGCGCTGAAGGCGACGGCCAGCGGATTGCCGTTTGAACCGGCCACGCGTTTGGCAAAGTCGTCGCCCAGGACGGTGCGCAGGCAAGCGGTGGAATCCTCCACGCTATTGGTCAATTTATGTTGCCGCAGTTCTTTCCGGGAGAGTTGACGTTTTTTAACACAGAACATGGATTTGTCATACGCTTCTCGCGCATGCGAAGCGCAAAGACGAGAGCGCCAAAAGAGGTCGAATTCAATGGCGTGTCCTTTGGCAATGTTTTGCATACGACACCGAAACCAGATGCCGCGCCACTTTACGAGTAACTGATCTTCGCTGATCCAGCGTCGCACGGGTGCTAATTGCGCATCCTGCAATTTGTTTAGCGGGATCGGCTTTTCAAACGTTGGCATTTCCCATAACCGGCCGGTTTCCGGATGAACATAAAATGGATGCCATTTGCGCCATCGTATGAGATGGGCAATCGGCATTTCCCGGCTGCCGAACCATCCGTACTTGCTCAGGCACCACACTTCACCGTTTCGCATAAACGTATCCCGAATTACAAAATCCAGCAGATGAGTTTTGATGTGAGCGCGAACGACGTTGTCAGGTTTGATCACTTGACAGGCTTCGCTATAGACGTCGTTCCATGGTTTTCCAACTTGAGAACGCAGCCAGCGTTTGAGCGGGCCGAGATGTTCTCCAAACGATTTGAGAGTATTTTGATGAGGCCGGCGAATGCCTTCTTTGCCCGGCAGCAAATCGAACGGAAGGTTCTTCCGGCGCGAATTTTTACCCGGACCCGGGTTATAGCGGGGTGATTCGCAAATCACCTTGTGCATGTCGGAGCGCATAGTTTGGGGCTGAGTTAAAGATGATGGTTGATAAATGAAGCGGATGGCAGGCCTCGAACCTGCGTCTCCTGAACTTGCGTTCAGGCGCTCTGTCGCTGTTGAGCTACATCCGCAAAAGGGACTCTTTCAAGTTGCAGCTTGAAAGAGCGGTTTTTGCCTTCGCGCGGAAAGGACAGTTTCGAACGCGAGAGGGCAAAAACGAAAATGGTCAGGATGCCGGGGTTCGCACCCGGACCGTCTCCTTCACGGGGAGAGATGCTGCTGATTACACCACGATCCTGAGAGTCTGCTTAAAAGAGAGCTTCCGGTTGGATTTACACCAACGTGGGCTGCGTTACGAGGGCAGTGCCTGATTGGCTCGGCCACGGAAGCAAAAGTGCCTGGAAGACGACCCATGGTTAAGCCACGGGCCGTCCACCGCCTTGGCGTCCAGTTTGCACGAGGCAAACTGAAAAATTGTTTTGGCCGACGAGGCGTTTCTTTCGAATGATGAAGCGGTGTGAACGCCGCACTCCAAATTTCGCATTTGAAAGTAGTGTTCCCGGCCGGACTCGCACCGGCTATGATCTGGATGAAAACCAGAGCGCTCGACGACTTTGCATTCGGGAACGAAAACTGAGTGGCGTTTACCGGCGGGCCAACCGGGTCTTGTAAGTAATTACCGGTCGCAACGTGGCGAGCACGCGGATCAGGCCAGCTTCGACCAGATCTTGAATTACGATTTCGATATTCTTGTACGCTGGCGGGGCTTCTTCATACAGGAGGTCGCGGTTTTCGCAGATCACCCGGCTGCCGAGATCGGTGTGCGTCAATTGATCGTGATGAAAACGGTCGCGCAGGCGGCCTTTGGTATCGGCGCGATTCCATTTGCGCCCCGCGCCGTGGGCCAGTG
>JBEHZA010000220.1:0-8152 GCA_048497895.1 Verrucomicrobiota bacterium
GTTTCAATTTCATCCCAAGCTTAATGCCGGGATGTATTTACAATGTACAGTCTTTTCTTCCTAAAAGTTAATTACAGGCTCTAGAGACAATCGCAGTAGCTGCAGCGGCTTCAGTGCCTTGCTCGTTCACTTCGATGAAAGCTTTATGCGCCGCCCGGCTGAGATAAAGCCCATTCGTTTGGCCATCCATGCCGGAAAAATTTGCGTGGCGCGGGTCAAAGGCATCTTTGATTCCCAACCCGCCCAGAGATTTGGCTAAATCAAAAGTGGCGGTCATTTTGAATTTAGGCACGATCACATTAACATCCATGAATTTCACCAGTTGCGCGGAAACCAGCCAGTTCACCAAATTGAGGGAATTTAAATTCGTTTCCAAGGATTCCAAACCATCACGTTGCCTGGGTAACAGGACAACCATTTCCAGATGCTTTCCGGCATAAGGGATGATGAGCACTTGCAACCCCGTCGGCTCGGCATAGTAAAAACTCCCGTGTCGCCGCATAAACGGTATGGACTCAGTCCTTTCTGGCTGGAGAAAAAATTTATCAGGCTGGGTCAACTTCTCGCTAAAGGGATCAGCCCAGGTGCCTTTGAAATAAATGGCATTCACCATGATCAGACTGGTCAAAGCGCTTACATCTCCGGGCCCAATGATGCCGCTGATTTTCTGTTGGGTATGGTCACTCACCCAGTCGTTGATTGCCGTGCTCGCGGCTTCCGGATGACCAGTGTAATCCAACGGGGTGATGGTCGCTCCATAATTCGTTTTTAACAGGCCGAGGAATTTCTCGTGGAAGGGATATTTATCGGCGGGCCAGAGCGAATTGGCGATACTGAGCTGATTGGAGCCCGGCAGAAGATTTAATTCCCCGTTCAACTGGCGAAATCGTTCGTGGACGTTGGTTTTAGCAGAGCCAAAGTGGAGCGCGGTTTCCAACTGCCGCGACGTCTCGCCACGAGCACCGGCATAGGTCATGGCCAGCGCGGAAGAGATGCTGTAGGGAGAAAACATCAGATTCCCTTTGGTTTTACGAAGCTTGCTGTAAAGTTCCACCGCAAACACGATGTTTCCATAGGTCAAAGGATTGTCTTTTATCTCAGACACCGCTTCCGTTTGAAGCATCTTCAACGCCAGGTCTTGATTCCTACCCCGTCCAGTCGCTGGCTCGTCTGAAGATTGCGCGTGAACAGCCAGGATGGTGAGGCCGAAGGTGCAAAGCAAAATCAGGTTGAGTTTCATAGGCCCGCCTTTGGTCCTGCACTTCGACATCGCGGCGAAGCAGGAATACCGGTGGGATAAGAACACCGGCGAAGTGACAAGGTTGCGGGAAGGTGTGGGCAACACTCGGAATTGGACACTTATTCAGCCCGGATAATTTTGAGGAGTGTTCCTGACGGCGTGATCCCCAGGCTATCAAATGGCAGGCTGGGAATGGGCGATTTCGTGTTCGAGTGGGCGTTGAAAAATCGACTGCTGCGAAACGGGCGGAGGGTGAAGCGGAATGAATTCCGCGCTCCGATGATAAGGTGCGTACGCGGCGTTTCGTTTAGTTGGCAGTGGGATCGGCAACGCGTCCGAGAAAGAGGATGGAGCCAGTTTGAGAATCGCGGATCAGGAAGAGAAAGGGATGATCGGCGCGGAACACGTTTGGGGGTTCGGGGCGAAAGGCTGCGGAGCGGCCAGCCACCGCGACAGCGGTTGCAGCAGCGGCTTCCGTGCCTTTCTCGTTCACTTCGACGCACGCTTTGTGCAGCACTTTACTAATGTAAAGCCAATGCAATTTGCCATCCATGCCTGAAAAATCCGCACGTGCGCCATCGAAGGCGTCTGTGATACCCAGAGCCGCGAGCGTGTGACCGAGATCAACGGTCGCCGTCATTTTGAATTTCGGCACGGTCACGTGGACGGGAACCAATTGAGTTGAGCCCGTCCAGGCTGCGAGGTTGGCTGGAGTTAAATCCTGTTCCAATTGGCCCAGTCCATCGCGGGATCGCGGCAGGAGCAAAAGCATCTCCAAGCGCTGCCCGGCGTAAGGGATTACGAGGACCTGCAGCCCCTCTGGCTCAGCATAACGAAAGCGAGCTTGTTGCTGGAGGAAAAGGACGGTCTCAGGTTTTTCGGAGCTCAAATAAAACTGGCCCGAGTGGATGGAATTCCCACTGAACTCATTGGCCCACGCACCCTTGAAGTAAATGGCGTTCACCAAGACCAGACGGGTCATAGCATGCAAATCGTTCGGGGAAATCAAATCGCTGATCATTTGTTTCGTTTTGTTGCCTACCCAAGAATTAATCTTCGCGCTAGCCAGCTTCGAGTTCTCCGCATAGTCCAAAGGCGTAATGGATGTTCCATACTTGGTTTTCAACACGTTTAAGAAGCTCGCCAGAAAGGGATACCTGGCTTGCGGCCAGAGCGAGTTGGCGATGGTTAATTCATTGGTTCCGGCGGCGGCCATAATCGCCGCGTTCAATTGGCCAAAGGACTCGTGCAGGTTGGTTTTGGCGGCTTCAAAATGGAGTGTGCTTTCCATCTGCTGCGCGGTGTCGCCTTGCGCGCCGGCGTAGGTCATGGCGAGGGCGGAGGAGATGCTGTAGGGCGAAAGAGCGAGGTTACCGGGGTTGGCGCGGACTTTTCCATAGAGGTCGATGGCGAAGGCAGTGTTGCCTTCCACGAGTGATTTCAGTTCGGCGAGTGATGCCGCGTGGGTCCGGAAATTGAAGAAAGCCATGGCGAAAGAGATTAGCAAAAGGACATTGAATTTCATAGTTCCGCCTTTGGGGTATCTCCTCAGTAAGGAGGAAACACCGGCGAATAAGGAGGTTGCCAGGAAGATCCATTCTTAAGATTGCTCGCTGGGAGCCAAACAAAGTGAGGCAATTTTCCATGGTGGGAAATACAAGGGGCGATTTTTGTGATTTAATGGCTGGTAGAGAAAATGACGAAGTCCCGAATGACGAAATCTGAAAGAAATCCCAAAGGTTAACCGCGAAATACACAGAATGCGCGGACAGGGAAAAGCTCAAATCACAGATGGGAGGGAACCCACCCCTAGCCCCTCCTTTGAGGGGAACCGGATAAGGGCACGAAAGCAAGAATATCTGCGTTCGGGATTGGTGTCAGGGGGTGTCAGGCTTATTCAGGGCTATTCAGGGATAATTTAAGTGCGGAAGGGTGGGTAATGACGAAATCCGAAAGAATCCCGAATGCCCGAAAGGGTTCACCGCGAAATACGCCGAATACGCGGAAGGGGGGACAAGCTTTGCCACGAAGAGGCGCAAAAGGCACAAAACCGGAAAGGTGGCTTTTTGAGCCAGACTAAGGGAGTTTGTATGGCTTTGTATGGGATAAAGACGGTGGAGAGTGCATAGTCGAGGGGTGGGAATCTGGCGGACTCGGCGGTCCGCGCTCCAAGGGAAGGCGAAATATAAAATGGTCAGAAGGATGAACGATAACATTGATGGTCAATGGGTTAGACTGGAAAGAAGTGGCCGAGAGCGGGGATTGGTGGAGTGGCATGGGCGGTGGGAGGTTCATTCGCAAGGGTTTGGGGCCGTTCGTCCGGCGATTCGGCCACTCGTATCTAAGCACTGGACGCGGGGACGGGGTTCCAGTACTTTACCCCTTATGTCGAAAGCAGCCAAAGGCGCAGCGGACACTGTCGCCGACGGGAAGAATTTGCCTTTTGAAGAGGCATTGGAAAAGCTCGAATCCACCGTGGAAGCGATGGAGGCGGGTGACTTGCCGTTGGAGACGTTGTTGACGCGCTTTGAAGAAGGCACCCGGCTGGCCGCGATCTGCCAAACGAAACTGGCAGAGGCGGAGTTGAAAATCCAGAAGCTGGAAAAGAACACCCGGGGCGAGCCTGTGCTCAAACCGATGGAATTGCTGGATGACGCTTCCGACGAATGAACTATGAACCGATACCTCGACATGGTGGATAATCCCTCGCACGTAAAGAATCTGACTGTCCCGCAACTTGAACAGTTGGCCGAAGAAATCCGCCATGAACTGATCACAAAATTGTCCGTCAACGGCGGCCATCTAGGCCCCAACCTGGGCGTGGTGGAACTGACCATCGCCTTGCATCGCGTCTTTACGACGCCGAAGGACAAGTTTGTCTGGGATGTGAGTCATCAGGTTTATGTGCACAAGCTTTTGACGGGGCGGAAGAATCGTTTCCACACGATCCGCACGACGAACGGGCTGAACGGCTTCGCGCTGCGGACGGAGAGCGAGCACGATTGCTACGGCGCAGGTCACGCAGGCACGGCGTTGTCCGCCGCGCTGGGCATGGCGGCGGCGCGGGATCAACGGGGCAGTGATGAAAACGTGGTCGCGATCTTCGGTGATGCAGCCCTGACAAACGGGGTTTCCTTCGAGGCGCTGAATAACATCGCGCATACGACGAAGAAATTCATCGGCATCCTGAACGATAACGAGTGGAGCATCGCCAAGAACGTGGGGGCGATTGCGAATTATTTAAACAAGCTGATCACGAATCCGTCCTACAACCGTTTGCAAAAGGACTTTCAACGGTTGGTGAAGCGGATGCCGGCGGGTGACATTGCGCTGAAGATCGGACACAAGGCGGAGGAAGCGATCAAGGGTGTGGTCACGGAAGTGGCGTTGCACCAGAACATGGATACGAAGCCGGACACGGATGTGCGCGCGGGCTTCGGCAACAGCCTGATTTTCGAGGAGATGGGGCTGCGTTATCTGGGGCCGATCGACGGGCATGATTTGCCGTTGTTAATCGAGACGCTGGAATTTGCGAAGCGTTGCGAAGAGCCGGTGGTGATCCATTTGCTGACGAAAAAGGGCAAGGGTTACGACGTGGCGATTCAGCATCCGGAGAAGTTCCACGGCACGGGACCTTACGACGTGAAGTCGGGTGCGAGTCCGGCTCCGAAACCGGGGGTAGCTCCAGCCTATCAGGAAGTGTTCGGCCAGACGATGGTGAAGCTGTGCCAAAAGGATAACACGGTGGTGGGTATTACGGCGGCGATGCCGAGTGGCACGGGCTTGAAGGCGCTGGAAAAGGCGATGCCGAGCCGTTACTACGACGTGGGTATTGCGGAAGAGCACGCGGTGCTGTTCGCAGCGGGCATGGCGACGATGGGCTTCCATCCGGTGTGCGCGATTTACTCGACGTTCCTGCAACGGGCCTTCGACTGCATTGTGCATGACGTGGCGCTCCAGGATTTGCCGGTGATTTTCTGCATGGACCGCGCCGGTCTCTCGGCGAACGACGGCCCGACGCATCATGGTTTGTTCGACATCGCGTATTTGCGCTGTGTGCCGAACCTGATCGCGATGGCGCCGAAGGATGAGGATGAATTGGTGGACATGATGTTCACGGCGACGCATACGCCGCATCCGACGTGCATCCGGTATCCGCGTGGCACGGCGGAAGGGGTGGCGATTAAGGAAACGCCCAGGATGCTCGACATCGGCAAAGCCGAGGTGACGCAAAACTTCGCGAATAACGGCGGGCAAAAGGTGGCGATTTTCGGCCTGGGCAACATGCACCGCATGGCGCGCGAGGCATCGGAGCAATTGATGAAAGAAGGGTTCGACGTGGCGATCATCAACCCGCGGTTCACGAAGCCGATTGATGCGGGAACGACGGCGTTCTTCGGCAAAGCGGCAGATGTGGTGGTGACGATCGAAGATCACGTATTGCCGGGCGGCTATGGCAGCTCGGTGACGGAACTCTTCGCCGATCAGGGCATCAATACGCCGGTAGCGCGCATCGGGTGGCCGGACCAATTCATCGAACACGCGACGACGGTGGAATATCTTCGTGAAAAATACGGTTTGACGACGGCGAACGTTGTGGCGAAAGCTAAGGCGGCACTGGCGCAACCGAAAGTGGCGAAGGCCTCGATTTCAGCAGTGGCTTGAGAGCATCCAACCAAAACTTAAACGCATTTGAATCATGGCATATAAAGATGTGACGCCTCCCGCAGGCGAAAAAATCAGCATCCAGGGCGGCAAACTGAACGTTCCGAATCACCCGGTCATCCCGTTCATTCGCGGTGACGGCACGGGTCCGGACATTTGGGCGGCGAGTGAACGCGTGTTCGATGCAGCGGTGCAAAAGGCGTACGGCGGTCAGAAAAAAATCTCGTGGTTCGAGGTGTTCGCCGGCGAGGAGTCGTTCAAGAAATTCAACAACTGGCTGCCGGATGATACGGTGGATGCGTTCAAGGAATATCTGGTGGGCATCAAGGGGCCGTTGACGACGCCGGTGGGTGGCGGTATCCGGTCGTTGAACGTGGCGTTGCGCCAGATGCTGGACCTTTATGTTTGCTTGCGGCCGGTGCAATATTTCACCGGTGTCCCCTCCCCCGTGAAACATCCGGAGAAGGTGGACATGGTGATCTTCCGTGAAAATACGGAAGACATTTATGCGGGCATCGAATTTAAAGGCGGCACACCGGAAGCGCAAAAGGTGCTGGATTTTATTGCGAAGGAATTTCCGAAGGATTTCAGCAAGATTCGCTTCGGCACGCAGGAAAAGATCGCCGAGTATATGGCCAAGGCGTCGAGCGGCCATGGCGCGCCGCCGGTAGAAGTGGGCATTGGCATCAAGCCAGTGTCAGCGGTGGGCACGATCCGTTTGATGAAGTCGGCGGTGGAATACGCGCTGGTGAACAAACGCAAGAGTGTGACGATTGTCCATAAGGGCAACATCATGAAATTCACCGAAGGCGCATTCCGCGATTGGGCGTATAGCGCGGCGGAACGCATTTTCGGCGACAAAGTTTACACGTGGTCCAAGTGGGAGCGCACGAAGAAGGAAAAGGGCGAAGACGCCGCGAATGCCGAGCAGAAGGCCGCGCTGGCGGGCGGCGCAGTGCTCATCAAGGACGCGATTGCAGACATCGCGCTGCAACAGGTGCTGACGCGTCCGGAAGATTTCAGCGTGATTGCGACGCTGAACTTGAACGGCGATTATTTGTCCGACGCGCTCGCGGCTCAGGTGGGCGGCATCGGCATTGCGCCGGGCGGAAATATTAATTACGTGACGGGTCACGCGATCTTTGAAGCGACGCATGGCACCGCGCCGAAGTATGCGGGCAAAGACATGGTGAACCCCGGTTCGGTGGTGTTGTCCGGCGAAATGATGTTGCGTCACCTCGGCTGGACCGAAGCGGCGGATCTCATCCTCAAGGGTCTGAACGGCGCGATCGGTTCCAAGCGTGTGACGTATGATTTCGCGCGCTTAATGGAAGGCGCGACGCAAATCAAGTGCTCGGAGTTTGGCGATAATATTATCGCTCATATGTGAGCACTATTGCTTAAACAACATAGCGAATTAAAAGGAGGGCAGCCGCGAGGCTGCCCTCGTTCGTTAAGGGAATCGGGGGCCAGTCCATGTCATCGACATCAGAAAAAAATTTCGTTGAGCAATTATGGTATCGGGTTCAGCGCAAGTATTACTGGTGGCAGCGGCAACGAGTGCCCTCCTTAACGGAACGAGGTTATTTCAGCCAGGACGGGCAGGATCGCTTCATCGCGGACACATTATTTCAGGGAATGAAGGATGGCTGCTTCGTGGATATTGGCGCGCATGACGGCGTCACGTTCAGCAACACCTGTTTTCTGGAACGTGAACGGAATTGGCATGGGCTCGCGATCGAGCCGTTGCCGGAGGTTTACGCACAACTCGTCGCCAATCGCAAATGCCGGACCATTCAAGGTTGCGTGGCAGATCGTGACGGGGAAACGCAACTGCTGTCGTTGACCGGCTACACCGAAATGCTGAGCGGCATACTGGCGAATTATTCGCCGGAACATTTGCAGCGCATCGAAGCGGATCTGGCAAAAAAGGGCGGCACCAAACGCACGTTAACAACGGCTTGTTTCCGTCTGGAAACTTTGCTCCAGCAACAGGGAGTGCGGGAGATCGATTATTTAAGCATCGATGTTGAAGGCGGAGAATTGGCCGTGCTGCGAGGAATTGATTTTCAGAAGACCCGCATTCGCTGCATAAGCATCGAGAACAATTATCTCGATCCCGCCGCATATCTGCTGCTGAAACGTCGGGGCTACGGATTGGTGGCTACAGCGGGCGCAGACGAGATTTATTGCCACCGTGAATTCGGTCCCGGTCAACCGCTGCGGCCAGAGCCTTAAACCAGTGGA
>JBEHZA010000221.1:0-8151 GCA_048497895.1 Verrucomicrobiota bacterium
AAGCACGAACACCGCTGGAAAGGATTTGCGCCTGGCTGTCGAGCTTGTAGCCATCGGGACTGGCGGCGATGCGAAAGAGTTGGCCTCGTTCCGTCAGCAACAGGAGATCGTCACCGGCGAGAATCACATTCGCGCCGTTCAAGCCCGGTTTGCTCCAGCGGACTTTGCCGGTAGCGAGTTCCACACATTTTAAAGTCGTGCCGCCGGGGAAATCGTGGCGGCCATCCAAACCGTAGAGGAAACCATTTTTGTAAACGCTCGTAGCGTAGTGATTGGAGAGAATGTCGTCACCGGACCAGAGTTCCTTGTATTTGCTGCCGTTGATACGGAGGGCAATCGCGCCGGTTTGGTAGCTGGCGGAGAGGAAAACGATGTCACCAATGACCATGGGCGTCGCGGCGTTGACAGAGGCGTTTTCGCGTGAGCGCCAGGGGAATTGAAAATAGATACTGCCAGTGGCGGGCTCCAAAGCGGTCAACCCGGCGCGAGTAAAGAAGAAGGCGTAGCGTTTGCCTTGAATGGAGGCGGCGACGGGTGAGGAGTAGCCCGCTTCATCGCCGGTGGCTTTCCAGAGCACTTTGCCGGTGGCTTTATCAAAACCAACGATGCCCGCGCCGGAGGAACCGCCGATGTTCACCATGACGACATTGCCATCCACGAGCGGGGAACAGACGAGGCCGAAGAAGCCTTTGCCCGCGCTGAAATCTGTGCGGGTATCTACGCGCCAGATTTTTTTGCCGTCGGTGAAATCAAGGCAATGCAACACGCCATCAGCTCCCAGCGTGTAAATCTTACCGTCGGCTACGGTGGGAACGGCACGCGGGCCTTCATCGAAGCCAAAGGAGTCCTGATACGTGGTGGGATAATCAAAGCTCCAAACGGAGGTGCCGGTTTTGGCATCGAAACAATCCACTGTTTCCTTGTCATTGACGCGGTGGAATAGAATGAGTTTACCGCTGACAACGACGGGGCCGGCGAAACCTTGCCCGATCTTTTTCTGCCAGAGGACGGGTGGACCATCTTTGGGCCAGGTGGCCGCGAGATCGTTTCCGGAATAAATGCCGTTGCGTGCGGGGCCGAGAAATTGAGGCCAGTCACTGCTGTGAGCATTTAACACAGCAACACAACTAATGGCTAGAGCCAGAAACCGTTTGAGCGTCATCTTGGGAAGCAAACTAACGCACGCGGGCAGAATTGGCGATTTAAAAGACGGAGGGATCGGGGAATTACGAAGTCCTGAATGACCAAATCCGAAAGAATGACGAAGCACGAGTTCAGGAGAGAGTGCGGTGGTGGAGAAGCTTCATATGACGAACTTGAAGAGAAAAAGCGCGATAAGACTTAGGGCAATCACCCACCAGAACCAGTGCAGTTTTGAGTCGTTTCTGGGAGGAGAGTTAAATTCTTCTTCGACGAATTCGTCGTAATTAAAATCATCACGGGGAATCCCGAGACGTTCGGCTTGAGCGTGTTCGGACCAGCCGGTTTTTTCATCCGCGCCGCATTCGGGGCAGGCCTGGGCATTCGCTGGAACTTCGCTGCCGCAATTGGGGCAATAGTCGGGCGCGGAGGGCATTATCGGCAGCAGATGCTAACCACTGGCGCTGGCGTACTCTTCGTCGGTGAGAATATCCAGCCCCATTAACACATACTCATGGGAGATGGCCTGCATGTCTTTGACGTAATCGGGCAAGCGCAATAATTCACTGAAGCCGATCCAGGCGAAGGTCTTCATGGCAGCGGCTTGTTCTCCGATGAATTCCGCTTCCAATCTTTCCAGACCGCAATGCCGCGCGATTTCGACGAGTTCGCCGACCAATGCTTTGGCGATGCCGCGATTGCGGAATTCCGGATGCACGAGCACGCTGACGCGGCCAATGTGACGTTTCCAGCCGCCAAGCTGCTGGTGAAGCGTGGCGTCGCCGACAATTTTTCCATTGGCAAAAGCGAGCAGAGGAAGATTGCGCCCCAGATCAATGTTTTGACACCAGTTGCGGATGACGTCCTGATCGCAGACGCGATGTTTGATAAACATGCGTTCCTGGTCCGGAATGGCGAGAAAGAAATCGTGAAAGGCGCCTTCATCCTGCTTGCGCAAGGGGCGCAGAGTGCACTTAAGCTCATCCTTCAACTTAACTTCCCGGGGAAACCGTTGGAGTCCAAATTCCAGTGACATAGGTTTTTCCTTTCACAGGCTAATTCCAGACCGGAGCAATGGGGCTGCGATTGGGAATCAACCGGGTTTGGTTGATGACGACTCACCGGCGATACCCTGACCCCGGCGAAAAACGCGTTCATCCAGGGTGGTTGGATCAATGCTCCAACGCGACGCCAGCATGGGAACTTTCTCGACATTGTTTTGGAACGGCGCGGCTGGCGGAAAGGGCAGGGAATCCGTCTCGTCTCCGTAGGGGACGCAATGGAGGCGCAACTCCGTTTCGGCAGCCGTGGTCAGGCCTTGATCCCAGACCGTCTCACCGGCCCAGGCATAGGCGCGGATAATGTTGCCGGCTTCGGCCCGCACCCAGGCGTGATGAAACAAGACGCGGTTGACACTGAAGTATTGGACGTGGCTGAGCTTGCGGCTCAAAGCGGTAACGAAATGAAAACATTTATCGGCATCTTCAGCGGGATCAGGCAGGCCGGAGCCCATGATGATGATCCACTGACCGATCGGCGGGGAAATGAAGAGTTTATGGTCCCGCGCTTCGGCCAGCCCCTCTTCCCAGGAGCAGGTTTTGGCGTTGTGCAAATGGAGGGCATCCTGCACAACCTGCAAATCATTACTCCGGACTACGAGCCAGCGATCCGGGGACTCAAAGTAGGAGCGGGAAAAAGTGGGTTCCGGCGGGCCACTGGTAAAACTGGCTTTTTGCACGGGAGCCGGGTGAGCCAGTTTTTGTTTGCGCACATGGCGTTTGGCCAGCAGCACGAAAAATCCGGCGACCGCAGCGATTCCACCGAGGAGAATCAACAAGAACACCGCGACCGCATCGATACTTTCTACCGAAGGGTGCTTGCCGCCGTAGCCCTGCATTTCTGCGAGCATGTGGAGGAAGGCGTTCATTAAAAGTTAGTCTAGCGCGAATCGCTGCAAGTTCAATCGGAAAACAGCTTTTTCGATGCCAATCGCAGAATTATCAGGCTGGCGCTTAAATTTATTTACCGACTTGCATCCGGTGGGGGGGCGGGGGTTAAACTCCTTGCATCAAATTGTAAGACATCTATGAGACATCGGCTATCGCTTTGGATTTTATTGTTGCCGCTATGTTTGACGGCCCGGTTGCAGGCTGACCCGGTCATTAAAACGGCTGACTACCAGGGTTCCATCCGAGTGGCTTGCGTGGGGGATAGCATTACCTTTGGTTCCGGTATCAAAGACCGGGAGCATGACAGTTATCCGGCGGTGTTGGGCAAGCTATTAGGGACCAAATTTGAGGTGCGGAATTTCGGAGTTAGCGGAGCGACGTTGCTCAAGCATGGCGATAAGCCGTATTGGATTCAAAGCGCTTTTGCCGCCACGGATGAGTTCAAGCCCAACGTCGTCGTGATCAAATTGGGGACCAATGATTCAAAACCGCAGAACTGGAAATTCAAAGAGGAGTTCGCGGCGGACTTGACGGCGATGGTCGAACATTTTCGTGATCTGCCGTCGCATCCCAAAGTGGTGCTCTGTGTGCCGGTGCCGGTTTATGGCGAACGCTGGGGAATTAATGAGCCGGTCATGAAAGCGGGCGTGATCCCCGCGATTCAAAAGGTGGCAGCGGAAAAGCAGGCCGTCGTTGTGGACCTGCATGCCGCCTTAAGCAATCATGCTGAATATTTTCCCGATCAGGTGCATCCAAATGCGGCGGGTGCCGCGCTGATGGCCGAGACCATTCGTAAAACGCTCGTGGGTGAATAATTTTTAAAACATGCAAAACTTGAAACGTTACCTCCTGGGTTCTGCCGTCGCTTTATCCTTGCTGGCCGGCAAACTCACACTGACTGCGGCTGAACCGGCCCGGGCTTTTGAACTTAAAGATGGTGATCGCGTGGCGTTGATCGGGGATACCCTGATCGAACGCGAGCAGACCTATGGCTACATTGAAGAAGCGTTGACGCTCCAATTCCCGGACCGCAACGTCATCTTCCGCAATATCGGTTGGAGCGCCGATACGCCAGCGGGGGAATCCCGTGAGGGACTTAGCTTGTTGCAAGCGGGCCATGAGCCGGCGGGGGAAGGTTTCAAACAACTCAAACAGCAGATTCAACTGGTCAAGCCGAACGTGGTCTTCCTCGGTTACGGCATGGCGAGTTCGTTTGACGGGGAAGCGGGGCTCTCCAAATTCACCGCGGATTTGAATACGCTGATGGATACGATTCAGCAATTAGCGGGCGATACCAAGGTGCGTTTTGTCCTGTTGAGTCCGGTGCATCATGAAAATCTCGGCGCGCCGTTGCCTGATCCGACTAAACACAATCAACAACTCGCGCTCTACGCGAAAGCGATTGAGCAAACCGCTACGCAACGCGGCGTGCCGTTTATCTCGCTGTTCGATGGATTGCAGAAGCTGGAGAAAAAGGGAAAGCCCGCGCTGACTGAAAACGGTATTCATCTTTCGGCCTTTGGTTATCAGAAAGCCGCGGAAGTGATTGAAACGGGCCTGGGATTGAAGCCGGTGACGGTGGCTGGCGGTTCCAAAGCGGCGCAATTAGAAGCCTTGCGTGAAGCGATTCTCAAGAAGAACGAAATTTTCTTCAACCGGTCACGGCCGCAGAATATGGCGTATTTATTTGGTTTCCGGAAACATGAGCAGGGTAAGAATGCGGCGGAAATTCCCGAGTTCGATTCTTTCGTGAAATCTGAGGAAGACCAGATCGCGTCCTTGCGGAAACTCGATACGAAAGCACCTGCCGCTCCGGCCAAGGTGGCCGAACAACCAGCACCGATGTCCCCTCCGTCGTCAGTGGAATCGATGCAGTTTGATATCGCGCCCGGTTTTGAAGTCAGTCTGTTCGCGGAGAATCCGTTGCTCGCGAAACCGATTCACATGAATTTCGATGCCCAGGGACGTCTCTGGGTGGTCAGTTCTTCGGTCTATCCCCAAATTCAACCCGGTCAGGAAGCGAACGACAAGGTGCTCATTCTGGAAGATACCAAGGGCGTGGGCAAAGCGGACAAGTCCACGATTTTTGCGGACGGCTTGCTGATTCCGACCGGCATTACGCCGGGTGATGGCGGCGTTTACGTGGGACAGAGCACGGAGCTGTTGTTCTTCAAGGACACCAAAGGCACCGGCAAGGCCGATCAAAAGAAAGTCGTGCTGTCGGGTTTCGGCACGGAAGATACGCATCATATTATTCATACGCTCCGCTGGGGCAATGATGGCCAGCTTTATTTCAACCAATCCATTTATATTCGCACGCACACGGAAACGCCGAATGGCGTCGTGCGGTTAAAGAGCGGCGGCATCATGAACCTGCGTCCGCCGACAATGGAGATGGATGTTTTCCTGCGCGGCTGGGTCAATGCCTGGGGCCATGTCTTCGACAAATACGGCCAGTCCTTCATTACGGATGGCGCGGGCTTCCAAGGCGTCAGCTATGGTTTGCCAGGGGCAATGTATTTCACTTATGCCGGAGCGCGGCGTGTGCTCGACAGTGTGAGTCCGGGCAATTATCCCAAGTTCGCCAGCTTGGAAATCGTTCGCAGCCAGCAATTCCCGGATGATTGGCAGGGCGATTTAATCACGTGCGATTTCCGGGCGCATCGCGTGGTGCATTTCAAGATCAGTGAGCAAGGCGCCGGTTATGTCACGCAGGAACAACCGGATTTGCTCCGCACGGCGAATGTGACTTTCCGTCCCATCGACGTGAAGCTGGGGCCGGATGGAGCGATTTACGTGGCCGATTGGTCGAACCCGATTATTCAGCACGGTGAAGTCGATTTCCGCGATCCACGCCGCGATCATGAACATGGGCGCATCTGGCGCATCACCGCCAAAGGCCGTCCGCTGGTGGCCAAACAGAATCTCGTGAAAGCGAGCAATCGTGAGTTGCTGGATGATCTGCTTTCCCCAAATGGATTCACGCATGACAAAGCCAATCGTGTGCTGACGGAACGCGGACAGAGCATCGTGAGCGACCTCAAGAAATGGGTGACCGTCCAAAGCGGTGAGCAGGCGAAGCTCGAGGCGTTGTGGATGTATCAAGCCGTGGATGTGGTGGAGCCGAATCTGTTGAAAGAAGTATTGCAGGCCAAGGATGGCCGGATTCGCGCCGCGGGCATTCGCGTGTTGAGCTATTGGATTTCACGCATTCCGAACGCTTCGGATTTGCTGGCGCAAGCCGTGGGTGATGAGCATCCGCGGGCACGGGTGGAAGCGGCCCGCGCATTAAGCCGGATTCCGACGTTGCGTTCGGCGGATCTGGTGTTGAGCCTGTTGAACAAGCCGATGGACCCGTTTTTGGATTACGCGGTCTGGTTGAGCATTAACGATCTGTCACAGCCGTGGCTGGATGCCATCCGGGCTGGAACCTGGAAAGCGGATGGACGGGAAAAACAATTGGAGTTTGGCCTGAAAGCGATTGAGCCCAGCCAGGCAAGCACAGTGCTGGGACAATTGCTCAAGCAGAACCCGATTGCTAAAGACGGTCATGGACCGTGGATCGAATTAATCGGCGACGCCGGCGGACCGAATGAATTGAGCGCGCTGTTTCAACAAACGGTAAACGGCGGATTCGATGATGCCGCCAGCGTGCGGGCGTTGACGGCGTTGACTCAAGCCAGCCGTTTACGCAATACGAAACCGGCCAGCGATTTGAATTTGCTGGGCAAATTGCTTGAACAAGGCAGCGAAAGCGCACGGGTGGCAGCGATCAAGTTGGCAGGCGCGTGGAAGCTCGGCCAGTTCAGCGGCACATTGCTGAAATTGGCGGGTGATGCGGGTGCAGCGGGCTCGGTGCGGCAGGCGTCGTTTGAAAGTCTGCGTGAGATTGGTGGCCGTGGTGCGATTGAAGGCTTGCGCGGTTTGACTGCGGCGGGCAAGGACAATTCTATTCGGCAGGCATCGGCGATTGCGTTGATGACACTGGATCGCAAAGGTTCGATGCCGCAGATCATTGCTGTGGTAACGTCCACGACGAATGAAACGGAGTCGTTGAATTTGTGGCGGGCGCTGTTGAGCGGCAAAGGCGCCGGTCAGGCGTTGGCTCAGGCGGTGCCGGCTTCGGGCTTGCCCGAAACGGTGACGCGCGCCGGATTGCGTGTGGCGCGGGAAGGCGGACGGAGCGAAACGGAACTGGTGCAGGCGCTGGCGCGTTCGGAAAATGCGGCGACCGCAGGTGTGGAATTGAACACGGCTCAGTTGCAGGAAATCGCCGCGCTGGCGATGAAGCAGGGTGATCCGGCGCGTGGAGAAAAGATTTATCGCCGGGCGGAACTCGGTTGCACGGGCTGCCATTCGATTGGCGGCGTCGGCGGAAAAGTGGGGCCGGACCTCACGAGTATCGGCGCAAGCGCGCAGCCGGATTATCTGGTGGAATCAGTGTTATATCCGAATCGCAAGATCAAGGAAGGTTACCACTCGACCTTGATCGAAACGAAAGATGACCAGGAATTCAGCGGGATTCTCGTGCGGGAAACGGAGCAGGAACTGATTTTGCGCAATGTCGCCAATCAGGAAATCTCCGTGCCGAAAAACAATATTCGCAAACGTTCCAACGGGATGTCGCTGATGCCGGCGGGGCTGGCGGATGCGATGCCCAAGGATGAGCGGCTCGACCTGTACCGCTTCCTCGCGGAACTCGGCAAGCCCGGTCCGTTCGATGCTTCGAAAGGAAACGTGGCACGTTCCTGGCGTTTGCTGGCAGGCACGCATCGCGTGGAGCAATTCGGCGTGGATAAGATTGTGAGCGGGGCGTTCACGGATGATGGCTGGAAGCCAATCTATTCAAATGTCGATGGACGTTTATTGCGTGAGGTGCTGCAAGAGGCTACCTCCGTGAACAAGAGTGTTGGATTGGTCAGCATCTTCTCCGCGACGCGCTTTGAAGTCGCCAAGCCCGGCAAAGTAACGTTTACGTTGCCCACGGGAGCAAATGCGGGCGCGTGGATTGATGGCAAGGCGATGTCACGCAGGAAGAAGATTGAAAAGACCCTTCCGGCGG
>JBEHZA010000222.1:0-8141 GCA_048497895.1 Verrucomicrobiota bacterium
TTGCCCAGCAGTTTGGCCGCCAGAAACCCCAGATACCAACGTAATGAGCCTACCGTGGTTTTAACTTCCTGGGCAACCCGCCCGGCGAACTCGGGATATTGAGACCTTAACCGTTTGCGCCGGATAGCGCAACGGGCCGCGTAACGTAGCGCAAGTTTCTCACGCCGGAACCACCCAGCCAATCCCTTGGACGGGCACTTGGCTTCAATCGCCTGCATGAGTTTCCACTGATCCATGATCAAACCTTCGAAGTCAGGCGGCTTGGTTAACTGATGCTGACCGGCGTACAGGAGAATCCCAGCTACTTCCAGGACAGTCCCATACTCCAAGGCTAAATCCACCCAAAAAATATAATCGCTGCCTAACTCATATTGATCACCAAAACGGGAATGCATGGAATGTCCATCTGACCGGATTAAAACACTGCAAAACAGCAAATCTTTCAGTTCCGCCCGATTCATGATAAATTTGGAAACCGGGCATATCCGATGTCGAAAAACAGCCGGGCCAAGGATGGCGGCTTCCTCCGGAATCTGCCTGACATCGTATGGTTTCACCTCACAATACCCCATGGCGGGGCCGGGGGCCGTTTCAAGCGCGTGAAGCATGCACTCGTAAAATCGCGGCGCCAGGATGTCGTCCTGATGCAAAAAATGAAGATACCGGCTTCCCTCCGCATACGCCAAGGCTTGATTGAAATTGCCGTAATACCCGAGGTTTTTCTCGTTCACGATGCACTCAACCGGAAATTCAGTGAAAGCTTTAATGATTTCGACGGTTCGATCGGAGGAAACATCATCAAAAACGATCACTCGGTCGGGGCGCCGGGTTTGGCGGGCAAGCGACTTCAGCGCATTTATCACGAGTTTTTCCCCATTATAAACGGGCATTACGGTGGTCAACATTCTCATTAAACAAATAGTTTCGCGAAGCTGCCATTTTTTACCCGGGGAAATGGCGACCATTTCCTGTCAGGAAAATTGGCCGATTGTGCAAGTTGACTTCAACTATCCGATACGAAAGGCGGGCTTCATCGTAATTTATTGGGTAAACTCACTCGGTCATACCGGATTCATCGTTCTGAATTCCGGAGTAAATGTCAATTTTGTTTTCGCTTCCTTGAATCTTACACACTTAAATCATTTGCCATCCGCATGACGCTTTGAAATAGTTTATTAGGATATTTTGCATGAGCTTAAAATCAAAGCTTTCCACCCTGATAAAGACTGCTCAAGCGGTAGAAAACTGGCCTTCCGCGATTGCCCGGCAAATTAGCAGGCCAAAGGAAGGCCAACAACTTTTGGTATTGCGGAATGGACTCCGGGTATATTACCGCACGGGCAATGAAGATTGGGCAACGGTAAAGGAACTGGCACTGGATTCGGTTTATGAAGCAACATTTGCCTGGTTGCAATCACAAACCGGGCGGGCAACGGTGCTGGATCTAGGTGCAAATATTGGTTTATTCAGCCTGCTTGCGGCCAGGTTGAACGCAAATCTGGAACTCCATGCCTACGAACCGGCTCCCATGAATTTAAAGATGATCGACCTAAACAGGTGCGCAAATGGCGAGTTGGCGAAACGTATTCACGTCCATCCAGAAGCTGTCGGCGGTAGAGAAAGAACCGCGCAATTTTATTTCGACGAAAAGGCGCCCCAAGCTTCCGGCCTCTTCAACCTGGACGGAAAACCACACATAGTTCAGGTAGCCTCCTTCTCCAACATCATCGAAAAACTTCACGACAGGGTTTTACTGGTTAAAATGGATATCGAAGGCGCTGAATACGAAGTCTTAAAGCATACGCCTGCTTCAACCTGGGAAAAAGTAATGGCTGTCACCATGGAAATCCATGGGGATCCGGACGGGTGCGCCAAAAAAGAAGAACTCGTTAATCAGATGAAGGAAAACGGCTTTCTTTGCACCAGGGAACGTGCGGACGCAGCAAATTATTTCTTCCACCGCCAAACGCCATAAATCGCAAGTAAAGAATTTGTTTCAGCGCAATCGCTGTGTCTATGGGAAATAGGACTAGCGTCGACTTTTGGAGAAATTTCCCCGCGAAGTCATTCAACTCAATCTGAAAAGCATAAAATAATGGGCGGAGATCCATTTAAATAACTCTTTCTTTGCCTCAAACCGCTTGCAAGTTCGGTTTTCTGGTTAAAGCTTGTGCTGTTGATATGAGCAAACTCCAACGCAATTCTTATCTCTTTCTGGCTGGCATCCTGGTTTTAGTGGGCGTGTTTCATCTGGCTACCCCGTTGTTGGCTGTTCTGTTTTCATTTTTCGCCTTGAAGAAGCTCCGCTTCATTCAGAATAAGGTGTTGAGCGTGGTTTTTTTTCTGGTTGTGCTTTCCGGGCTTTCAGCCATTGCCTACCACTTCATTGTGCAGGCCGTCATTGCGCTGCCCAAGATTATCTCTACCACGCTCCCGGCCATCCTCAATTTTGCCACCCGACACAACATCGAACTGCCTTTTGAGGACGTGGAAAGCCTCAAAACGGTCCTATTCAGTAATGCAAAAAATCAGGCGCAAACGATCGGGCTGCTGGCCCGGACGGCCACGAAGGAAATCTTCTTTTTCGTTCTGGGGATCGCGGCGGCAGTCAGTATTTTTATGAATTCCAAAGTGGATTTGGGACGGGACGCCAATCCGATGAAAGACAATCTTTATGCCCTGTTTACCGATCAGGTTGTGGCTCGATTCCGCACATTTTTCCAGAGTTTTGAAATTGTCATGGGCGCGCAATTGCTGATTTCTGCAATCAATACCGTTTTGACCTCTTTTTTTATTATTTGGGCCGGCCTGCCCTACACCGGGTTCCTGATCATCCTCACCTTTCTCGCAGGTCTCCTGCCGATCATTGGAAATCTAATCAGCAACACGCTGATCGTGGTGCTGGCGTTTACGCTCTCTCCTCAGCACGCGATTGGCGCACTGGTATTCCTGGTGGTTCTTCATAAACTGGAATATTTTCTGAATAGTAAAATCGTTGGAGACCGGATTAAAAACCCGATGTGGCTGACCCTGCTGGGCCTCATCATTGCGGAACGCCTGATGGGTGTGGCCGGCATGATTCTAGCCCCCATCATCCTGAATTATATCAAGGTTGAATCCTCGCAAATCCGCTCCACAGAAAAGGAAGCGCCCGCCAGCGCTCCTGTTTCCATGCCTCCGGCATAATTTACTTTTCAAAGCCCCATTTCTCGCCGATAAGAAACTCCATTTATGCCCAAGGAAACCTGGATCATCGCAAGTGTGCTTTCCGTACTTTTAGTGGTGGGGATCATCGGCTTCTCGTCCTATCAAAAAGGGGTGGAACTGGACAAAGCTCAGGCCGAACTGGCGGAGACACAAGCCACCAATGAAACGGTGCGCGCGGAAGCGGAAGCGTTAAAAACTCAATTAGCCGAAAACAAGGCGTTGATTGATAAATTACGGGAACAGACCGTCGAAGTCGCCCAGGCCAAAAGCAATCTGGAGCAACAAATGCGCGCCGCGCTGGAATCCAAGGACGTGACCATTTCCGAACTGCAAGGCAAACTGGAGGTCAACATTCTAGACCGGGTGCTTTTCGATACCGGACAGGCGGCTCTTAAACCGGAGGGCGCTCAAGTGCTGGATAAGGTTGCTACCATTCTGGCACAATATCCCAACCGCCAGATTCATGTGATCGGCCACACCGATAACATCCCCATTCGCGCGGGCGCACATAGCCGTTACCAGGACAACTGGGATTTGTCCGCCGCTCGCGCCATTGCCGCGGTGCGTTTTTTAAGCGAGAAGACCAAAGTGGACCCGAAACGGCTCGCAGCCGTGGGCTATGGTGAATTTCATCCCCTGGCAGATAACACCACTCCAGAAGGACGCGCTAAAAACCGTCGCATTACGCTGGTGGTCATGCCGGAAGTTTTTGCGGAACCCGATAACCGCACCCGGGCAACCAAAGCCCCCGCAGCAGAGCCCCCGAAAGCTGAGCCAACGCCGACAGCAGAAGTAAAACCGACCGAGGTTCCAGCGCCAGCCGATCCGGAAAAGCCCAAACCGTGACGGTTTTCGGATATCCGGTCACGCGATGAATTTATCCTGTGCGTTCGCCGCAGCAGGACCGGAGTAATTCATTCACTCTCATCCTTCAGCAGGTGGTGCACAATCAACACGTACGTCACCACCAGACCGAATCCCAGAATCACTATCAATAATGCAGGCAAGCTGATCATATTCCGTTCTCCCATCTTAATTTAAACCCGATTTATCGTCCGTTCAACCGGTGTCTCCGGCCTTTGTTTTAGGTTTAATTAAGCCGTAATAGCGGGATACAGCTTCACCTGACTTGCCCAACCTTTACCGTTTCTTGCCCGGCCACAGCTCATTCAGCCAAATCAAAAACGAAAAGCCGGTCCTGGAATTTTTCCAGAACCGGCTTGCGTCAGTTATTACGGTTGAGATTTATGCACCGACCGCCAGCGAAATGACTGGTGGTTTTTTGTGACTCAGCTTTTTGAACTCAAGACCTGTTCGAGTAATCCATTCAACCGTTTAAGCATCGTCCGGGGATCTTCCAATATGCCAGCGGCAACGCGGGCGTTATCGAGCACCTGTTCGGCCACGACCGCCGCGAGGTCTTTATCGGTCTCACGAATCTGGTATAAACGGCTCATGATCTGATGCGCCGGATTGATTTCCAGATCATACTTGGCGGCCTCTTCGGCGCCGCCTTCTTTCTTCATCGCTTTGAGGATGCGCCGCATGCCAGCGGTCATAAATTTATCGCTGTCCAGCACGACCGCCGGACTATCCACCAGCCGCTTGGAAAGCCGCACTTCGTTCACGCGCTCGCCGTAGGTTTCTTTCAGCCATTTGGCCAGCGAAGCTGCTTCTTCGTCCGTCAACACCGAAGTCTTTTTCTCGCTCAATTCCACTTCCGCTTTTTCGACGGAACGCAACGTTTTCCCCTCAAACGATTGCAGGTGATCCATCACAAACTCGTCCAAAGGTTCGGCGAGGAACAGCACTTCGAATTTGCGTGATTGGAACACTTCGTAGTAGGGACTGGCGGTCGCCGCTTCCCGATTGGGGGCGAGCAGGAAATAAATTTCCGTCTGTTCCGCCGGCATGCGTTTCACATAATCCGCCAGTGAGGCCAGCTTGCCCGGCTCGGTCGAGGAGGATTCAAAACGGAGCAGCTTGCCCAATGCCTCGCGGTGCGTGAAATCGGTCGCCACCCCTTCTTTCAGGAAGCGATGATATTCGCCGTAGAATTTCCCGTAACCTTCCGCGTCTTTTTCCGATTGTTCGTCCAGGAATTTGAGGAAACGGCTCGTCAACACCTTGTTCAACTTGTGCATGAGCGAGGTGTCCTGCATGGTTTCGCGGGAAATGTTCAGCGGCAAATCCTCACTATCCACAACCCCTTTGAGGAAGCGCAACCATTCCGGAAACAACCCCTTGGCTTTGGATTGAATCAACACCTTGCGACAGTAAAGGTGCACTTCGGATTCCGAGCGCATCATGCCCAGGGTTTCAAAGTTCTTCGCCGGGACAAAGAGCAGCGCTTGAATGGCCAACGGGGCATCAGCCGTGAAATGCAGACGATACATCGGGTTATCGTGGTCATGGCCGATGTATTGGTAAAACTCGTTGTATTCATCTTCCTTGATCTCGCTCTTGCTCCGGGCCCAAATCGCCTGAACGGTATTCAGTCGTTTGCCGTTCAGCTCAATCGGAAACGGCACAAAGTTGGAATACCGCTGGATTATGCCTTCGATCCGGTGACCTTCCACGAATTCTTTGGCCTCTTCCTTCAAGTGCAACACGATCTTCGTGCCGCGCGGCAAATCCGCTGCCGGTTCCAATTCATAGCCGCCCACCCCTTCGCTCACCCATTGCCACCCCTGCTCTCCCGGTTGATAGGACCGGCTGTGCACCGTCACTTTATTGGCCGCCATAAAGGCCGAGTAAAAGCCTACCCCAAATTGTCCGATCAACTTTGCATCCGGCTTCTTTTCTTCAGCCAATTGCTTCAGGAAGGCTTTGGTGCCGGAATGCGCAATCGTGCCGAGGTTTTCCACCAGTTCGCCATGGGTCATCCCAATGCCCGTATCCGTAATCGTAATAGTGTTTTCCTTTTCATCGGTTACGACCGTGATGGAAGGGGCTATTTCCGCCTGTTCGATGGTCTGGCCGGAAGTTTGAACAAACCGTAATTTCTCACAAGCGTCCGCCGCGTTGGATACCAATTCGCGCACGAAGATTTCTTTGTCCGTATATAACGAATGAATAACGATATTCAGCAACTGCTGTATCTCTGCTTGAAAATGATGCTTTTCCATAATAATCAAAAACTTAACTCATCTTTCGATGAACCTTCTACGTAAGAAAAAAATCGCGTTCCCGTCAAGTCGGCTAAGAGCTTAACCGGAAACCAGATTCATTTTGCGGGAGCGGCATTCTAATTGCTATAGCAAACTTGGTTCCGTTAAGCAAAACGCCGGAACCCGTAAACTGTGATAACCGTAACTAAAGGGCCAATTTATTGCCCCAAATGTGGCAAGTCCATGGTGTCGCTGAGCCGCCCATGTAATAATTGCAACGTTAACCCCTTAAATGTGCGGTTACGAACGGCTATTAGCTTGCTGTTAGCAGGCGGGTTTATCGCTTTTTGCTTCCTGTTTTATCGGTTATTATTACTGAAATAACAGCTTTATCAGGCCCATTTGTTGATTCAACCGGGCCGCTTGGCCAGGAGAAGTGGCGCATTTAATTCACGCACGGAAGCGTTATTTTCATTCGCCTGCCCCCTTGAATTAACCATGATTTGGCTTCTGAGCGTCCGCCTTGCTCGCCGCCAGAGTTCCGCATGCCGCTGCAATATCCAGCCCGAGAGAATAGCGTAACGTGACTTTGAACCCACGCGCTTTCAAGGTTTTAGCAATAGCTTCCCGCTCGGCCTTCTCCGTCCCGGTCAATTCAGGGGTAGCGGCAATCGGGTTATAAGGAATCAAATTGATATGCACGGGAATATCCCCCACAAACCCGATCAAGGCTTCAATATCCTCCGGTTGATCATTCACCCCTTTCAATAAGGTGTACTCGATCATGACCGGTTCCCGCCGCACGGCGGTGACTTCCTGCAATGCCGCCCGCAAATCATCCAAGGAATGCCGCCGGGCGAGCGGCACAATCTTTTCCCGCACCTCTTTCCGCGCGCTGTGCAGACTCAAGGCCAGACCGATCTTTTGGAACTTCCGGGCGCAGCGAACCATCGCCTCCGGCACGCCCACGGTCGAAACCAGCAACCGCCCCTCAGCGAAATTAAATCCCTGCGCCGAACGGAGCACCGCCAACGCTTCATACAAATTGGCTTCATTATGAAAAGGCTCGCCCATGCCCATGAACACGAGATTGCGCACCTTCCGGCCTTCCGCCAGCAGCAATTGATTGGCTTGAATCACCTGATCCAGAATTGCGGCGAACTGTGATGTCAGATCAACCAAATCACGCAATCAGATTAGGTGAAAATAGATATGAAAATCATGTAGAATGTTGCAAACAATGCACAATAGGTGTGTTTAAGCTAAAGAACCATACAGTTCCAAAATGGTCAACAATACAAACCTTGAGAGATAACCGAGTTCCGGTCCGAAACCACATTATTTTCATCATTAGTCAATTTACAACCAAAAAGCAATTATATACAGTTGCTTCAATGGCCAAAGAAAAGATAACCATTGTTGGTACTTTGCAGCAAATTGACAATGCCATAAAACGAAAATCAAAAGTTGATGGAAAATATCTATCCATTTTAGAGTATGCTTTGGTCCCTGAAAAGCGTATACCTTTTCAATAGTAATAACACCAACATCCCAACGCAAAACTTTGATGATATGGGAAATACCACAAACAAAATCCAGAATGCAAGAGTGGATCTGGAAAAGAAAATTCTTTTAATTGCAACCAAAGAAAATGAAATTAATTTGAAAATAAATCATCATGAACATCAGGCTCGCTTCTTTTTAAGTCAAAAGAGAAAAAATGAAGCAATTATGCATCTCAAATTACAACGATCAAATAAAGCTACTTTGCAAAAACTTGCGGATATGAAATTTAATCTCATTCGGATGAAAGACAACCTAGAT
>JBEHZA010000223.1:0-8119 GCA_048497895.1 Verrucomicrobiota bacterium
CTGAGCTCCGGCTCGACTTGGAGCTGAACCACGGACGCGCTGGGCTCACGCATTCGTCGGACATTTCAAACCCGCTTACACAAATGGACGTTGCTGCGACCGGGACGGTCGCTGTCCGGGACTGCGCCAGTTGCTCGAATTGACCTTGCCAATGAGCGGTAAAAGCCAGAGCGTAGCTTTTCAATTGCGGGTGCCGATTTATTTCCCATGGATTCACAGGCAAAATGCAAATCGATCTGGCTCGGATCAGCAGCGGGTCTGCCCCAGCCCATTCATTTGGCTACATTCATTCGCCGCTAAACATGCACGTCACCGAACTCGCCATTAATCAAACCCTCGGCCTGCAGCTTCTGCCTGTTGGCACCGGTCACATTCTCGCCATGCCGGAAACGCCGCTGCACCTCAACCACGTCGGCACCGTGCATGCGAGCGTGCAATTCGCGCTTGCAGAAGCGGGCTCCGGAGAATTTCTCCTGGGACATCTGGGCGAATTACAAAATCAATTCTTTGCCGTGCTGCGCACATCCGAAGTCAAATTCCGCAAACCCGCGCACGGCACGTTGCGCGCGTCCGCCCGGTTCGCGGACGGCGCGGCGGATTCATTGACTGCGGAATTGACTTCGCGCGGTCGTGCTTTGGCCGCCGTGCTGGTAGAAATTTCCGATGTCCACGGAGTCGTCACCATGAGCGGACAATTCGATTGGTTTTTACAACGCCTGCCGCCAACCGCCTGAACCCAAAATCACCGGCAATCACCGCAACTGAGCGCAAAAAATCGAAACATGAGCGATGCCCTTTCACTGGCCAGCCGCGTCACATTCCTCACGGTGACGGAGGCGGACTTCGATGAACTCGTTGCTCTGCGCATTGCCGCCATGCAGGAAAGTCTGGAACGCGTTGGCCGTTTCGATCCTGCTCGCGCACGTGAACGGCTCCGCAAATCTTTCTACCCGGAGCATACCCGGTTGATTCTTCTCAATGGAGAGCGCATCGGCTTTTACACCTTCCGTCCGGGGGATGCGCGTTTTGAGTTGGATCACTTCTATATTCATCCGCGCCACCAATCGGTGGGCATCGGTTCGCATGTTCTTCGCGGCCTGCTCGCTCAAGCGGAGGCGCGTCAACTGCCGGTGCATCTGGGCGCCTTGCGCGACAGCGTGTCCAATCGCTTTTACCAGCGCCACGGCTTTGTGAAGGTGTCGGAAGATGATTGGGATATTTACTACGTCCGCCCTTGTGTATGATGACAAAAGAAGAACGCCAGGCCAAACACGCCCTCGTCCTGAAGCTGGGCCTGCCGGTTCGCCCGGCCTTGCTCACCGCCGTCGCCTTGGGCTTGGTCATGCTGACACGTATTTTGGCGCACGCCTGTTTGAAGCATCTTCCGCTTGGCCCCGCGTTGTTCACCGGGGCGTTTTTTCTTTTCTTGTGTTGGATTGGCGGATTCTCTTTGCTTTACCGGTTCAAACTGGGTTTCCTGGCCTTAATCGTCTTGGCTCTGTTGCCCGTCCGTGCCTTGCTTCTTCTGACCGACCGCTTCCTGGAATTGCTGGCTGAAGATGCGTTCGGCAACGACTGGTCGCTTACTTTCAGTTACACTGCTGGCTTTGTACAACTTATGCTCACCGGACTGTTGTTGTATTTTTTGTTTTCCAAACCCGCACGGGATCACGTCTGGAAGCCCGCATCAGCCATATCTCCCGACGAGCCTCCCATCCGCGGCTCCGAATAGCGCGCGCAATCGGCAGATTCCAGTGTGCAGGGAAAATCCGTCTGGGCAGGTAAATCTGACTTTCCCATTTCTGATTTCTCTCTCATTAACACCGCGGCTTCAGCCCGGTGAAACGGACCGACCGGATCGTCATAGCTGTTTTAACAGCTTCCTGCTGTGTTCGGCTCAGTTGCCTGGTTTCTAAATGCCGAAGTTGGATTTCCTACGTGACGTCCGGATATAGAAATGGCAAAACTTCTATGCGCTTCCCACAAAGGGTTACGGATATAGGAAGGAAGCCGGCACAAATAAAAGGAATACATGACCCCGTTCAAATCCAACTGTACCCAGTGCGCCGGGCATATCGAACATCCCGTGGAAATATCCGGGACGCAGATCAATTGCCCGCATTGCGGCCAGCCCACGGTGTTGGGAGTAGCGGCGAGGTCATCGGGACCACCTCCTTTGCCTGCGTCCGTCAAAAAATCTTACCGCAAGCTTTTAACCAACTTCGCGATAGTCGTTGGAATCCTCATTGCCATCGGCAGAGTCTATCTATTTTTTGAACCTGCGGAAATGAAGTATCAACGTCAGTTGGATGACGATAAACTGGCGGCGTACACTGAGGCGTGTCGGTTTATCAAGGCTTCCTTGCCCGGGGCGCAAAAAATATCCGAATATCGCGACGCGTCCTTTGATGTCAACAGCTCTCACTTTGTTGTATCCGTCGTGGTCGATGGGCTTAATGCGTTTGGCGGTCCTGTTCGTAACAAAATTGCAGTCGAACTATGGAAGGATGGCAAGGGTGGCTGGATGTGGCAGAAGATTTTAGATCAGCCAGCCCATCAATAAGTGGTTCGTCTGGAGTTGTTCTGGAATTTTTCAAGAGCATATCCCCACATCGTTATTGCGAGTTTGTTAAAGCCTCGCTGCCCAGTAAGTCTGAGATGAGTACGGGAAAACCGTCAGATTGAAGGCGCACGTAATCTCCCTGCGTAATTCCCCTCTCATTAACACCGCGGCTTCAGCCCGGTGAAACCGAGTCGCGAGGATCATTTTAGCTGTTTTAAAAGCTTTCCGCTGCACTCAACTCAGTTGCCGGGATAAAGCCTCGTGTGAATGCAAACCCCACCAATTTGAATCCGTCCTCGTAAAACCAAACTATTTCGTTTTACCGACATCACGCCTTCCACGGCTGCAATAATTTACGCATTCTCCGGCCGTATTAACATTTCTCACTCGCGTATAATGGATCGAGCGAACCGGTTCGTTTTCCGAATTCCGGTCAGATTTTTTATAAATCAAACCTGCGATGTGCTAATTATTGTTAATTGATCACTAATACGCAAGCGGGCCTGATGTTTTAGCGTTTTTAGTCCGCATTGAATCACCGTTTTCGGTCGAGTGATCGCCAGTTTTTACACCCCCTTTTCCTGCTTTTTTAAAAATATTTTCAAAAATCTTGCGTAATTTCCCACCGTGGGAAATACAAACGCGAATTCCTGTGGTTTGATACTCACATGATCGTGAACAACACGAAACGAGGTCAAACTATGAAACAGCTTTCGCTCCTTGCGACCGCGCTGGCCGCGGCTCTCCTCACCGGTTGCGCCGGGGTTAATCAAATCTCCGGCAAGATCGTCAGTGTCAATTCCACCTGTCTCGGACTCGATCTCAGCCAGGCCCAAACCGATCCGGTCCCGCATTTGCGCTTCGGTCTGATCCGCTCCACTTACACGATTGTGCCCGTCTCGACCAATGGCGTCGCTGTCACGGCTCCCAATTACAAGACCGGCATGCGCGCCCAGCACAAACTCTGGTCCCTCGATGCCAATGAAGAACTCGCCACCGGCGAAAGCAATGTCGTCATTTCCGCCGAGTTCGATCAGAACACCAACGTCTTCAACGCCAGTTCTGTCTCCACGAAGTAAGTGGCTAACACTAATAGTTAAGTAGTAACCGGCCCCTCACGCATTCACATTAATGAACCTGAGCACAACAAACGAAAATCGGCTTTCTCATCCGTGTCTATCTGTGTTCATCCGTGGTTAATCACTCCCTTTTCATGAAGTTCGACCTCACCACCCAAAGTTTCAGCCCGGTCAACTGTGCCGCCTGTGTGCAAGCCGCCGCGCTCGCGTATCCGCAGTCCGGCGAATCCAATCCCGCGTGGCAAGCCCGTGTGAAACGCGCCCTGAACACGCCGTTATCCATCCCGCCAGTCGCGGAATCACTTCTCCCGCAGGCCGACGAAATCTTCGACGTTGTCGAGTTCCTGAACGCGCCGGCGACGGATACGCAGGGCTTTATGGCCGCGAACGATGAGCTGGTGGTGATTGCCTTTCGTGGCAGTTCTTCCGTGCGCGATTGGATTACGGATTTGGACGCGCGGAAACGCGAATTGTTCTTCCTGGACGTCGAAATTCACGAGGGCTTTGCCGCTGCTTATCAGTCCGTGAAAGCGGAAATCCTCGCCTTTCTTTTAGCGCAACATGGCAAACCGATCATCATTACTGGTCACAGTTTAGGCGGCGCCCTGGCCATGCTCTGCGCTTTCGATGTTCACGGGCTGGCGCATCTCCACAACGTTTATACCTTTGGCCAGCCCCGTTGTGGCGATGCCCGTTTTGCGGAGTGCTATAATGCCGAGTTGCAGTTGCTCACCTTCCGCCTCGTGAACAACCTCGACATTGTCCCACGTTTGCCCGGCGCTTTGCTCGGTTTCCGCCACGCTGGCACGGAGGTCTTTCTCGATGCCCTCGGAGAATCGCATTTCGATTTGGCCTGGTGGCAGAAATTACCCAGTGATGCGCTCGCGATCTATGAGGATTGGACGCGTCATCGCGTCGAGGCCGTGCAGGATCATTTTATTGCCCAATATCAGAACCTCGTTGGTCACCCGGCCAACATTCCTGCCAGGACCCCCATCATCAGGCCGGCAACCGGAGTTCCGGCCTGATCTTCTCTTTTACGTTATATGGATGAAATACCAAATATCGGCAGCGCCACCGGGCAGGCCATTGTGTTGTGGATTTGGGGCGCCTGCGGCACGGCTTTCCTGGCCAACATCGTGTTGAATTTCTGGAAACAGAATATGCGTGAGCAACCCCGGCCCTCGGAGACCTACGCTACCAAGCTGGAAGTGAACGAACTTGAGCGCAAGCTGGAGTTGCACAAGGAGCGGGAGGCCGAAGATGCCGCAAAACGCCGCGCGGGCATTTATACCAAGATCGATGAAACGCGCCGTGAACTCTCCAGTGAAATTGCGGATGTGAAACGCGAAATCAAAGAGGATTTCCACAGCACCCACGAACGCATCGATGAATTGACTAAAGCCGTTTCCCGCATGGAAGGCAAAATCTCGTAACTCTTAAATAATCTTTACCACTCCTGATCTCATGACTGAACGCCAACAAATCATTGTTCAAGCCCTGCTGCATACGTTGAAGCAGATCAACGGAGGCCAGATCGTTGACCCTGTGCTGCACGCTTCCGTGAATCTGAAATGTTCACCCCCGCGTCCGTCACTCGCTGAGTTTGAGGAGGCGTTGGAACTGTGTGACGCCAATGGCTGGATTATCAGCATTCCTTCCAGCGTCACCGGAAACTTTAAACGCAGCCTCTCGGACAAAGGCCGTGCCGCCCTGAAAGAACTCTAATCGCTTATCAACGCCGCCTGTCCACCGAAACCGAAATTTTAAACGAGAAACTTAACTGCTGCTCCATGCTTAATCTCGCCGTCACTACTACGCCCGTGGAATCTCCCGTGACCCAACTGCAATGGTTGTCACCGGAAGTGCGCGCGCAGATTTATGAGCAGACGGCGCAACTCAAACCCGAGGAGAGCGTTCAGTGGCTGGAGACGGAGTTTGGAATTTCAAAGGTTTCGGTTTTAGACCTCGCTCAATGGCGTCAATGGCAATCCCTGCAAGCGCGGCTGGATATTTTTAATGACATTTCCAATCAGGTCGTGGCCTGGTTTGCCAATAATAATCCCACGGCTTCCCGTGAACTGATTCGTGAAGCGGGCATCACCTTGTTCCTGTCCGAAGCGATGGGTCGGCAGGATGAAAAGGCCTTCGCACTCTACGCCAAGCTCTCTCTGGATGTGCAGAAAGACCTCGCGAAACTGCGCCAGGACGAACGCAAGCTCGATCTGGATGAACGCCGCCTGCAATTGGCCGAAAAGAAAGCGCAACAGGAGGAGGACGAGAAGAAAGCAAACGAACCTGTTCCGCTCACTCCTGAACAAAAAGCCGCCCGGTTCCGGGAAATCTTTGGGATTAAATAATGGACTCTCCCCTCGAAATGTTAATGCCGTACCAGACCCGCTGGATGGACGACAACGCTCGCTTCAAGCTCGGCTTGTGGGGCCGTCAGACCGGCAAGAGCCATGCCTGCGCGGGTGAAGCGGTTACTCAAGCATGGTCCTGGCCGAAGACGGAATGGGTTGTCCTGTCCTCGGGTGAACGGCAGGCGCTGGAGTTCATGCGCAAGGTGCAGGATTGGGCGATTGCCTGGGGCTTTGGAGTCTCGAATTATTGCGAATTGCGCGAGACGACGGAATCTTTGGTTAAATCGGCCGAAGTTACGTTGCCGAATGGCTCGCGCATCATCGGACTGCCCGCCAATCCGGATACGGCCCGCGGTTACAGCGCGAATTTGATTCTCGACGAATTCGCGTTTCACGAACGTCCCGAAGACATTTGGCGCGCGATTTATCCGAGCATCAGCAATCCGCTGAAAGGAGTGAAGAAACTGCGCATCGTTTCCACTGCAAATGGCAAAGCCAATAAATTCTACGAGCTGTGGAGCAAGGAGAACGGTTATTCCAAACATCGCGTGACGATTCACGAAGCGGTGGCGCAGGGGCTAAAGATTGATGCCGAAGAATTGCGCCGGGGCTTGGATGATCCGGAAGGCTGGGCGCAGGAATACGAATGCGAATTCATGGACACTGTCGCGGTGCTGTTGCCGTATGAATTAATCGCAAAAGGGGAAAGTGCGGAAGCCTCGGAACAGATAGCGACCGAATATTGGAACGCACACTCCGGCAATCCCTGTGTCCTCGGCATCGATTTCGGGCGCAAACATGATCTTACCTGCGCATGGACGCTCGAAAATCTGGGGGACTCACAGCTCACCCGGGAAGTCCTTTGCCTTGAAAAAATGAGCACCCCGGACCAGGTGGAGCAATTGCGTCCGCGTCTCCAAAAGGCCCGCCGCGTTTGTTTGGATTATACCGGCGCCGGCATTGGCCTCGGCGATTATCTGGTGCGCGAATTTGGTGAATACAATCCCGAGCGGCATCTCTTTGGCCGCATCGAACTCTGCACCTTTAGCGCGCCATTCAAGCAGGAGGTTTTCTCGAAATTACGCATGGCGCTGGAAGCGGGCTGCCTCCGCATTCCCATCAGCCGGGTAATTCGCGAGGACTTGCACGCGATTCAGCGGGTGACGACCGCGACGGGCCAGATTGCCTATCGCGCTGCGCGCACGGAGGATGGTCATTCCGATCGCGCCACGGCGCTCGCGCTGGCGTTGCGCGCGGCGGGTGAGTCCGCGCCACGGTTCGCCTACCGGCCTGTTTCCACTCGTGCTGACCAGGCTCGTCTGGGCCGGGCGAAAGGAGTGCTCCTGTGAACTTATTCTGCTTTAACCCTTTGACACCGGCGGCTGTGCGGCCGGCCTTGGCCCCGCATCTATCCTCCTTGCGGTTAGTTGCCGCCGCGCCGGTGTCATTCTTTTCCCATCGCCGGGCAAAACCCCGCTTCATTGTCGTGCTGGACTCATTCATGAAAACTTTAAAACCCGCTACCTTACGGAGGGCCGCATGATTCAACGCGCCCCCTCATTTTCTCAGGTCGAGCACGCCGGTACTGAACGCGTGCAGCAGAGCCTCCGGATGCGCTTTAACCCCATCCGCAATCTCTCGCCTGAACTCCTCGGTTCGTATCTGGAGAATTTCCGGCTGGGTTATTTCCGCCAGCTCGCGCTCACCTGGGACGCCATGGAGCGGCGCGATTACAAATTGCAAGCCGTCGCGCCCAAGCGCAAGAAAGCGGTCGCCCGCCATGGCTTTGAGATTTTGACGGTGGATGATTCGCCACTCGCGTTGGAACAAAAAGCGCGGCTCGAATATTTCTACAATCATCTCACCGCGACGAACATTATGGAGCCGGATGAGGAGGGGGGCATTTCGCTCTTGTTCCGCCAGATGCTTGACTCCGTGGGCAAACGTTACGCTATCCACGAAATCATCTGGGAACCTTCGCCCGCTGGTTTGACTGCCACCTTTCGTCAATACCCGCTGTGGTGGTTTGAAGGCATCACCGGCAAGCTCCGTTTCCTCGAAAGCGAGTTTAATCTCTACGGCATCGACATGAAGCCCGGCGAATGGCTCGTGAC
>JBEHZA010000224.1:0-8019 GCA_048497895.1 Verrucomicrobiota bacterium
AGGCGCGCGAAGGCGGCCTCACGCTCAACGATCTTTCGGGCGTAACGGATCGAGTTGTCAGCAATCGAAACGCGAAATCAACCGCAGACCACCAGCAAACCATCGGGCCGGACACCCGTTCGCCGTTGGCTCAATTCATGCCAAAAAACGAGACTCGCCCGCTTTCTCAGGCAGTGTTTCTCCCCAATTGGATTTGGTGGACAATGTTTATCTCAGTAATCGTGGAGCACGAACTGACCGGCACGTTTTGGATTATTCTTCCACTCGTCTTACTACTTTTAGGTCAAGGGATTTACATTTTCCATTTTGTGCCTTGTCCAACGTGCGGCAGGCGGTTGATGTTCCGTCCAGCGGCGATTCCGCGCACGCCACGATATCGTTTTCAATTAGCCTGTGCCGCTTGTAAAATCAATTGGGATACTGGAAAAATATCAAACGATAGTAGTGGCCCGGACGGCATTGATTTATAATTGAGATACGAACGAACATCGCCACATCATGATTTTATAAGCGATTGCAAACAACCCATGTCTCTCCCCACTCATCAGGAAATCAACGTCTCGGACTCACTGGACGAGCGTTCCGCGTGCAAGCATTTCCCGGGAAAAAATCTCGCTGAAGCCGAAGCACTCTTCCGTCAAAACGCACTTTTCTATCAGGAAGACTTAATGTGGATGGGGCCGATTGCGTTCCGTTATTACGTGACCGCCGCCAGCCGCTATCTCGAAAGCGAAGCCGCCACTCATGATTCGCACATGGTCAATTGCTTCGTCAATCTGCTTGAATTTCGTTGGCAGCACGAGCCAAAGGAATTAACGCCGATCGCAGAACAACTATATGCCATATGTGCTTATCTGATAGAAAATTGTGGCAAATTCAACTTGGGACCCGAACTCGAACATATTCGCCCCCGCCTCGACGCGCTGCGTGAGACGTTTTTAAAAACGGTACTGGAATACTAACGAAACAACTTAATAGCTCGAATTTGAATAGATGATTTAACATACTCCTTAGATTATCCCTTCGCATGTCACTGGATACATTATTGACCATTATCCGAGCAAAACGTTACCACGGAAGAACCCTTCATTTTTGTGAAATTATTATCGGGCTTGATGGCGCGCCGTCAGCTTTGCGATTTGCCGACTTTATTGGAGCGCATCTGGCAAATCTCCAGTTCAAGCATTCCAAATTCTCGACCAACTTTACTGAAGGAATGTTTCAAAATATTGAATTTACCAACTGCACATTTGACCGTGTTTTAATGATTAAATCACGTTGGCAAAAGTGCAGTTTCATCAATTGCGGTATGATTGCAGAAATGACGGATGCGCAATTTGAAGATTGCTCGTTCACAGGCACTCACTTTAAAGGAATAGGGAAAACATACGGCGGACGACGATCCCGATTCTTGCGTTGCGATTTTAGCGACTGTGTCTTCCATCAGGTTCAATTTCTGGCAGGGCGATTGGTCAATTGCAACTTGAGCAGACTTCGAATCGTAAAAAGTGATCTCAGAGGAACTTTTCACAACGGACTGCCTTTATACTAGCAACATCCACTGCCTGGATTTGCCCCGTTATTCCATGTTGAGGAGATTCTAATTTCTGCCTTTTTAAAAATGCGTCTCCTCACGTCGTCGCCTACGGGGTGAGGAGTAGTCGGCTTAAATTACGCCGGTTGAATCGTTCCCTTTCCACTCACATTTTCGTTTGCGGCTTGTTATTTAAGGCGGGAGGTCCTATTCAATGCCTAAACTCCATGAAGTTTTGCCACTTAATACTGGTGTGGTTGGGGCTCGCCGGTGGGTTCACCGGCTGGACCACGGCGACGACGTATCAGGCGTCCCCCGCTCTGTCGCCCGCGTCACACCCTGCATGGAAGATTTTCACATGAGTGAAGAAGCGTTACCGAAATCCGAAATCATTCTTTATCAGACAGAAGATGGCCGCACGCGCATTCAGTGCCGGTTTGAGAATGAGAACGTCTGGATGACGCAGGCGTTGATGGCGGATCTGTTTCAAGTGACCGTGCCGACGGTCAACGAGCATTTGAAGGGTATCTATTCGGAAGGAGAACTGCCGCAGGAAGCAACCATTCGGAAATTCCGAATAGTTCGATTGGAAGGGACACGACAGGTGACTCGCGAAATTGAACATTACAACCTGGAAGCCATTCTCGCCGTCGGTTATCGCGTCCGTTCGCCGCGCGGCACGGCGTTCCGGCAATGGGCCACCGCGCGGTTAAAAGAGTATCTGGTTAAGGGCTTTACGATGGACGACGAGCGGTTGAAGAATCCTCCCGGCAAAGGGCATAAGGATTATTTCGACGAACTGCTGGAACGTATCCGGGACATTCGCTCGTCCGAACGCCGGTTCTATCAGAAGGTATTGGAAATCTACGCAACAAGTGTGGACTACGATCCATCGGCGGAAGCTTCGCAGTTATTCTTTGCCACCGTGCAAAACAAGATGCACTGGGCCACGCACGGTCAGACGGCCGCCGAGGTAATTCACACGCGCGCCAATGCTGAGAAGCCATCTATGGGCCTATTAAGCACTCGCCCCGGTCAACGCATCCATCACGAGGATATCGCGGTGGCTAAAAACTACCTGACGGAAGCGGAACTGCAAACGCTCAACCGGATTGTGAACCTCTACCTCGAATACGCGGAGTTGCAGGCGTTGGAACGGAAGCCGATGACAATGCGGAACTGGATCACGAAGTTGGATGAGTTCCTGAAAATCTCGGGTCGTAAGCTGCTGGATCATGCTGGCAAAATTTCAGCCGAGACGGCCAGAGCGAAGGCGGAGGCGGAATATGAGAAATTTCGCACGCTGGAAAATGCGAAGCCCAGCCCCGCGGAAATGGATTTTCAGGCCGCCATAGAGCAAGCGAAGCGATCAACGGCCAGCCAGGCGCCCAAACGGCGGAAAAATGATAAGTGACCAGGGCCAGAATCTCACATTTTCGTTTGCGGCTTGTTATTTAAGGCGGGAGGTCCTATTCAATGCCTAAACTCCATGAAGTTTTGCCACTTAATACTGGTGTGGCTGGGGCTCGCCGGTGGATTCACCGGCTGGGCCACGGCGGCGACGTATCAGGCGTCTCCTGCTCAGCCGCCCGCGCCGCAGCGGGAATTTCGCGGCGTATGGGTGGCCACGGTCAATAATATCGATTGGCCGTCCAAACCGGGTTTGCCCACGAGCCAGCAGAAGGCGGAGTTGCTGGCGATTTTTGATCGTGCAACGCAATTGCGGTTGAATGCAGTGATCTTCCAGGTGCGTCCGTGTTGCGATGCGCTCTACGATTCCAAATACGAACCGTGGTCGGAATATCTCACGGGGGTGATGGGCAAGAAGCCCGATCCATATTACGACCCGCTGGAGTTTGCGGTAACGGAGGCGCATCGACGCGGCTTGGAACTGCATGCGTGGTTTAATCCGTATCGCGTGCGGCATCCTTCGGGGAAATCAGTGGTATCCGGCAATCACATCAGCCGCACGAAACCGAATCTGGTCCGCAAATACGGGACTTACCTGTGGCTCGATCCAGGTGAAAAGGCGGTGCAGGATTATTCGATCAAGGTGGTGCTGGATGTGGTGAAACGTTACGACGTGGATGGTGTTCACATTGACGATTATTTTTATCCGTATAAGGAAAAGGACGCGGCAGGCAACTTCATCGATTTTCCGGATTGGCCGAGTTGGAAACGGTATTTTGAATCCGGCGGCAAGTTGAGCCGGGACGATTGGCGGCGCGAGAATGTGAATAAATTCGTGCAACGTCTTTACGAAAGCGTGAAGGCGGAGAAGTCCTGGGTGAAATTCGGCGTCAGCCCCTTCGGCATCTGGCGGCCCGGTTATCCGGAGCCGATTCGCGGGCTGGATTCTTACGCGCAACTCTACGGGGATTCCCGCAAGTGGCTGACGAACGGCTGGCTGGATTATGTCAGCCCGCAGTTGTATTGGGCCATCAATCCGCCCGCGCAAAGTTATCCGACGCTGCTGAAATGGTGGGCGGAACAAAACCCGAAAGGCCGCCATGTCTGGCCCGGCAATAACAGTGTGAAAGTAGGCACGGATTGGAAGCCCGAGGAAATTCTCAACCAGATTCAACTGACGCGGAATCAGTCCGGCGCAAGCGGCAACGTGTTTTGGAACATGGGGAGTTTAATGCAAAACAAGAGCGGCTGGTGCGATCAGTTGCAGCGGAGCGCGTATGCGGAACCGGCGCTGATCCCGGCTTCGCCCTGGTTGAACTCACGAGGTCCGGGCAAGGCGAATCTGGTCGTAGAAAATGCCGCCACGCCGGGCGCGTTGAAAATGAGCTGGCAACCGGCCAATCAGGAGGCCGTGCGGCTCTGGGTGCTGCAAATGAAAACGAATGGCAAGTGGCACACGGATATTCTACCGGGCTCGCAATTGGGAGAACTGCTGTTATTGCGCGGTGCGTTTCCGGACATGGTCGCCATCTCACCCGTGGACCGCTTCGGCAATCTCGGCGTGGCCAATGTGAAGGAGAAAAATTCCGTGGATAGCCCGGCTTCACCCCGTTGAGCATTTCACCCTGCTCTTACCTTCCATGAATCTGCGCAAAATCATTCTGCAAATTCATCTGATCGGTGGCCTGGTGGCGGCGATTGTCCTGCTGCTCTTGAGCGTAACCGGTAGCCTGATGGTGTTCGAGAACGAGATTAATTGGCTGCTCAACCCAAAGCTCTCGTATGTGATTCAGTTGGGCCCGCGCCTGTCACTGAATGAACTCAGCCGGATTCTTGGCCGCGCGTATCCCGGCTCCCGCGTGACGGCGATTACTTTGCCACCCCAGGAGAACCTCGCTTACAACATTTCCCTGCGCGACCATGAAAACAAGCCACTGAATCTCGCGGTGAACCCGTACAATGGCGAAGTGCTGGGCTCACTGGACGAGGCCAATCGATTCACGGGCAAGCTGCATCAGTTTCACAAGAATCTGTTGCTCGGTGAAAAGGGGAAATTAATCACCGGTTGGGGAGCGATCTTTCTCGTGGCGCTGTCGCTCTCCGGCATTTGGCTGTGGTGGCGGCAACGGATTTACCGGTTCAGCGGCGCGGAATCCGGCAGCCGGAGAAATTTCGAGTGGCACAACGTCGTGGGAATTTATTCCTCAGTTTACCTGCTGATCTTCGCGCTCACCGGAATCGTGATTCATTGGGAGGCGGAATCGCAACAGCTTGCCAATAAACTCACCGGTTCCGCCGCCGCACCGCCGCCCCCGAAACCAGAGCCCGCCACCAAAGGCGCGCCACGTTTGAGCGTAGATGAATTGGTGGAGATTGCGGAAAAAACTGTTCCGGGCGCGCGCATCAGTTCCCTGCAACTGAACAATCCCACGCGCATCTCCATGAAGTATCCGGAAGATGGCACTCCGGCCGGGCGCACCAATCTTTATCTCGATCCAGTCACAGGCAAGGTCTTATTCCTGCAAACCTCGCGCACCGCACCGTTAGGCACGCGGCTGGTGAAATTGTGGAATCGCGAACTTCATACCGGCGATCTGTATGGCTGGCCGACGCGCCTGCTGGCGTGCGCGATGAGCCTGGGATTGACGTTGCTGGTCATCACCGGACCGCTGATCTGGTGGGGCCGGTGGCGGCGGAAAGAGAAGTGATTTTGGAAGGGCTGTAAGCCGAATTTTGTCTGCGTCCTTGCGGACGGAGAGAATCATTTGTCTCAGCAGCCAGTACCCGGGACCCATTCCGCAGTGCGGAATGTGGAGCGGGCAGCTCCAGGGTCCCCTATTTGGCCTTGCACCCGATGGGGTTTTCCGTGCCCCCGCGATTACTCTTGGGGCGGTGGGCTCTTACCCCACCTTTTCACCCTTACCTCGCCGCGCTTGCGGGCGCCGCGGCGGTTTAAGTTTCTGTGGCACTTTCCATGAACCGGCCTCACAGCCAATTCTCCGCGTGTATCCCGGACTCAAAGGCCCGGGTTACGCGGCATCGCGCCCTATGGAGTTCGGACTTTCCTCCCCCGGCTTGCGCCAGGAGCGACTCTCCACCCTTCCAAAATCGAGCAGAACCTACGCCCTGCCCCGCCACTTGGCAAGCGCGACGGCAAGCGGGGCTAGTGCCGGGACGCGAGTAACCGTTCTTTGACGTCTGCCGATAAATTCGATTGTTCAATAAATGCCTGTGCCGCCGCGCCGTTTTGCTTCAGCCAATTGCCCGCCGGAAGCTCCATCTGACGATCGCGCGTAACGGCTTCTGTAATGCTTGCCGCCCAGCGTGTGGCCGCCTCCGGATAGCCCGCCGCAATCGCACTCGTAAACGCGCTTACCGCCGCATCACGTGTCGGCCCGGTCGTGAGAGATTGAAGCCAGTCACTGGCGTCCGTTAGATTATTTCGCGCCCATAAGCCGGCCAATTGCCGCGCCGCTTCAGACCGGACATCGCTTTCCGGAAATTGCCCCACCCACGCCGCAACATCCGCCGGAGCGTATTGCGCCCAACGCTCGACAATGCCCACCACAGCCCGATTCTGCTCCGCCCCAGCAGGCAGAGCTTGCGCGGCCAAAGCCGCTGCCGCCGCCCCATCCTGATCCGCCCAAACCGCAGCCACACTGGCCAACGCACGCTCGCGTAAATTGCCTTCAGGAAACTGTAAAGCCCATTGGGAGGCATCCGCCGCAGATTCATTGGCCCATTGCCGCAAGCTGTGAAGCAGAAGTTCGTCGTTTTGCGGCGACCTCGGTAAATCTGTAGCCAGCGCCAATGCCGCCGCCGGGTCAGTCCGCGCCACTTCATAACCCAGCTGCAAAAACACGTAACGCCGGTCTTCACCCTCCGGCAATCCCCACGCCCATTGCAGCGCACCGTCCTGGTTCTTTTTATTCCACGCCACCGCAATCATGCCCAACGCCTCGCGCCGGATCCCTGTCGCCGGAACTTGCGCTGCCCAATCTGCCGCCGCTTTAGGATTACCCTCCGCCCAGCGATGAATCAACTGACGTCCTGCGTCGGTTTCCAGTTCGTCCACCGGCATTCGCGCCAGCGCGCTGGCCAGCCACGACGACTCTCCACTTCGCCAACCACCCCGCCCCACTGAACCATGGGGAGAAACAAAGGAGAGCGGGATGTTTGTTGAACTAACGCTATCTGAGGGAACTGTTTGGCGCAGAGCCAAACTCACCGCCAGCAAAACTGCGGCCCCGGCCAGATAGCTTAATTTCACATTCATCCCGCTCTCCGGAAAAGCTGGAACTGCAAAACAGTTCCAGCATGACAACTACTCTTCCGTGCTCAAGGCACTACGGTCACATTATCAAAGACCGCCGGAATGGCGGCTCCAGTATTGCGCGAGGTAACGGCGAAGCCTACGTAAACATTGCTCGCCATCGTCACGCTGGTCGAAGTGCCTAACTGCGTCCAGGTCGATCCATCCGGTGACAGATAAGCCGTGAACGAGTTGCCCACCCGGGTCAGCTTGAGCCACTGCGGCAACGTCACGCCCGTAGTGCTTTGGTAGGACATGAACGCCCCCGTGCTCGCGCGGTTGCCAAAGGCGCCACTGCCGCTGCCTGTAATGAGCAATGTCTCCGTCAGCGCACCGGTCGTCAGGGTTTCACGAATCATCACCCCCGCTTTGGCCGCGGTAGTGCCGCCAAGAGTGTTGAGCCGCGCAACAATGCTGCCGTCACCAGTCATCGTTTGATAAACGAATTGGAACGAATCTCCCGTGCCACCGATGTCACTGCCCGCTCCGTTGACCGTGTAAGTCCCGCTGCTGGAACTGGCGCTGCCCATCACCCCGGTGGTGCCGATGTCCTGATTGGACCACGGCGCGATTAACAAGCCCACGTTATCGAACGCTCCAGTCGTCACCAGGTTCGTATTCCGCGAGCAGACCACAAATCCGATATACACACTGCTCGCCATCGTGACCGAGGTGGGAGAACCCAACTGCGTCCAGGTCAATCCATTCGTGGACAGATAAGCCGTGAACGGCATCGACACCGCTCGGCAAGGCGCAAGCCGAG
>JBEHZA010000225.1:0-8014 GCA_048497895.1 Verrucomicrobiota bacterium
CGGAGTTGTTACGGTTGTCATGGACCCAAAAAACAGGAGGCCGGATTCCGCCTGGATAGTAAGAGCGTGACGTTCGCAGGAGGCGATTTAGGAGTGGCCGTGCAGCCGGGCAAAAGCGCGGAGAGTCTTTTGATTCATCTGGTAAGCGGGTTGAAGCCGGACTTGATCATGCCGCAAAAAGGCGAGCGTTTAACTCCGGAAGAGGTTGGGATATTACGCGCCTGGATTGATCAGGGAGCAAAATGGCCGGATGGACCCGATCCGGGCAAGCTGGCAGGCAATCGCGATCATTGGGCTTTCAAGGCGCCGGTTCGTCCGGCAATTCCCGCAGTGAAGAATAAAAAGTGGGTGCGCAATCCGATTGATAATTTTGTAATGGCCCGGCTGGAAAAGGAAGGGTTGAAGCCGGCTCCGGAGGCGGATCGGGTGGCGTTAATCCGCCGGCTTAGTCTCGACCTCACCGGCTTGCCGCCCACGATTCAGGAAGTGGACGCTTTCGTTGCGGATAAATCGGCCAACGCCTACCCCAATCTCGTCGAGCGGCTTTTAGCCTCACCGCATTACGGCGAATTATGGGCGCGTCATTGGCTGGATGCGGCGCGTTATGCGGATACGAATGGTTATGAAAAAGACGCACCGCGTTCCATCTGGCCTTATCGGGATTATGTCATTCGCGCGTTTAACCGCGATCTGCCGTTCAATCAATTTACTATCGAACAACTCGCGGGGGATTTGCTGCCCAATCCGACGACTGATCAATTGGTTGCCACCGGTTTCCTGCGCAACTCGATGTTAAATCAGGAAGGCGGCATTGAGCCGGAACAATTTCGCGTGGAAGCGATGATTGACCGGATGGATGCGGTGGGGCGGACGTGGCTCGGTCTGAGCATTGCCTGCTGCCAATGTCACAATCACAAATACGATCCAATCTCCCAGCGCGAGTATTACCAGTTGTTCGCGTTTCTGAACAACGATGACGAGCCGTTTGTGGAAGTGCCCACGGCGGAGCAACAGCAGCAGCGGGATGAGCTGTTGAAGAAAGTCCGGGCAGCAGAAGATCAGGCGTTGCATGAAACCAAAGACCTCCATCAACGCCTGAACGCGTGGGAAAAGAGTCTGGCAGATGCGGCTGGCAATTGGACGGTGCTCGACCCGAAGGAATGGCACAATTTTGCCACTAAGTATGAAAAGCAAAGCGATGGTTCATTGCTTGGCGGCGGCGATGTGAAGCCGGGCGGGGTGACCCACATTTGGGTGGATACCACGCTGACGAACATCACTGGATTCCGGTTGGAAGCGTTGCTGCATCCGAATTTGCCTTACGGCGGGCCGGGTCTGGTGGCGCGCGGGAGTTTTCTGGTAAAGGAATTTACCTGCGAAGCGTACGCCATGCAGAATCCCACGGTGACGAATAAGGTGACCTTCCGGCGCGCTCTGGCGGATGCCGAAGCGGCGGGCTTCAGCATCACCAACGCGATCAATGGTGAGACGGAAAAAGGCGGTTGGACGGCTTCGACGGTGCCGGTGTTGCGCAATCAGGAACATCGCGCGGTCTTTGAATGCCAGGAACCGATTCAAGGTTTTCCCGGTGGCACGCGGCTGATGTTTACCCTCTATCAGAAGCACAGCAGTGGGGATGGACACAGCGGGGCGCTGGATAAAGATTCGGGTTTGGACAGTCACACCCTCGGACGTTTTCGCATCAGCGCTACCACGCAGGCGGGGCCGCTTCAGGTAGATCCCTTGACAGCGGCGCAACGCAAACTGCTGGCGGTGCCGGTGGAACAATTGACGGCGGCGCAGAAGCGCGAATTGTTTGGTGTTTACCGGCAGGGGAATGCGGCTTTTGCAGCGGTCAATCAACAGATCGCGAATACGCTGACGAATTGGCCGTACGTTTCCACTTCGCTGGCATTGAAGCAGCGCGTTGAGCCCCGCTCGGCGTATATTTTTAAACGGGGAGACTGGCAACGTCCCGGCGACAAGGTGGAGGCCGCCGTGCCGGCGGTGCTCAACCCACTTCCGGAAGGAGCGCCGCGCAATCGCCTGGGCTTTGCTGAGTGGCTGGTGGATCGCCGCAGTCCGACGACGGCACGCGTGATCGTTAATCGCATCTGGCAATCATACTTTGGCCAGGGGCTGGTCACCACGCCGGAGGATTTCGGAATGCGTGTGGAAACGCCTTCGCATCCGGAACTGCTGGATTGGCTGGCGTGTGAATTCATGGAGCGCGGCTGGAGCTTTAAGGAAATTCATCGCTTGATAACAGAGTCGGCGACGTATCAGGAAGCCTCGAAAGTTTCACCGGAATTGTACGCGAAAGATCCGTATAACCGCTGGCTGGCGCGTGGGCCGCGATTCCGGGTTGAGGGAGAGGTGGTGCAAGACATCGCGCTATCGGCGAGTGGATTGTTGAATTTGAAAATTGGCGGACCCAGTGTGCATCCGCCGATTCCGGCCAGCGTGGGGGATACGGTCTATGGTGGATTTACGTGGCAGGAGAGCACGGGAGAAGATCGTTACCGCCGGTCCATGTATACCTTCTGGAAGCGGGCCTTGCCGTTTCCTTCACTGCTGTCTTTTGATGCCCCGACGGCGGAGGGTTCATGCCCGCGCCGGACGCGTTCCAATACGCCGCTGCAAGCATTGACGACGCTGAATGAAAAGACATTTGTGGAAGCAGCGAAGGCGATGGGGTTGCGGGTGATGAAGGAAGGTGGGAATGATGATCGCAGCCGGGCGATTTATGCGTTTCGTCTCTGTGTCGGTCGCCAGCCGACGGAGCGCGAGTTGAAATCTCTGCTGAATTTCCAGGCTGAGCAATACGATCACTTTGAAAGCAGCACTGAAGCTGCGTTAACGGTAGCCCTGCCAGACCCAAAGAGTATTCCCGCTGATATCAATATTCACAAGGCCGCCGCCTGGACAATGGTTAGTCGGGCGTTGTTGAACCTCGACGAAACGATTACTAAGGAATGACCGCTCGGCGGAATAACGAAGCACGAATGACGAAATCCGAAAGAATGACGAAGTTCAAATGAACAATTATTCGACATCCGAGACGTTCGTGGATTCTGAAGCTGGGGAAGAACAGTTTTGGAGTTCCGGAGAATCGGTTGATCAACCACTTGTCTTGCGTGAAGGCGATGGGGATCGGAAGATGGTTTTCGATTTAGAGGAACGGACGGCCCTGTTTGGAGAGGCGATTGTGCGTTTTGCTAAACGGATTCCACAAAATCCAGTAAATAACCGCTTGATAAGCCAGTTGGTGGGGGCAGGCACCAGTGTTGGCGCCAATTATTGCGAAGCTGATGACGGCGTTTCGAAAAAGGATTTTAAGAGCAAGATCGGCATATGCCGTAAAGAAGCGCGGGAAGCTAAATTCTTTTTGAGAATGATTGCGATTGCGGAAGATAGTTTAAAACCGGAAGCGCGCAAATTATGGCAGGAAGCCAAAGAACTACACCTGATTTTCTGCGCAATTTGGCGCAAATAAAACGATGAAGACGAGCGGACATACAGATAGCGGATTGGAGCTTTGTTATTCGAGCTTCTTTCGGATTTCGTCATTCGTGTTTCGTCATTTTTCATCCCCATTACTGTCATGAATTATCAAAACGAAATCCGTTCGGAAGTCGCCAAGTTCATTACGCGCCGCTGGTTCTTTAAACAGTGCGGAGTGGGATTGGGCAGTGTGGCTTTGGCGTCGATGCTGGGTCGGGACAAGGTTTTCGGTGCGGAGAAAGCGCCGCAATTGATCAACCCTTTATCGCCGAAACAGCCGCATTATGCCCCCAAGGCCAAGCGGGTCATTTATCTGTTCATGGGCGGTGCGCCAAGCCAGTTGGATATGTTCGACTACAAGCCCACGTTGGAGAAGTACAATGGCAAACCCGTTCCGGCAGAGGTAGTGAGGGGGCAGAAATACGCGTTCATCAAACCGGATGCGGCCTTGTATGCGTCGGAATTTAAATTTGCGAAGCATGGTCAAAGTGGCGCGGAAATATCCGAAGCGTTGCCGCATCTGGCCGAAGTAGTGGATGAACTGTCGATCATCAAATCGATGAACACGGACGCGTTTAATCATGCGCCCGGTCAGGTGTTGATGCAGACGGGTTCTTCGCAGTTTGGCCGTCCGTGCATGGGGGCGTGGACGCTTTATGGGCTCGGTAGCGAGAGTCAGGATTTGCCGGGTTTTGTAGTGTTGAATTCCGCCGGTGGCTTGAGCGGTGGTGCGGCGTTGTACGGCAGCGGATTTTTGCCGACGGTTTATCAAGGAGTGCCGTTCCGCAAGACGGGTGACCCCGTGTTGTTCCTCTCGAATCCGGCGGGCGTAAGCACTTCGATGCAGCGGCAGACGCTCGATTTGATTAAGGACTTGAACGAGCAACGGCTCACTGCCATGGGCGATCCGGAAATTGCCACGCGCATTAATTCATTTGAGATGGCGTATCGCATGCAATCGAGCGCACCGGAATTGATGGATGTTTCCAAGGAATCGCCGGAGACGCTGAAGGCGTATGGCGCGGAACCGGGCAAGCCATCGTTTGCATTGAATTGCCTGCTGGCGCGGCGGTTGATCGAGCGTGGCGTGCGGTTTGTGCAGCTTTTTCACGAAGGCTGGGATCACCATAGTGAAGTGGTTAAAGGAGTGAAGGCGCAAACGCATAATACCGACCAAGCCAGCGCGGCGTTGATTAAAGATTTGAAGCAACGTGGCCTGCTCGATGACACGCTCGTGATTTGGGGTGGTGAATTTGGCCGCACGCCGATGGTGGAGGCAAATGCGGATTTCGGGCGCAAACTGGGGCGCGATCATCATCCGCAGGCATTCACGATGTGGCTCTCCGGTGGCGGCATTAAGCCCGGGGTGACGATTGGCAAGACGGATGATTTCGGTTTCCATGTCGTGGAAGACAACGTGCATGTGCATGACCTGCACGCGACGATTCTGCATTTGCTCGGTTTCAATCACGAGAAGCTCACGTTCCGGTTTCAAGGACGCGATTTCCGGCTCACGGATGTGCATGGGCATTTGGTCGAGAAAGTGTTGGCGTAAGGCGGAGTAAGGAGTTCCGCCTTTAGGCGGTGGAGTTTCCGCATGCGGAGTGGTGTTAAATTTTTCAGCGATATGTATTGTTGTAAGCCTCGCCACCTGAAGGTGGAACTCCATACCGCATCGGCGTACCGTTTTAGAGGAGTTTTAAAATTGCCGTCCATTCACGGTGCGCTATGGTGACGTCAATCAAGGTTTGAGAGTGAAATCTCGTGAACGAAACGTCGACAGGAAATGATTCATCACAAGCGGAAGCGGGCTTGCCGTTGCCGGAAGGAGAATCTTCTGCACCGAACCGCAAACGGTTGCGCTGGCCATTCTGGCTGACATTGGGTGCTGTTGTGACGGTATTGGGTGTCATTGTGGTTCCTAATTTCATCACTGCGAGGACAACCGCCTGCCATAATTCCTGTATTGCGAATTTGAAAATGATCGATGGCGGGGTGCAGCAGTGGGCGTTGGAAAATAAGAAAACTTCCACCGATCTGCCGACAGCTTCTGAGGTGGCATTTTATTTGAAAGGGAACCAACTGCCGACTTGTCCGGAACACGGGGTTTATACGTTGCACACGGTTTCGGAAAATCCTACCTGCACTATTCCCGGACACTCGTTGTAGGTGGTTTTTGGATTCGCTGGGCAAGATTGGCGGGGACGCGGCGTTTACACTGTTTCGCCGTCCAAGTGCGGCGTGGTAAATCGAACGCGCCGAGGCATTTGAACCTTGAAGCGGCGTAAACGCCACGCGCCGATCGTGGAGGTTACGCATGCGGGTGAACTTGTGACTGTGGGCCGACAGTGTTATACTTCGGAGAATCAAGGATATGAGGTGAGGAGTGCATGAGTGAAATGCTACCAAGTACCGGAATGCCGACAGAGAGCGGATCGACGGAACTGAAACCCAAGCGTTCTCGGTTGCCATTTTATGTGACTTTGGGAGGGTTCTTTCTTTTCCTCGTGATTCTCATAGTGCCAGCAGTTCTCCCCTGTGGGGGGGCGGCGAAGCCGCGGCGCAATATCTGCTTGATGAACCTTCATCAGATCGATGCGGCAAAACAACTATGGGCTTTGGAAAATCACAAATTGCCCACGGACACGCCGACTGTTTTCGAAGTTACAGAACACTTTAAGGATTCAAAAATGCTGAAATGCCCTCAAGGTGGCAGCTACACGCTGCACACCGTTTCCGAAAATCCGACGTGCAGTTTTCCTGGGCATACGTTGTAGAGCCTTGCGTGTTCGCTTTGCCCAATCATAGGAGCGCGGCGTTTACGCCGCTTCAATGTTCAAACACTATGGCGTGTTCGTTCGCTCTGACATACTTGGACAACGAAGCGGCGTAAACGCCGCGCTCCTATCCGGTCACTCGCTATAATAATTTACTCCTTCTTCGCTGATTCGTGGGCGCCGGGCAAAGGGGTGCGGAGCAGGCCGGTGAAGGTTTGTTGCTGTGGTTCATCGAAGCCGGCCAGGCCAAATTGAATTTCGTGTGGTTGATCGCGCCAGCGGCGGGTGTCGAAGAGAGTATCCCAAATGGACAGGAGCGAGGAGTAATTGGAATCGGTTTCCGGCTGCCAACGCGAGTGGTGCACGCGGTGGAGATTGGGAGTGACGATGATCCAACGGAGCACGCGTTCAATGGCCCAGGGCAGGTTAATATTCGCGTGATGAAATTGGACGACGGCGAACATCAGCGTTTCATACAACACGAGTTCTTTTAAATGAATGCCCAGCAGGATGATTAACGGCAGTCGCAAGAGCGAAGAGAAGGTGATTTCGCCCAGATGAAACCGGCTGGCGGAGGTGACATCCAGGTGCGGTTCAGAATGGTGCGTGCGATGAAATTGCCAGAAGAGAGGCACAACGTGGTTAAGGCGATGCCACAAGTAAGTCCAGAAATCCAATAGCAACACGGCGGCAACAGAACGCCGCCAGCCTTCGATCTCGCCCCAATACAACAGGCCGAAGTGGTGTTCGGCGGACCAGTTCGCCGCCGCCAGCCAGAGCCGCACAAAGAGCAAGGCGATGAGCGTGGTGTTCAACAAGCCCAGGGCGATATTCCGCAGACCATGCAATGTGCGTTCACGTGGACGGGTGCGAAACCACTCGAAAAAGGGAGCAATGGTTTCCCAGATAAGGAAGAACACGAGCAGAGCTATGGCATTGGCAACCTTGAGCGGATTGAGGCGTGGTGCGTATTCGTTGACAAAGCTGGTAACCGCGGGAAGCGGATAGCAATGTGCCGGCTTCAGTAGCGATACGTAAGAAACGCTGTAGGGATGCACCAAAAGTGTGGGATGGCCATTGGATTCGAGCGGGCGGCCTTCATTGGCCCAGACGAAGATGGAGCCTTCCAGACTGTAAATATTCGTGTAGCCGAGGTGGATTAATTCGTTCGCCGTCTGCGAGGAACGATAGCCGACGCTGCAATAGAAGACACTGGTGCGATTGGTGTCCAATTGAGGCAGGAGCGTGCGGGTGCTTTCGTAGGGATCAACGCGAGTGGCTCCCGGCAGGTGGCTGACATTGTATTCTTCCAGCGTGCGGACATCGTAGAGGGCGGGTGGGGGACGTTTAGGATCGTTCAGCCACGCGGCCAAGTCAGTGGTTTGGATTCTGGGAACCGAGGGGAATTCTTCATGCACGATGGCTAGTGTGCGGGCCATCGTGCGCCGGAACGGATGCAGTGAAGCAATGGCGATGATGATCAGCAGCGCAACGGCGCAAGTGACGGTGGCAGTCTTTATTTTTGCGCTGGATTCCATGAGCGAGTGACGGTGGTAACATAGTTCAACAGCCGTGATTTAGGGAGTTATTTGTGGGGGAACACCGTGGGCGTGAATGAAAAGCGAGATTGCCGGACAGCGACCGTCCCCGGTTGCAGCTATGTTCGCAGGTTCGAGCGATGCGAAATATTCTCATATTGTTTGGCCAAGTCACCTTGCTGCGACCGGGGACGG
>JBEHZA010000226.1:0-7997 GCA_048497895.1 Verrucomicrobiota bacterium
CCCCGCCCTCATCCCAAATCCGTAATCGCCTTATCCGCGTCGCCAAAGTGATCGATACGCGCGCCCATGCGGTCCATCAACGCCATGTGCAACCGGCACAGCTTGCGATTCTCTTCCTTGCTGTAGTCGAGCAAACGTCCACCCTTGATAGTGCCACCGCCACCACCCGCCAGCACGATCGGCAACTGATGTGAATCATGCGCATTGCCGTCATACAAACTCGAGCAGAACATCACCATGCTGTTGTCCAACAGCGTGCGCTCACCCTCGTTCGTCTGCTGCATCTTCGTCAGCGCTTCAGCCCAAAGCTTGATGTGATACTCATTTGCCTTTTGATACATCGCGAGCCGTTCGGGATCATGCGAATGATGCGAGAGTTCGTGCAAACCACCCTTGATGCCACCGAGGTAACTTAAGTTCAGCCCGGAAAGGTCGTTGTTCAACATGGTCGTCGCCACCCGCGTGCGATCCATCTGAAACGCCAGCACCATGATATCCAGCATGGTTTTCAAATGCTCTTCAGGATTCGTCGGAATGCCCGCTGCCGGACGAGGAAACGTCGGCTTCGTCACCGTGGGATGCCATCCCTGCCCGCCCGTTTCCTGTTTGCTGAATTGATCAGCGCGTTCAATGCGTTGTTCCAACTCACGCACGGAAGTCAGATACTCATCCAATTTATGCACGTCGCGCCGGCTTAACTTCGTGCGCAAACTGCTCGCGTCATTCATCACGAGATCCAGCACGCTCTTGTCCCGCTTGCGCTGACTGCCGTCATCGAACAACTGATCGAACGCCTGCTGCGGATAAATCTCCTTCGGCGCGGGCGTCGTCGGACTACTCCAGGAAATGTAAGCCGAATAAATCGAGGTGTAACCGCTATCGGTGCTGTAGCTCGGGCCTTCCGTGCCGAGCACCAGGCTTTGCACGGGTGTGTGTTTACCCACTTCGCGCGCCACGAGTTGATCCATCGTCGTCCCGACTTCCACGTCGGTCGTGGTTTGCTTGACCTTGAGCCCGGACAACAAATTCATCTTCGGATAATGCCCGCCCGGTCCGCTCTCCGTGGTCGGATTCCACAGCCCTTTGAAAACGAGCACTTTGTCCTTCAGCGGTTCCAAGGGGCTGAGCGTTTTCAGAAACTGCATGCCATTCGCGCCATTCTCTGCGCCCCAATGGAACGGATTCACACCGTTGCCCATAAACACCACGGCCAATCGCCGCGGGGCTTCATTCGATATTGCGGCAGCCGGCGCCGCGGTCTCCGCGCCCCAGACGTTGAACGATTCCAGCCACGGCAACCCCATCGCCACGCCCACGCCGCGCAAAAAGTGCCGCCGCGAAATTCCGTTTGCTGTGTTCTTCATAATCTCTTCGTTATTAACTCTATCGATTAGATGCCCGCCGACACCTTAAAATTCACTAAAACTGCTATTCGTTCCGGCGATACTGGAATTGCTTGCTTTGCACGACGCTCAACACAGCGCTTGAAAAACGCCCTTCAGAGGAACGCAGGTTCTGCTGCATCTCGTCAATCAACGGGCGATCCGTCGGCATCACCTGCCGCCCCACTGCGAAGCCCACCAGCTTCCGGCATAACAACGCTTCGAAATCATTTTCACGCGTCGCCAGATAGTTGCGCAAACCATCCAGGCCCGTCAGTTTGGTGCCGTCCTTCAGCAGCCCCGTATCATCAATTGCCACACCCGCTTCATCTTTCGTGCGCAATCGTCCCACCGCATCAAAATCCTCCAGCGCAAAACCCAGTGGATCAATCTTATCATGGCAAACGGAACAGGCTTTATCCGCACGATGCCGCTCCAACCGTTCTCTCAAGGATTTTGGCTTGCTGGTGTCTTCGTCCAGCTTGGGCACATTGTTCGGAGGCGGTGGAACTGGCGTGCCCAACACTGATTTCAAAATCCAATTGCCCCGCAATACCGGACTGGTCCGCAACGGATACGAAGTCTTCGTCAAAATGCTGCCCATCCCCAACATGCCTCCACGATGATACGCCGAGACGGAAATCTTCTGAAACTCCTCCCCTTGCACACCCGGAATCCCATAATACTTCGCCAGCCGTTGATTCAGGAATGTGTAGTCCGCCTGTAAAACCTCTCGCACAGGCCGATCTTCACGCACGATGTAATTAAAGAACGAAATCGCTTCCTGCTGCATATCTCCACGCAATTCGGGCGTGCAATCGGGATACTTCACCAGGTCCACAGAATTATGATCCGCAAAGCCGTTGAACTGAAGCCACTGGCCACCAAATTCTTTCGCTAACGCCATTGAACGGGGATCACGCAACATCCGTTTCACCTGTTGCGTGAGCACTTCCGGCTTCAGCAAACTGCCGTCAGCAGCCGCAGCCCGCAATTGCGTATCCGGCATGGAGGACCAAATAAAATAACTAACCCGCGTGGCCAATTCCCACGCGTTAACCCGCTCGACTTCTGCCATCCCTGCTCCACCACTTTCCAGTTTGAACAGAAACTTCGGCGAGATTAGCGCCCGCACCATGGCTTCACGCGCAGAGGATTCCTGATCGAGTTCTTTTTTTCGCGCCTCATTGTAGATATTGATAATCTCCTGTTGTTCGTCACTGGCCAGCGGCCGCCGCCAGGCCGTCGTGGCAAACTGCAACAAGTTTGTCCGCAACCGGTCATCCCATTCCGTCATTTGTTTGGTGGGAATATTCTTTGACCGAACAAAGCGCCAATCCTCCAGCATCTGCTTCATGTGCTGTTTTTCCGCCTCTGGCAACAGCGCGGAGAGTTGATCGTCACTGAAATAATAAACACCCGGCCCATGCCCATTCCGATAGTAATTGCGCGCCACTTCTTCCAACCGGCGATCATAGATATCGGGAAAAGCCGATCGCATTACCTCGAACTCGTGCATCACCTGATGTTGCGTCGGCGACTGACGTTTCCAAACGGTAATGACACCGGGAAACACTGTGCTGGGATTCGGCGGAGCCTCCGCGGTGGCCATCCATTGAACCGAGGCCGATTCCGCTTCATCCGTGTAAACATCCAGTTTGCCTCTGGCCCGGAAACGCACCGCATCCTCCGGCAAGGGCAACGGCACTACTGCCGGAGCCTTCAAAGCAATCGACTTCGTCATGGCTTCCTTGCCGATCGTATGATCACCGAACAAAGCCACCGCTTTCTCAGCTTCTTCCACCCGAGTTTTCAACGTATTCGCATCCAATTTTGAACTGGCAGCTTTCCCGGCTTCGAGAGACTTCAAGTCCGCCTGATCTGATTTCAAACGGCTTTCCAGCCAAGCCACATAATCCACCAGCTTTCTGCCCGCTCTTTCCACACGGAACTCACTGATCACTACGGAATCGCCCTTATTACCATCCGCGACATCACCAATCACGACATACACCTGCTTCTTGCCCTGCACGTGTGCGTCCAGCGGATAAAACTGCAAACCGTCCGAGTCCTGTTGGACACGCTGAATCGTAGCCCAGGTCCGTTTCGGATCGTACCAGGCACGGCGTTGATCCTGGATTTCATCGAGCGTTTTCAGCACAGCGGCGGGCACTGCCTTAGGGTTTTGAGCATCCGGACCGGGCAATTGCTGCCAGGGCACGCGGGTCAGATCGAGGAAACGGGATTTCGGTTCCTTGTTGTTCAGCATGCTCCACCAGTTCGTAAGAAAGGCCGGTAAAAGCTTCTCTTCTTTGGCGAGTTGATCCAGCGAAGTCGCGCCCGTTTGCTCCCGGAATTTATACTTCCAGCAAGCCAGCATGTAATCTGCTTCCCGCAAATTCTCATCATCTTTCGGCAAATACGGCGCGGCCATTTTCTGATACCAGACATAAAGCGACTGCTCCGCCTGCGCTTTCAGTTGATCCGGCCCGCGCAAGCCCACGCGATTGGGCTGAAACGTGATGCCCGTGCCCGGCATAATCGTGGCGTGATCGGCCAGTGTTTTGGCGGCCACGAGATACTTGTCCAATTGCTGCGGATTAACAAAAAGGACGTCTCCAATATTCGAGAAGCCTTCCCCGCCGCCACCATCGGGTTGAAAATCGCGGCTCAAGCCGTAATTGATGCCGGTTAAATCACGAATCGTGTAATCGTATTCGGCGTTGGTCAAACGACGCAACGTCACGGGACCGGGATCACCAGCATTTGCCCGCACCGCTGCTTCAAGGGAGCCGGCCAGCCATTGTTGCAGTTTCTTTTTTTCGGAACTGCTGAGCTGTTTCTTGTCTTTCGGAGGCATCTCGCCGTTGTTCACTTTCTCCTGCACGTGGCTCCACAACTCAAATTCCTTGCCGACCAGCGGATCAGCTTCCAACCGCTTCAAATCCACATCGCCCTTGGTTTTCTTTCCGCCATGGCAATCGTAGCAATACTTTGCCAACAGCGGTTCAGCTTTCTTCCAACCGGCATCTCCCGAAGGCGACTCAACAGCGGATGCCATCGTCCATCCAAACAGGCAAAGGCCAATCCCCGGCAGCAAATGCCGCCAAATCCACCTACCCCAGCCCAGGCTACTTTTATAATTCATCTGCTTCATTAGACGGTAACGGATTAAACAACCTTCAGCGGACGTTGGTTCTGGCGGTTTTATTCACGTTTTAGCGCACTTAACGGGTTCCCATCACGGAACATCGGAAGGTTTATTTAACCCCTTGATCCCAAATAGATACAAGGGAGTAATGGCGGAACGAATTCCGCTTAAGCTGAGGACCGGCATAGCCAAGTCAACCTATGAGTAAATCACCGGGAGACAAACTGCCGGTGCTTCGCAAATACCCCGCGCAAAGCTTTGGACAGATCATCCTGCAACGACTGGACTTCCTGATAAATTGCCACGTTCGCCGCCTTCGGTTGAGCCGTTTCCGCTTTATTCAACTGCACAAAACGCTGAGTAATTTCCTCAATGGAAACAGCTTCTCCCTGTTGATTGCGCCAGCACCAGAGGGCTTGCAAGGCCGCTCCATAAGCTGCTCCTTCGCTGACCTTGAGGGTCACGACTTCAGCATTGAACACATCGGCCATGATTTGACGCCAGACTTTGGATTTCGCGCCACCACCGGTAGCCCGGATTTGCGTTGGCTTCACCCCCAGCTCAGCCAGTCGTCGCAAACCGTAGTTCATGCCGAGCGTGACACCTTCCATGGCCGCGCGCGCGTAATGGGCAGCAGTAAAGGTCTGCCTGGTTACACCGAGCAATACGCCCGTGCCATTAGGAACGTTTGGCGTGCGTTCGCCTTCCAGATACGGCAATAAAACGAGCCCATCGGAGCCGGCTTTAACTTTGGCTGCTTCTGCGGCGTATTTCTCGTGCGTCCAGGCAAAATCCTGCCGCACCATTTCAGTGGCGACAGTCACGTTCATGGTGCAGAGCAACGGCAGCCAACGGTTCGTAGAATCACAAAACGCCGCGATTTCACCCTGCGGGTCCACCACCGGTTTACCGGCACAGGCGTAAATCGTCCCGCTCGTGCCAAAACTCGCCGTGATGACTCCCGGGCTGGTATTGCCAGTGCCAATCGCTCCCATCATATTGTCACCGCCCCCCGCGCTCACAATGACATCCGTGCTCAGTCCAAGTTCTTTAGCGGTCGCAGCGGAAAGAAATCCCGCAGGCTGATCGCTCGAAATCAATGGTGGCAATTTATCGGCCAAATTGGCATCAATCGCTTTCAACGTTGCTGACGACCATTGGCGTTTACGCACGTCCAGCAGCGCCGTGCCGCTCGCGTCACCGTATTCCATCACTTTCAAGCCAGTGAGCCAGAAATTGAGATAATCATGGGGCAATAAAACCGTCGCCAGCCGCTTGAAATTTTCCGGCTCATGATTCTTCAGCCAAAGAATTTTTGGCGCGGTAAAGCCGGGCAGCACCGCATTCCCCAAAGCGCGGAGAGTCGCCTTCGGACCACCGAGTTTGCTCGTAATTTCTTCGCATTCTGCCGCCGTCGAGGTGTCGCACCAAAGTTTTGCCGGGCGAATGACTTCACCCGCCTTGTCCAACGGCACGAAGCCGTGTTGCTGTCCGCTGACACCAATCGCCTTCACTTCGCCCGCTTTCGCTTTCGCTTGTTTCAATGCCTGTTTGATCGCTTTGGCCGTCGCGGTGCGCCAGGTATGAGGGTGCTGCTCTTTGGCTCCGGGCGGCAGGTTGGGAATCAAATCATAGGTTTGCGCACCTGCACCGAGGACTTTGCCGGAGTTCGCATCAACGACGAGAACCTTGGTGGATTGCGTGCCGCTATCAATGCCGATTAAAAGTGTTCGCATAATGGAAATGCCCGTAGTGTAAAAAAGGCCAACGAAATGAACAAGCCTGCCGTAAATGGTTCGTTACTTTTGAAATCGAGTTCAGGGCTTTGCGGCCGGGGTGATTAATGAATATTTAGCCAGAACTGGCAGCAAATCCGGATTCGTCAACGCGAAAGCCCGCAAACGATTGAAGAATTCCATCACTTGCGGCTGAGTTTGATCGATGATTTCCGCTGCGTTTTTCACCATGGGAGCACGCTTGTCCACTTCCACCCGAAGTTGGTGAACCTGACGGTTCAACAGGAAAAAGACACTGGTGCTGAAAATAATCAATCCCACCAAAGCCACCCGCACCAGGAGCACCAGATTTTGTTGTCCTTGCCGCAATTCTTCCAATTCCAGCGAAACATTGGATTCAGGTGCAGCCGAGGTAGAAATTACCGGATCGTTCATAAAATTATTTTTTAGCAGGTTTCGCTGTGGCAGGCGCGACGGGACGATTAGCCGGCGCACTGGCATTGCCCGCCGGCTTGAGCCCCACGGATTGCAACAGTGGATCAATGGCCGGATTATGCTGACTGTAAACAACGAGATCAGCGGCCAGCGCTTTCATAAAATCCTTTTTTTGCTGCACAGCAGTCATCTGGCTCTGCATGGAGTCCAATTCACGAGTCGTTTGAGAATATTGATAAACCAGAACGGCGTTGGCCAGACAGGAACCTGCCAAAACGATGGTCAGCAGGGTGGTAATTAAATCGCGGCGCATATTGGGCGAGAATCTAAAGACGTCCGCCTGAAAGTCCACCGTAAAACCGTTCCACGCGCTCTTCGCTGGAAACCCGGTTCCCATCGCCTGCATTAAAGGTGACGAAATCAGCTTGCTTTCTTTTGAAGTAACCCGCTCAAATGGACTTACCCTGCATACGCGGGGGCTGCCTGAGCCCGTCAAACGGTCAGGTCGGTTGTGTTAACCCGATCTAGGTGGATTATTTAACATGGCGAAAGAAGAGCCAATTGAGTTAGCTGGCACAGTCACACAGGTATTACCCGGAACGATGTTCCGGGTGGCGCTGCCGACTGGTCACGAAGTCCTCGCCCACATTTCCGGCAAGATGCGTAAAAACTTCATCCGCATCAGTGTAGGCGATAAAGTAAACGTAGAAATGTCACCTTACGACCTTTCCAAAGCCCGCATTACCTTCCGGCACAAATAGGCCCTCCCGGCAGCAGTTTAACCCGTTCCTCACTAACCCGCTAAATGGGTTACCACCATCCGGAAGGTGGGGATTCTAACTTTGAATTTTTGCCCCTTGGCGTCGATTCCGTAATAAGCTCCCTCCGCTTGAGCGGAACGGGTGGCCAGGAGGTGATAGCTGTTGTAACTGAATTTTTCACCGGGTCGGATTGTAGGAAATTGTCCGACCACCCCATCTCCCTCGACGACAGTAATTTCATTACGGCTGTCGGTCACCACCCACTTGCGGCCTTTAATCGTCACCGGAACCTCACCGTCATTGCGAATGCTGATATAATAGGCAAAGCAGTGCGGGCTTTCGCTGGGCGTCGGCACATCCGGGCGATACTCCACTTCGTCCACCGTTACATGCAGTCCCTCAATTTCAATAAATTCGGATTTTTCTTTCACAACATGATTTCCGGTTAAAGACCGTAGCGTCCGTTGACCGCTTCGCCAAGCCTTTGTCAGCCTTAACGACAAATCCGCCAGTGGTAAATCACATTCCTGCT
>JBEHZA010000227.1:0-7994 GCA_048497895.1 Verrucomicrobiota bacterium
ATATTTTACCCGAAACCAGCGGATGGACGTGCTGCGGCTGGTTTCGCCAGCGAAACACAGCCGCGTTCCGCTCCTCATCGCCCACCACTTTCAATCACACCTGCACCGTTACCTCGTCTTGACGTCCGTCCCCGACAGAGCGATTTTAAAGTCCATGGCCCATCTGCCAAATTCACGACGATGGCTCCGTTCATGGCTGGCCTCGTTGCTGTGCTTTGCCATGCTGAGTCCTGCCGTTTTCGGCGCGGAATCATTGATCGGCACCAAACCTCCCGAATGGAAACTGACAGACTGGCTGAATTCCGCTCCGCTACAGCTTCAAGAACTTCCGGGTAAAGTCATCCTGATTCGCTGGTGGACAGCTCCGGCGTGTCCCTATTGTGCCGCTACGGCGCCAGCGTTGAATGAGTTTTATCAGAAATATCACGAGCAGGGCTTGCAGGTCGTGGGTATTTACCATCACAAAGCGCCTGAGCCATTGCGCGCTGGCGAAGTAAAGCGCTACGCGGACAAATATGGTTTTAAATTTCCCGTGGCCGTGGACCCGGATTGGCAAACACTCCAGAAATGGTGGTTGGACCGGGACAATCAAAATTGGACCAGCGTGAGCTTCCTGCTCGATAAGCAAGGCGTTATTCGCTACCTCCATCCCGGCGGCCAATACGTGAAGGGTGACCCGGCTTACAACGCTCTGCAAGCGAAGATCAAAGAGTTGCTCGCGGAGAAATAATTATTTCTACCCGTTTCCGGATGCCAGCGTTTTAAAGTGCCAGTTTATAACCTACACCATGCACCGTAATCAGGTGTTTGGATTCCCCGTGATTATCTCCCAGCTTTTTGCGCAATTGCACAATCACCTGATCCAGTGTGCGTGTGGTGCCGTAATAATTGTAGCCCCACACCTCGTTGAGCAAACGGTCACGGGAAAGCACTTCCCCCGGATGTGCGTGGAATAATTGCAGCAGCTTCAGTTCGCGCGCTGTCAATTCCTCGGACTCCTTGCCACGCCTGATTTGAAACGTCCTGGGTTCAATGGTCGCGGTGCCGATTTGAAAAATTTCCTCGGATAACGTTTCGGATTTAGTTGTGGTGCTGCTGCGTCGCAAGAGCGCATGAATGCGCGCCAGCAATTCCCGTACGCCGAACGGCTTGGTCACATAATCATCCGCGCCTAAATCCAGGCCGACCACTTTATCGATTTCCTGTCCCTTGGCTGTGAGCATTAAAATGGGCACTGTCATTTTACGCGCCCGAAGCTGTTTGCAAATATCGTAACCGCTTAGGCCCGGTAACATCACATCCAGCACGATGAGGTTGGGATGCAGCTTTTCCACCGCCGCCAGCGCCTGATCGCCGCGATTGCAAACGGCGACTTCAAAATCCTCGCCCTTTAAAACTTCTTCGAGCCCCAGCAGAATATGCGGATCATCTTCCACAATGAGAATTTTAGTTTTCATAAACAGTCGTTCAAATAATTCTGCGGACAGCGACCGTCCCCGGTTACAGCAAGGTGGAACGCTGAAAACGTGTGCGAATATCCAGGCGCGTCAGGCGCTCGAACGTAGCTGCGACCGGGGACGATCGCTGTCCGTTAAACCACAGGTTTTTACTCATACATCACACTTCCTTCGCCGCCAGCGGCAGCCGCAAAATAAAGCAACTCCCTCCGCCTTCGCGCGGTTCATAAACCACCTCGCCTCCATGCGCCCGTGCAATCTGCCGTGCCAGGGTTAATCCCAGCCCGGAACCTTGAATGCCGCTGCTCAAGGAATCGTGTGCGCGAAAGAACTGCTCGAAAATTTTCTCGCCGCAACCGCGCGGAACTCCAATGCCGCGATCGAGAATCCGGACTTCCGCAAAGGGCAGGGGAAGCCGCTCGAGACTGGCGGTTACGGTGATGACTTTGTTCGCGCCGGAATATTTTTCTGCATTGGAAAGCAAATTGACAATGATTTGGGCCAGCGCATCACGATCACCTTGAACATAGAGCGGGTTCTCTGGCCATTCGCAGTTCAAGGCAAATTGATTCTCCTCCAGATGCGGACGAAAATTATCCACCGCCTCTTGCACTACCTCCAGCAGATTGCATTTCTCGAAGTGATACTTTTTCTCGCCGCGTTCCATGCGTGAAAAATCGAGCACATTATTAATCAATCGCGTTAGCCGGGCCGTTTCCGCCGTGATAATATTCAAGTACGACTGTTGCTTGGCCATGTCTGTCACCCGGCCTTCCGCGAGCAATTCCGAGAACATGCGGATGGAGGTTAAAGGCGTTTTTAATTCGTGTGAAACATTGCTAACGAAGTCCGTTTTCTGGCGGGCCGTGGCCAGTTGCCGGTTCAAATCGGTGACGATCAACCAGCTTCCCATGCCGATTGCGAAAACCAGTAAGAGAATGAAAAATCCCAGCGTTACTTTTAAGGTGTTGGCTGCGCTTTCCACTTTTCCGGGGTTCAGTAAATAGACTGCCACCTCCCAATGCGGCAGAGCCTCGCCGATTTCAGTAGCCGCGTAAGGATGTTTCCAGTTGGTCGTTGTGAAATCCGGTTTGGACCGCACGACTGGTTTCGCGGTGTCATTCAGGATTACGATACACACGTCCGTGATGCGGGTTGGGTCCAGTTCATGGGCCAGATCGTTCAATCCGTTGACCAGTTGCGGTAAATTGAGTTGAGTGCCAAAGACCAGTTTGGGGTCGCTCTGCGAACGATACCACGTCATGACGTTTAATTTATTTTGCAGGAATCGCGCCATCGTTCCTTCGTTGTCATTGCCGATCAGTTGTCGGAATTCCGCTTCAGCAACCGCAATTTTGGAAAACTGCTCCGACTCGTCCACGGTCCCCTTTTGCTGGGGAAGAGCCATCTGCGATTGTGGAGAAACACTTCGTTTGGCCGTATTCCCTCGTTGGCTGTTAAAATAATTCTGGAACGAAGATTGGTTGTCGCCATTGGCTGCCTGAGATTGCGCCTGTTGAGCGGGCAATGATGATGACACATCTTTGTTGTTCCAGGGAAGTGCCTGGCGGACGTTTGCGTTGTTGTCTGTTTGTAATGCGTTGGCGGTGGCTTTCCCGTTGCTCCAGTAAACTTCCGCACTTTCGGCATTAGCCAGAAATTTATCGTTTTCCAGCCGGAACTGAAGACACTCCACCCGTCCATTCAATGGTGGAGCGAGTACCTTTCCATTCAACGAAACCACAAACCCGATCTCGGCGAGGGGCCAGGCTTTGCGAATGACTTCATCGAATTCGGGAGCGAGTTCCTGCGCCTTGCGTTTTGCCAGCAACGCTTCCACCTGCAACCCGAACTCGTGTTGTTGCTGGATCAAATAATTATCGACATCTCTGGCGAACGCATCGGCCAAACCCTGATAGAGCAACGATTGCTGCCGTTCGAGGATAAACTGCTGATCACGCAATGAGCGCACTGCCAGCCAGGCGAGAATCAGGCTCGGCACAAACACCGCCAGAACAAATACGAGAGCGACCTTTCTCATGCGTGACTCCGAGCATCCGCGTTTTTGGGCGTTTCGTCCAGTCGGGTGTCAGATGTCATGACTGGCGTTTTACCTGCTCGCAACCGGTTTTCCGTCCGGCGCGGGCTTTATCGCTTCGTTTACCAGTTTCCCGGCTGCCGTGGAAAACTCCTTGCTGCGGGGCGTGCTTAGCACGCGGCTCATGGCGGGTGCCGTGAATCGGCCCAGTCCAGACTGACGCACATTTTCGATGGCTTCCTGCGTCGCGCCTTCGTGGTATCGCACGACTTCTTTGGCCAGATTTCGCTCCATCTCCGGAGTAATCAATTCTGCCCGGCCGACGAATACCCGTGTAATTTTTTCTGGTTTTGGCCCAATCGTCAGCGGGAGGATTCGATCCGTCCAGACGCCCGGTAAGGTATAGAGCACCCGCACTCCTGTTTCCTGAAACCACGAGTCGTGCCACGTATTTACCATCGCCGCCGCTTCCCGGGGAAATAAACCCTCCTTTGTCAGGGATGTTTTTAAATTTTCGCTCAAACGGGAGTTGAAACTAACGGTGGGTAATAGCTCCTGATCGGTCTTCAATACCATGGACTTTTCCTCACCTGCACCGAGTTGATCCACATAAACATAATTTCCGGCGGTCCGGTGGATTTGCACCAGATACAGGTGGCTCAAATTTTCCTTGCCGGTATTTTTCAAATGAACCTGCTTTCCGTCCGCGTCAATCGTGACGTGCAATGGCGCGACAAATGATCCCACGCCACGATAAAAGAGAAATTTCTCCTGTTGTGCAAACGTGGCGCCGCTGGCAGCAGGCGCATTAACTTGAAGCAAATCTGCGTCTGTTTCCCGGGCAGCATAGTAGTGGCTGCTGGGGCGGTCGGATTGTGGCAAAGCCGCGAAGCGGGGGATTTGGTTGCGGGGTAGAATCTTCACACTGCTCCAGTGAACCAGACTTTCCGGCAGATTTTTATCGTCCGGTGATGGCGGCCCGTTTTTCGTAACGGGGTTACCCGCGGAGGCTGAAACCGGGTTTGCAATAATGGAGTAGGGCCCGACATCTTGTGCCTGGGGATACCATTCCGTGACCAATCCTTGTGGAAATTTCACCGTAACATCCACTGTTTTTGGCTGATCGCTATAGAAGTAGAGGACCGGCGTTTCCATGCGTTGCAACGAAGCCATCCCGCTTTTGTTCAGGAGCGCGGCGGAAAAGTAACTCCGATTGGGTCTTACCGCCGGTTTTGTTCGATCGTAAACAAAGGACGGCAGCTCTGGTGTGACGAAAGGATTCCATACCATCTGCACCCCATCAGAACCTTGCACGGAGGTAAACGTACCCCATTCATGCACGGCGTACCCCGTCGTTTCACTCGCTGGCAACCAGGAGGAAGCCAGGACCGATAACAGCGCGAATAAAGCAGTTTTCATCCCTTGAATATCGCGCTGGTCCACCCCGTAGTTGTCACCCGGCGGTAAGTGATTTGTAAAAAAGTTGTAAAAGGTTGCCCTGGCAACCTCTATCGATGGTTCTGACTGGCGGCCCAAATCCCGGCGATGGCGCCACACAAATGACCTTCCCACGAAATCGGACCGGCTTGCGGAAACATGCCGTAAACCGCTCCGCCATAGAAAAACAGGACTACGATCGCAATGAAGCCCGCTCCCCAGCTTCTCATCCAGAAGCCGGAAGCAATCAGGTAAGCGATGAGCCCGTAAATAATCGAGCTGGCGCCGATGTGCGTGGTCGGTTCGCCATTGATGGCGTCGCGTCCAATCAGCCACGTTCCCAAACCGCTGAAAATCCAGATCAATGTCAGTGTCAGGACCGGACGATACCGCTTATCCCAGAATAGCAACGTCAGCAAGATGAAGAGGGGTAGGGCATTGGATAATAGATGCGTCAGATTGCCGTGGAGCAGGGGACTGAAGATGATTCCGATCAGGCCCGGCTTGGTGCGCGGGACGATCCCCAGACCGGCGAAGGAAAGATGCCCCACCAGTTCCACCGCCTTGATGATAAACAAAAGGCCGGTGAACACCGCGCTGATTATCAGCGCGCGCCCTAAATTTTTACCGGACCATTTTGCCATGCGGCCTCAAGAGGAAAACAGTCACGGCCTTCCGGTCAACGCGAATCTGAAAGGATTCTCTCCGGCGTAGATCCTTTCGTGGCGTCAGGCATCCTTGCCTGACGGTGATGGCAGCATCCTTGCTGCCAGACCCAATTGAGACGTGGCTGGAAGCCCCGCTCACCGGCAGGTAAGGACGCCCTGCCTCTACATGCCTATTTCACCGGAATAAATTGCACTCCATCGACTACGACAAAGCCCTTGGTGTCCTTGTTGGAAACGGTGACGGTCGTTTTCTTACCCTGGGGCAAAGTGTAATTGCCCAACGAATAGAAGCCGTGTTTAGCGTCATCCTTCTCGTTGACCGAAACCGTCTTGCTGGCCCCGCCTTCAATCGTGACGGTCACCGGCACACTCGCATCACGGTTGCCGTTGGGAACCGAAATAAACACGATTTCATATTCACCGGCTTGCGGGATTTCCGGCGTAAACGCGATGGATAATTCACCTTTATTCGCATTGCCGTCGTGCGCATAACCATGGCCCAGACGTGGTGCGATGGTGCTGGATTCCTGCCATTCGCCTTTCTTCACGCCTTCGGTATCATCCAGCACAATGCCCTTAAGATCTTTCGGGGCCACGAATTCACGCGCGGTTTTGGCAGCGCCTTTCCATTCCAGAATCTGTCTGTCTTCCAGCAGCCGCGCGCGGAGTTTTTCGTAATTCACTTTTTGCACCGGCACGCCTTGATCAATGGCCATGGCTGCCGCCGTGGCTGAGGATTGGCCGAGAATCATGAACACCGGCTCCATCCGGATTGAGCCGTAAGCGATGTGCGTGGAGGAGAGGCAGACTGGCACAAAGAGATTATCGCACTCGCTGGCTTTGGGAACGATGGCGCGATACGAAACCGGATACGGTTTCATCGGCGGTACTTGCACGTCGCCTTCGTTTTCCACTTTGCCATTGCGGACGATGCGGCGGCAGTTGTGCGAATCCATGTTGTAAGCGGCCAGGGAAATGGAATCAGTAATCACTTCCTCACCGCGGCAATTCTTCTCCGACATCACGTAATCCGCTACCATGCGCCGCGCTTCGCGCACGTAGAGTTCACGCGGCCAGCCGTCAGTGTCGCGAAACTCATCTTTCGCCGGTCCCCAGCGCTTCATGTCGTTGCGCATATACTCAGGGACGCGCGGGTCAGTCGCCATGAAGGTGATGAAACCGCGAATGTAATTCTCGTGATCTTTCGTAATCTTATCCCGGGTGGCATAATCGGCTTCCGGGTAGTCGTGGTTATAGCCAATGTAATCGGTGGAAAAACCGCCGTTATTATTAATGTCCGTTTTGCCGTTGGGCATCCAGATGGGATTCCAGAATTGTCCCAGCGCTGGTTTCTTGCCCGCGGCCACCAGCGCTTCGAGATAACGCCCGAGCAATTCGAAACGTTTCGCATCATAATCGGGCGGCGGCGCTACCGGCAGACGGTTGGCGGCATTCGTGGTGAAACAGAGCCGGTAATTGTAAGCCTGAACGCTCTTGTCTTCGTCACCTGCTTTGCCCAACGGCGCGGATTGAATCAGCGGCAGCAACCCGCTGCTGGCGTCGCCCGGCTTCACGTAGGGATCAACGGCCACGGTGAATTGGTGGTGCGGCGTTTTGTCACGAATACCATCCAGCGTTTCGTTGAATTGGGCATTGCCTTCGCGACCGACGACGTAAGAGACCTTCGCTTTGGCCATCAAATCCCCTTCATAGGTGGCATCGATGAACATCTTCGCGCGGAATACCGTCCCCTTATCCGTGGTGATTTCCACAATGCGTAAACCATCCTTTTTCACCGACACCAGACGCTGTTCGGCATAAACGGTCACTTGCGCTTCTTTGAGCATCTCCAGATAAATCTGCTCGGCCACGTGCGGCTCAAAGGTCCACATGGTGGCATCTTCGGTATCGAGATTGGATTGCTTGGCCTGGCCGCTGCCGCGTTTGGTGAAATAATCCTGCCGTGTTTCCAGCGTCCACGCCGTCTCCTGAGAATAGTGTTTGGCAATGCGATGATAGAAATCACGCGAAATACCGCCAACGGCGGCCTTGTTGCCAATATCGGTAGCGCCTAAACCACCCGTCGTCAGGCCGCCCAGGTATTTGGAGGGGTTGACGATCACGGCCTTTTTGCCCATGTGCTGGGCCTGAATCGCCGACACGATGCCAGCAGAAGTGCCGCCAAACACGCAGATGTCCGATTCAATCACTTCCGCGCGGATGGCAGAGAACCGGGTGGTGGTCAGCAGGCAGACCAAAATAAATAAGGTAATGACAGGTCGTTTCATATTAGGAGGCATCATTCTCCCGAAACCGGGACGAAAGTGAAGCGCCTTTTTCCGTACGCATATTGGGCGGTCTTTGTGGCTTGTAAATGGCCGCTAAAACGGCCTT
>JBEHZA010000228.1:0-7941 GCA_048497895.1 Verrucomicrobiota bacterium
CGCTGGTCAATTTTGACACCATGAACGGGCATTTGGTGGAGATTCCACCCCCGCCGAATGCGCACCTGATTGGTGAGGCAGCTCAACGGGTGCTGAAAGATGGGGCTTTTTTAATGGCCCGTGGCGATCATACCGTGGATGAAGTTAAGCTCGTCCCATTCGGAGATGTATCAAGGCGTTCGGCCTCTCTGATGTTTGTTCCCATCCGGACAGGGAATCGGGCAGTAGGCATGCTCTCCATACAAAGTTATCAACCGCAGGCTTACACGACAGAAGATTTGCAAGTGTTGCAGGCTCTGGCGGATCACTGCGGGGGCGCGATGGAACGGATTCGCGCGCAGGAAATGTTGCGGCGTAGCAACGATGATCTGGAACGCCGGGTTAACGGGAGAACGACAGAACTGTCTGCCATGAATGTTTCCCTGCAACGGGAAATTGATGAGCGGCACAAGGCCGAAGGCGCTTTAACGCACGAACGGCACTGGTTCAATGTAATCATGGATAACGTGCCCGGAGATATTTATTTCAAAGATATCGAAGGCCGTTTTATCCGGGTCAACCAGGGGTGTCTGAATAAAATGGGCTTAACCAGCCAGGCGCAGATTCTGGGTAAGACCGACGCGGATTTCTTTTCTCCCGAAGTGGCGCAGGAATGGCTCGAAGAAGAACGGGAGATTATCCGGACTGGTCAGCCGTTCACCGGCAAGGAAGAGAAAGAGATTTTGCAGGATGGCCGCGAATTCTGGGCGATTACGGCCAAAATGCCGTTGCGCAATCCAGCGGGTGAAATCATCGGCACCTTCGGCATTACGCATGACATTACGGAACGGAAAACCGCTGAAGAAGCCTTGCGCATGGCGCATGTTGAACTGGAGCAACGGGTGGTTGAGCGCACGGCAGATTTGCAACGCGCCAATAGCCTGCTCAAGCAGGAAATTGCCGAGCGTGAACAGGCGGAGCAACAATTGCGGAAGAGTGAGGAGCGCTTTGCCCGCGCTTTCCATGCCAATCCGGTGGCGGTGGGAATTGCCACCATTGAGGAAGGACGATTGATTGATGCCAACGAAAGTTTTCTCCGTTTGTTTGAATTCCGGCGGGAAGAAATTCTCGGACGCACGGCTGTTGAGTTGGGTATCTGGCTGTCTCCGGACGAGCGGAAGCGGGTGATCGAAGTATTGCAACGGCACGGTTTTGTGCGCGGCATGGAAATGAAGTTCCGCACCAAAACCGGTTCCCTGCGGGACGCGCTTATTTCCATTGAGATTATCGATTTAGGCGAAGTTCCCTGTCTGTTATTCCTGACCTATGATGTGACGGAACGGCTGCACCTGGAAAACCAATTGCGGCAGTCGCAGAAAATGGAAGCGGTGGGGCAATTAGCCGCCGGGATTGCGCATGATTTCAATAATATCATGACGATTATCCGGGGTTATAGCGGTTTACTGCTGGATTCGCCCACACTGGAGCCGGATAAAAAGTCCAGTTTACGGGAGATTGCAATTGCCGCCGACCGCGCGGCGAGCCTGACACAACAATTGCTGACGTTCAGCCGCAAGCGGGTGATGCAGTTGCGGAGTCTGGATCTCGACAGTGTGATTGAAGGAGTATCCCGAATGTTGCAACGGTTGCTGGGTGAGCCGATTGAATTGAAGTTGATCCGTGCTCCTCGCGTGGCTCTGGTGGAAGCAGACCAAAGCATGTTGGAACAGGTGATTGTAAATCTGGCAGTGAATGCCCGTGATGCCATGCCCAATGGCGGACGATTGACCATTGAAACTTCCAATTTAAAAATAGACGGCGATTACGTGCGGAAACATCCGGCGGCGCGCGAAGGGGATTTTATTTGTTTGCGGGTAACGGATACCGGCTGCGGGATGGAGGCGGCAGTTTTAGCTCGGATTTTTGAACCGTTTTTCACTACGAAAGATGTCGGTAAAGGCACCGGGCTGGGGCTGGCGACGGTTTACGGAATTGTATTGCAGCATCGCGGTTGGGTGCAGGCGGAGAGCGAACCCGGCAAAGGAGCGACGTTCCGGGTTTATCTGCCGGAATCCAATCGGGCACAAACCCAGGAAGCAGAACCGGTGGTTAATCCGGTTGCCCCACGGGGAGGAGAAACCATTCTGGTGGCCGAAGACGAACTCTCGGTGCTGGAATTGATCAAATCGATTTTGACGCGCCAGGGTTATCGGATATTAACGGCCAGTTCTGGCAGCGAAGCGCTGGAGCTTTGGCTCCAACACAAAGACCAGATTGACCTGTTGCTGACGGATATGATGATGCCGGGCGGCATGTCAGGGCTGGAATTATCCAATCAACTGCTGGCGCAGAAACCGGACCTGCTGGTGATTTACAGCAGTGGCTACAGCGTGGAACTGGTGCAGAAAGAGGTGGAACTGCACGAAGGTGTCAATTTTCTCCCGAAACCCTACACGCCTTCGGAATTGATTCGCATGGTGCGTTTCCGTCTGGATGGAACGCGTTTCATCCGCCGGTAAATGGTTGATCGTTTTTTGCTTTGACAGCAGACCGATTTCACAGTGGCATCTACTCCCAAATACCACGACACAGCATTGCTTTATGATTAAATTGATTTCCACTTCTGCCTGGTTGCTCGCCTGCTTTGGGTTTCTGGCTTTAACCGGCGCTGCGGCTGAAACCGACACCCGTTGTTATGAAATGCGCGTTTATTACGCGGCTCCCGGTAAATTGGAAAAACTCCATGCCCGTTTCCGTGATCACACCGTGAAATTGTTTGAGAAGCACGGAATTACGAACATTGGTTATTGGGTGCCGGTGGACAACAAGGATAACAAGTTAATTTACGTGCTGGCGTATCCCAATCGCGAGGCGCGTGAAAAAGCGTGGAAGGAATTTCAGGCCGACCCGGAATGGAAAGCTGCGAAGGACGCTTCGGAGAAAGAAGGCAAGCTCGTGGATAAAGTGGACCAGATTTTTATGACGGCGACGGATTATTCACCGCGTCCGAATCCGGCTGGCGGAGTGCGTTCCTTTGAATTGCGCGTCTATACCACCAATCCGGGTAAACAAGACGCTTTGAATGCGCGCTTCCGCGATCACACGCTGGAACTGTTCAAGAAACACGGCATTGCCAATATTGCCTATTGGGAGCCGACCGATAAGGAAAAGGGCGCGGGCAATACGTTGATTTACATTATCGCACATCAGGATCGTGACGCGGCGAAAAAGTCGTGGACCGATTTTCAGGCGGACCCGGTGTGGAAAGCAGCGCGTGACGCTTCGGAGAAAGATGGCAAAATCCTCTCCAAAGCCCCGGAATCCACTTACATGACCGCGACGGACTATTCCCCGTTGAAGTGAGCCAATTGCTTTAAGGGTTAAGACATCTGCCCAGAAAAAAACCAGTGAGCGTTACCCGCTCACTGGTTTTACAATTTGGATAAAGGCTTAAATTAAGCGCGGCGTTCTTTGATGGCTTCCAGAATATTCGCCACGGCTTCCGCCTTGGGTTTGGCGCCTTGCGGGCCTTTGCCGTGGAGGCGGACAGAGACGTTACCAGCTTCCATGTCGCGGCCACCGATGACGAGCATGGTGTGAACACGGGCGCGTTCGGCGTCCTGAATCTTGCCGTTGATCTTGTTGGTGCTGAAATCAGCTTCCACGCGGACCATGTTCGCGCGGAGTTCATTCACGATGGCTTTAGCGTAATTCACGAGCGGTTCTTCATCACCAATGGTCATCACGCGCACCTGATCCGGCGCGAGCCAGAGCGGGAAATTGCCCGCGTAATGTTCGATGAGGAAGCCGATGAAGCGTTCATGCGTGCCGAGCGGCGCGCGGTGAATGCAGAGCGGCGTTTTATCGGTGTTGTCGCGGTCGCGGTAAGTGAGGCCGAATTTGGACGGCACGGCAAAGTCCACTTGATTGGTGGCAATCGTGAATTCACGGCCAATAGCGCTCCAGACCTGCACATCGATTTTTGGGCCGTAGAAGGCGGCTTCGTTGGCGACTTCCACGTAGTTGATGCCGGAATCGATCAAGACCTGGCGAACCATGTCTTCCGTTTGCTTCCAGAGTTCCGGTTCGTTGACATATTTTTTGCCGAGACCGTCTTTGGAATGCGTGCTGAAGCGCATCTGATATTTTTCGAGTCCGAAGATTTTGAAATACTTCAGATACATTTCGTTCACAGCGCGGAATTCTTCGGCGAACTTCTCAGGCTGGCAGTAGATGTGGGCGTCGTTCATGTTGAGCGAACGCACCCGCATAAGGCCGAACAATTCACCGGATTGTTCGTAGCGATAGCAGGTGCCGTATTCCGCGAGGCGCAACGGCAGGTCACGATAGCTGCGCGGTTCCGCCGCAAAAATACGGTGGTGATGCGGGCAGTTCATGGCCTTGAGGTAGTAGCGTTCTGCTTCAGCATCTGACGCAGAACCATTCTCCTTCAATTCCATGGGCGGAAACATGGATTCCGCGTAATACGGCAGATGTCCTGACGTCTTGTACATTTTCTCTTTGGCCAAATGCGGCGTGCGGACGCGGACATAACCGCCGGCGAACTCCGTTTCTTTGGCCAGCTTTTCCAGTTCCTCGACGAGAACCGTGCCTTTGGGCAACCACAACGGCATGCCGGGACCGACGAATTCGGTATCAATGGCAAACAAGCCCATTTCCGCGCCGATCTTGCGATGATCGCGCTTCTTCGCCTCTTCAATCATCGTGAAGTAGGCTTCCATCTCAGTCTTGTTCTTGAAGGCCGTGCCGTAAATGCGTTGAAGCTGCGGGTTCTTCTCATCGCCTTTGTAGTAAGCGCTGGCAACTTGCGTCAGTTTGAACGCGCCGATGTTGCCGGTGCGCATGACGTGCGGTCCGGCGCAGAGATCGATGAAATCACCGTTCTTGAAGTAGGAAATCGCTTCGCCATCCGGAATCTGTTTGAGCAGGTCGAGCTTGAACTTGCTGGCATTGCCGGGGCGCTCGGCCAATCCGCCCAAACGGCCATTTTGCGCGTCCGCCATGGCTTGTTCACGCGTGACGACGAGTTTCTCAAAGACGTTGTTGGCTTTAATCTCCTTTTTCATCTCAGCCTCGATTTGGGCGAAATCTTCCGGCGAAATACGGTGGGAGAGTTCGACGTCGTAATAAAAGCCGTTTTCGACCGGTGGGCCGTAAGCGAATTGGGCGTCTGGCCAGAGGCGAAGGATGGCAGTGGCGAGGACGTGGGCGCAGGAGTGGCGAATGCGCTCGAGTTCCGTCATCTTGGCGCGGTCATCGAGCGTTTTACGTTCTTTGGGTTCTTGATTTTCTTCGGCCATAATTTTCCTTTTTTAACCGCAGATGGACACAGATGAACGCAGATTTTTGAGAGGTCGTGAGGTTGGTTTCCTGCGGGCGTTCATTTGTGGTGAAATTTGTCGGGTCAATGGTTTGGGTTCGTCAGGACGATTCTTTCAAATTCCAGTTTAGCATGTTTGAAATTCAGAATGAGTCCGACCGGTAGTTTCGTAATGCGAAGGTAGTTCAACACTTGTCCGCGTTCGTGGTCACTAATCCGATCAACACATTTGGCATCAACAACAACTTTTCCATAGGCAATCAGATCGGGTATGAATTCGCCGACCCGCACGCCTTTGTAAAGCACGTTAAAGTGCAATTGCTGGTCGAATGCGATGCCGCGAAGTTTGAATTCCACCACCAGCGAATTTTCATATAGCTTCTCATTAAGTCCATGCCCCAGCTCGTTCATGACCTCGAACGCACAACCAATGATGGCATGAGTTTCTTCCTTGCACGGGAAAGCTCCGTTTCTGCCGGATTGCAGATCAGGAATGTTTTCCGGTTTCATAGAAATTTTTAAGCTTTTATCGGATCTTTAACCGCAGATAAACGCGGATGGACGCAGATTTTGGGGGGCGATGCAACCGAACCCCCTTTTGGCGTTCAATGGGTGTCGCCCACGACTGGGTTCACTTGAAAAAGTTTTCTTATCTGCGTTCATCTGTGTCCATCTGCGGTTAATATCGGTAAACAAAAACGCCTCGACTAAGCAGTGCGAGGCGTTGGCGTTCACGGGGTTTCCGTGAACGCTAGAAAGTGGTCGTTGTCCAGTTCATCAACATCTATTGAGCGTAAGAATAATCGCGCAGGGCCGGTTTTGGCAAATGCTTATTGCAGGGTATAGAAGTTCGAGTGGAGGTGGAGAGAGGCGCTGGGGTGGATTAACCGTAGTTCTGCTGGTTTATTATCAGGGTATTCCCGCTTGTCTCCCTCTTTTAAAAATGTTGAAATGACGAAGTAATTTGCTAGTTTCTAACCCTTAAACGCAGGGATTTTTATATGGGTAAAACAAAGTTTGAAACATCGCTTCAAGACGTCGACGCGCAGTATAATCAGGCACTTGCCCACTTAAGCGGTGATGGCGCCCGCAAAGATCCCTATTTAGCCGCGAATATCCTGAGCAAAACCGCGACGCAAGGCCATGCAGATTCGCAATTCATGCTCGGAGCGCTTTACCAGCAGGGTTTGGGTGTCATCCAAGATGTGCCGGAGGCGTTGAGTTGGTACAAGCTGGCGGCCGAGCAGGGGCATCGTGTGGCGCAATTCAATCTGGGGTATGCCTACGAATCAGGCGATGGCCTGAATAAGAATTTGGATCTGGCAGTTCATTGGTACCGCAAGGCCGCCAAGCAGGGTGATGACGATGCCATTGCAGCCCTGGCGGAACTGGGTGTGCCGATTGAGGGTGGCAGTTCAAAGAAAAGTGCGTCGGCCAAAGCCGCCGTTTCAGCCCCTGCGCCGACCCCGGTTGTTCCAACTCCTGCGCCCAAAGCGGAAGTGGAACCGGAGCTGCCGGTGATCGAGAGCAAGCCGACAACGCCGGAACCGAGCCCGGAAGTCGTAGAGGACGTCACTCCTCTGGCAGAACCGGTTTCGGAACCGGTTCCAGTAGTTGAAACGATAATTGAGGAAGAACCCGTTTTAGCAGCGGAAACGCTTGCCACGGTAACGTTGGAAGCTGTGTCTCAACCAGCCATTCAGGTGAGTGAAGCGGAACCGATTGCAGATGACGTTACTGATCCGGATACGTTGCACCAGGCCGCTGATCAGGGAGATGCTCGAGCGCAATACAAGCTGGGCCGTTTATATTTATCGGGCGAGGGAGTTGCGACGGATTCGGTGGTGGCGGCGATGCTGTTTCTGGTTTCCGCGGAACATGGCAACCGGGACGCGCAGTTTACGCTGGCGGGCTTATGTCAGCACGGTCAAGGCGTGCCACAGGATTTTGCCGAGTCGCTCAAGTGGTGCCGTTCCGCAGCCGAGCAAGGGCATCAGGAAGCCCAATTTAACATCGCGCTCCGCTACGAACAGGGCGATGGAGTGGAGCAGGATTTGGAGCAAGCAGTGGAGTGGTATCATCGCGCAGCGGAAAATAATCACGTAGCGGCGCAGTATCGTTTGGGAACGAGTTACTATACTGGTGACGGAGTGCGGCAGGATTATGCCGAAGCCGTGCGCTGGTTTGCCCATGCGGCGCAGCAAAATCATACGGACGCGCAATACTCGCTGGGGCTTTGTTATCAGCATGGCCGCGGGGTGGCGCAGGATAACCGGGAAGCCGTGCGGTGGCTGCAAAAGGCCTCGGATCAGCATCACGTGCCGGCGGCGGGTTTGCTGGCGCAACTCTATTTCAAGGGATTGGGCGTGGCGGTGAATCTGGCGGAAGCGGCGCGGTTGTTCCGCATTGCGGCCGACCAAAACGATGCGACGGCGCAATTCAGTCTGGGTGTCATCTACGAACAAGGTCTGGGCGTGGCGGCCGATATTGGCATGGCGCTCGATCTGTATCGCCAGGGCGCCGAAGGCGGAAATGCCGGCGCGCAACTGCGCTTGGGAGAAATTTTCGATCAAGGCGTGTATGCGCCGCAGGATTACACGGAAGCGGCCAAGTGGTTCCAG
>JBEHZA010000229.1:0-7932 GCA_048497895.1 Verrucomicrobiota bacterium
CATGCAAGGGCTCGTGCTGGGGCTGGCGGGAGCGGGCAACATCGGCGTAGTGATTGATTCGATCCTCGCGCCGCGCCTGGCGAATCTGTATGGCTGGCAATCGGTGTTCGGTTTTGCGCTCATCCCGGCGGCGCTGGTGCTGGCCATTTACGTGATCTTCTCGAAGGAAGCGCCAGTAGAAGTGAAGCCGAAGAAAATCGCGGATTATCTGCGGCTGTTGAAAGATAAAGACACGCATTGGTTTTGTTTTTATTACACGATCAGCTTTGGCGGCTTCGTCGGACTGGCGAGCTCCTTCGTCATTTATTTCAGCGGTGAATTTAATTTGTCGGCGGTGAAGGCGGGTGATCTGGCGGCGCTCTGCACAGCGATCGGAGCGTTGTCACGGCCGATTGGCGGGGGCATAGCCGACCGCATTGGCGGCATCCGTTCGCTGTATTTCTTCTATAGTGTGGCGGGATTGGCGTTGTTAATCGCGGGCGCCTTGCATGTGCTGCCCTTGAACATTCTCTTTTTTGTGATTGCCGGAGCGGCCTTTGGGATGGCCAATGGAGCGGTGTTCCAATTATTGCCACAACGCTTTGGCCGGGAGATTGGCCTGATGACCGGGCTGGTGGGCGCCGGCGGTGGAGTGGGCGGTTTTCTGCTGGCCAGTTCGCTCGGCTTTTCCAAGCAGCACTTTGGGACTTATCTGGTGGGGCTGTGGGTCTTTGCGGGGTTGTGCTTTGTGGCGTTGATTGGCCTGGGGCTGGTGAAGAAACGCTGGCGTACGATGTGGGGAGCACTGGCCGGGGCGCGGATCTAATCGTGAAAGCCAATCTCTCCAGCTTCGGCCTGGCGCTCTCGGAGAAGACCGAATCCCAGGACGCGTTTGCGGTGCAAACCTGGAACGAATTGGTGATCGCAGTGATGGCCGATGGCGTGGGAGATTCACAATACGCGCGCGAATCAGCCACCAAGATCGTTGCCGCCCTCACCGACAACTTCAAATCACGTCCGCGAAGCTGGAGCATCCCAAAGGCGTTGGAGGAATTTACACGGCTGCTGAACCGTTCGCTGTATCAGGAATCCATCGCGCGGTTTGACACACAGGAAATGCTTTCCACTTTGTCGGCCGTGGTGATCGAAGGGCACAAGCTGTACGGCCTGAACGTGGGGGATACGCGCGTTTATCTGCTGCATCAGGGCAAATTGCGCCAACTCTCGCAGGATCATGTGGAGCCGGACCCGCAGCTCTCGCACGCCTTAACGCGGGCGATGGGAATGGAACCGGACGTTGTGCCACACGGTTTCGAGCATTCGCTGGCCGAAGGCGATATGTTGTTGCTCTGCACGGACGGAGTGCATCAGGTTTTGCCGGAGGCCGAAATCGCTCAATCCCTGCGCGCCAGAATTGGAGCGCGTTCGATCATCGCCAGCGCCCGCCAGCATGCCACTCCAGAAAACCTGGATGATATGTCCGCGATCGTGATTGAAATTCTGGCCCTTGAGCAAAGCCAGGCCACCAATCCGGCCCGGCTGGAAGTGATCGAGGAATTGAAACGCGGCCAGATCATCGACAGCTATACTTTACTGGAACCACTCCAGGCCAGTGAACGCACCTGGACGGCGCGCGCTCAGACAGGCCAATCCGTCGTGCTTAAATTTGCTCCGCTCGCCGCCCGGGACAACGAGACCGTGTTGAATCAATTCGTCCGCGAAATCTGGAACGTAACGCGGCTCGAAGCGGAATTCTTCCCTAAAGCCTTCCTGCCGGAAAACAGCCGCTATCTCTATTACGGAATGGATTTGATCGCCGCGCCCACGTTGAAACAATTTCTCGCCCAGGAACGGTTGCCCATCGACGGGGCCATTGCCCTGGGACTGTTTCTACTGGAAGTGTGCCAGTATCTGCTGCGCTTCGATCTCATTCATGGCGACATCAAACCGGAAAATATTCTGGTGCTGAAACAGCCTTCCGGTCTGGCATTCAAGCTGGTGGATTTCGGCAGCATGAACGAAATTTTCTCCGTTACCTCCCGCGCGGGCACGCCCAGCTATCTGGCGCCCGAACGGTTTCAAGGCGCGGCCAGTTCTGAACGAACCGAAATCTTTTCCATTGGAGTCACCCTGTATCTGGCGCTCACCCGACAATTTCCCTTCGGTGAAATCGAGCCGTTTCAAAGCCCGGTTTTTAACGAAGTGAAAAAGCCGACGACGAAAAACCCGAATATTCCGCCCTGGTTGGAGGCGGTTCTGCTGCGGGCCACAGCGGCAACGCCGGAGAACCGTTATCTTAACTATTCGGAAATGCGATTCGATTTAACCCACCCGGAAAAGGTAAAGCCCTTTCGGTTTCCCAACACGCCGCTGATCGAACGCAATCCGCTGCTGTTTTATAAAACGGGTTTTTATTTATTGCTGATCCTCACTGTTTACCTTCTGTTCCGGCTTTTCGGAGGTCATTAAGTTCATTTTTCCGACCCGGTTATTCCTTCGGATTTTACGAATGATTTTACATTTTTTGCTCCGTTAATCCGTGCGCTATTAACGCCATTTTTCCACGTGAATTGTGCTCACGCTGTTCAAAAAAATACATTCCGACCGGTAGCATTAGCGTCCGCGAACGCGATGGCAGGAGAAGCATTTCCGATCATCCACCGGTAATTGCAGTCGTTGGCATTACCTCCACTTTTCCCGGCAACCCGCCAGCAACAGGGAAATCCGGGAAGTATGAATGACATTCATTCGATTCATTAAAATGTTGTCGAACGTTTTCGGCGCGCTGGCACCCGGCTCGCTAAAGGGGAAGTGACGTTGACCGTTAACAAATGAATACCAATCCTACTGCCAACTACGCGAAACGCGCGTTAAAACCACTTCGGCTCGGCTTCGTTCCGCTCACTGATTGCGCGCCGGTCGTCGTGGCGCAGGAGCTGGATTTATTCTCGAAGTACGGCTTATCGGTGACGTTGAGCCGGGAAATCGGCTGGGCCACGATTCGCGATAAAATCACATATGACGCGCTGGATGCGGCGCATGCGCTGGCGCCGATGCCGTTTGCGGCCACGCTGGGGCTGGGCTCCGTGAGTTGTGAGTGCATCACCGGGCTGGTGTTCAACATGCACGGGAATGCCATTACCCTTTCGCAGGAACTGTGGTCCCGCGGAGTGCGGGATGCGCGCACGTTGAAGCAGGAAATCGACCGTTCCCGTGGCCGCCGCACTTACACCTTCGGTGTGGTCTTTCCGCATTCGTCCCATAATTTTCTGTTGCGCCAATGGCTGGCACTGGGCGGGATTCTGCCGGATCGCGATGTGCGCATCGTCGTCGTGCCCGCGCCGTCCATGTTTGAGAATTTGCGCGTGGGCAATCTGGATGGCTATTGCGTGGGCGAACCGTGGAACTCGGTCGCGATCAAGGAAGGCATTGGCTGGTGCGCCTGCACGAGCAGCGAATTGGCTCCGAATCACCCGGAAAAGGTGTTGATGGTGCGCAAATCGTTTGCCGATCAATATCCTGAAGAGCATCTCCGCCTCGTAGCCGCGCTCCTGGAAGCCTGCATTTACTGTGACAATCCGGCGAATCGCGAAAGCATTGTGGAACTGCTGGCCCGGCCGGAATACGTCAACGCTCCGGCGGAATGCCTGCGCCAAAGCCTGGTCGGACCGTTTAACTACGGGAACGGACGCATTAAACCGGTGCCCGAGTTTCACGTGTTCAACCGCCATGCAGCCAACGAACCTTCCGCCGACAAGGCTGCCTGGATACTCCGCCAGCTCGTCAATCTCGGTGCGATTAAAAACAATTTGCCCCAGCCGTTAAACACCGCAGCGAACATCTTCCGTCACGACCTCTTTGAACAAGCGCTCCAACTCGTTAATGAACTCAAAGGCAATGAAACCAAACCCACCCCTGACTCCAACTTCACCCATGCTTAAGTCCAACCGCCGTCAGTTTCTCTCCACCGCTGTTAAAGGATTCGGCGCCGCCGCCATTCTGGGCGGAGTGCCGCGCGGCTGGGTCGGCAGTGTTTATGCCGATGATTCACCGGAAACCAAGTCCCTGAAGTTCGGCATGATCGCGCTGACCGATTGTTCTCCCATCGTCATCGCGCATGAAAAAGGGTTGTTCAAAAAATACGGCATCGATTCGGTCGTTTCCAAAGGCGCCAACTGGGCGGCGATTCGTGATTCACTTTCGAGCGGCGATATTCAGGCGACGCACATGCTGACCGGCATGCCGATCGCCTCGACCATGGGGCTCCTCGGTTCACCCAAAAAGCCGATGATCATTCCGTGGATGCTCAACCGCAACGGCCAGTGCATCAGCCTCTCCAACGATTTCAAAGGCAAAGTCACCAACGATCCGAAAGCGATTAAACCGTTCGTGGAACGGGCGAAGAAACTCGGTGAACCGCTGACCTTCGCAATGACGTTCCCGCCGGGCACTCACGCCATGTGGACGCGTTACTATCTGGGAGCCGGGGGCATTAATCCGGACAAGGATATTTCGTTGATCGTGATTCCGCCGGCTCAAATGGTCGCGAACATGAAGATCGGCAAAATGGACGGCTTCTGCGTGGGCGAACCGTGGAATGCGCGCCTGATCGCGGACGGCATTGGTTTCACTTCAGTCGCCACGCAGGAAATTTGGAAAGATCATCCGGAAAAGGTTTGCGCGTTCCTCGCGGAATTCGCGGAGAAGAATCCGAAGGCGGTCAAAGCGGTCCTGAAGGCGCTGCACGAAGCCAGCATCTGGCTGGATAAATTGGAGAATCGTCCGGAACAGGCGGAGATCGTTTCCCGCCCGACGTACATCAATTGTCAGAAGGAGATCATCCTCGGGCGTTTGCTGGGTGAATACGATTACGGCGATGGCCGGAAGAAGAAAGACCCGAACTACATGATCTTCCACGACCGGAACTGCAACTATCCGCAGCCGAAGTACTGCACCTGGTGGCTCTCGCAATTCCGCCGTTGGGGCATGGTCTCCGGCACACCCGATTATGAAGGGGTCGCGAAGAAAGTCATGCGTCCGGACATTTACGAAGAAGCCATGAAGGAAATCGGCTACGCCCACGGCGGACCGAATAATGATCCCGAAACACTCTTCGACGGCGTCACGTTTGATCCGGCTAAACCCGAAGAATACGCCAAGGGATTCGCGATCAATAACCTCAAGGGTTAACCGGCACACCATGAAAAGCAGGCTCCCCGCTCAACCCCAATGGTCCGCCGCGTTCCGCCAGTATTCCACTGGCCGTCGCGCCACGGCCACAGGCTTGAGTGCGGGCCGACAAATGGCACTGATTCCACCGGGCGGCCACGAAAGACAGCGTGAGACAAAGGTCATCGTGGCCGCCCAGCCCGCCGGTTCATTTTCCGGAATTCCCATGGAAAGGCATTAACATTTATGAACGATAAAAAATTTAAACTGGATTGGCTGTTGTTGCCCTTGATTGGGGTGGCCGTAGTGCTGCTGCTGTGGACGGTTTCCAGCGCCACGTGGGCCAAGGAACTGCCTTCTCCAAAAAAAACCTGGGAATCCAGCAAGCCGTACATCGTCAAACCCTTTGAAAAGCGCGGTGAAATGGATCAGGGAATTTTACGCTTCACCTGGTATTCGCTGGAACTGGTGGCCAAAGGCTATGCCATCGCGCTGATTATCGGCACGCCGATCGGTTTTTTCCTCGGCCTCTCCAAAACGTTTACCAAGATTTTTGATCCGATCATTCAGGTCTTGCGGCCAGTCTCACCGCTGGCCTGGCTGCCGCTGGGGCTGGTGCTGTTTCTGAGCGCGGGCAAACAGGCATCAGAACTGGGCGCGCTCTTCACGATTGCGATTTGTTCCATGTGGCCAACGGTATTAAACACCGCCGTGGGTGTGCGCGCCGTGCCGCAGGATTATCTGAACGTGGCGAAGGTGTTGAAGCTCTCGCGGTCCGGCACGTTATTCAAAGTCCTGATCCCGGCCACCCTGCCCTATATGTTTACCGGTTTCCGGCTCAGCCTCGGCATCGCCTGGCTGGTAATCGTCGCCGCGGAAATGCTCACCGGGCGGCCCGGCGTCGGTGGGTTTCTCTGGCAGGAATACAACGCGCTCATCTATGAGCACATCATTCTCTGCATCATCACCATTGGCGTAGTGGGCTTCGTGCTCGACCGGTTGATGAGCCTCGTGGAACGGCGCTTTAAAACCGCCTGAAAACCCGCAACCCCATTTATCTCATGCCATTCCTTGAGTTAAAAAATGTCAGCAAAGGCTTCGGACCGAAAGGCCGGCGGACGGAAGTCCTGAAGGACATCAATCTCCAGATTGAGAAGGGTGAGTTCGTGGCCATCGTTGGTTATTCCGGCGCGGGCAAAACGACGTTAATCTCGCTCATCGCGGGGCTGATCAAACCGGATACCGGAGTGATCAAACTCAATGATCTTGAAATCACGGAACCCGGGCCGGATCGCGGCATTGTCTTTCAAAATTATTCCCTGCTGCCGTGGCTGACCGTTTACGAAAATATTTTTCTGGCGGTCAATCAAGTTTTCCCGAATTGGGCGCCGGCCAAGAAGCAGCAGCATACCGAAAAATATATCGCGATGGTGAACTTATCCCCGGCGCGCGATAAGAAGCCCGGTGAACTTTCCGGCGGCATGCGGCAACGTGTTTCCGTAGCGCGCGCACTGGCGATGGACCCGCAAATTCTCCTGCTCGATGAACCACTCAGCGCACTCGACGCGTTGACGCGGGCCACGCTGCAAGACGAAATCAACCGCATCTGGCTGGAAGACAAAAAAACCGTCGTGCTGATTACCAACGATGCAGATGAAGGCATTCTGCTGGCTGACCGCATCATTCCGCTCAGCGCCGGGCCAAATGCAACTCTGGGGCCGGTGGTGAAAATCGACATTGCCCGTCCGCGCGACCGCAAGGCGATCAATCATATTCCGCAGTACAAAGAAATCCGTCGCGAGATCATTGATTACCTGCTGGGGCCGGGTGGCCGTCCGCACGTCACCCTGACCCGCAAGCTGGTATTGCCGGACATTGAGCCGGAGGACATGACCTTTCCGCCTTCGCTATTCACTCCCACGCGGCCACCGCGTCGCCGCCACGAAATCAAAGAAGAAAGTGTAGGGATTGACGTATGAGCGATTACCTTATTCTGGATAAGCTGACGAAGATTTACCCAACGCCCAAGGGGCAGGCGATCATCGTCAAAGATTTTGATCTATCAATTAAGAAAGGGGAATTCGTCTGCCTCATCGGCCACTCCGGCTGTGGCAAATCCACGGTGCTATCCATGGTAGCCGGATTGAATGAGGCCACGAGCGGCAACCTTATTCTGGCGGGAAAAGAACTCGTTGGGCCCGGACCGGATCGCGGCATCGTTTTTCAATCGCCCTGCCTGTTGCCATGGTTGAGCGCGCTCGACAATGTGCTGCTGGGCGTCAACCGGGTTTTTTACACCGCGAGCAAACTGGAGCGGCACCAGATCGCTGAATATTACCTTTCGATTGTCGGTCTCGCCGATTCCATGCACAAAAAACCGGCCGAGCTTTCTCAAGGGATGCGCCAACGGGTAGGAATCGCGCGGGCGTTTGCGCTTTCGCCGAAGATGCTGCTGCTGGATGAGCCGTTCGGCATGCTCGATTCACTCACGCGCTTTGAATTGCAACAGGTGTTGATCGAACTGTGGCGCAAAGATAAAAAGACGGCGTTGATGGTCACGCATGATGTGGATGAAGCGTTGTTCCTTTCGGATCGCATCGTGATGATGACGAATGGTCCGGAAGCGGAAGTGGGCGATGTGTTGGAGGTGAAATTCCCGCGTCCGCGCAGCCGTAAAGAGGTCATGGAACATCCGGATTACTACCGGTTACGGGAACATTTGATTACTTTCCTCGAAGAGCATGCGCATAAAAAGCATGCCCCTGCCGTTGCGGAAACTCCGCC
>JBEHZA010000230.1:0-7925 GCA_048497895.1 Verrucomicrobiota bacterium
GGTTGGGTGTGAGCAAACCCAACCTCCGCGCAGAGATCGACGCGACTTCACCGCTCGCGCCTCGTGCGCCGCATTTCCCGGCCAAGGCCAAACGAGTGATCCACCTGTTCATGAACGGTGGTCCATCCCATGTGGATACGTTTGATCCCAAGCCGATGCTGGAGAAATACAACGGCAAAGCGTTGCCGGCGGATAAGACGTTCCGGACGGAGCGGCCCACGGGTGCAGCCTTTGGCTCTCCTTTCAAATTTCAAAAATACGGCAAGAGCGGAATCGAAGTCAGTGAATTGTTCAAGCACACAGCGGAGAGCATTGATGACATTGCCGTGATTCGCTCAATGCACGCAAACGTGCCGAACCATGAGCCATCGTTGCTCCTGATGAATTGCGGTGAGCAACGTCTGGTGCGGCCCAGCATGGGTTCGTGGGTGACGTACGGATTGGGCACGGAAAATCAGAACTTGCCGGGCTTTATTTCGATGTGTCCGGGTGGGTATCCCATTCAGGAATCGCAGAACTGGCAATCCGCCTTTTTGCCCGGCGTGTATCAAGGCACCTATATTGATACGAACCACACCTCGATCGAGAAGCTGATCGAGAATATCAAAAATAATTACACCTCGCTCGGGGAACAGCGCCGGCAACTCGACCTGTTGCAGCAGCTCAATGAGCGGCATCGCCAGCAACGCCAGCAGGATTCGCAAATCGATGCGCGGATTCAATCCTTTGAACTGGCCTATCGCATGCAGATGGATGCCGCGGATGCGTTTGATATCAACCGTGAGCCCGAACACATTCGCAAGATGTATGGCGATGGGGTGCAGGCCCGGCAAATGATGATTGCACGCCGCCTTTTGGAAAAGGGCGTGCGTTTCGTGCAGATCTGGCACGGTGCCGGTCAGCCGTGGGACAGCCATGACGAGATCGAGAAGAACCATCGCCGTCTGGCGGGGGAATGCGATCAGGCCATTGGCGCGCTGCTCAAGGATTTAAAACAACGCGGAATGCTCGAAGACACGCTCGTGATTTGGGGCGGTGAATTCGGCCGCACGCCGACCGTGGAATTGCCCAAGCCTGGCTCCAACGATGGCAAGATCAATGGCCGCGACCATAACCACTACGGTTTTTCCATGTGGATGGCAGGCGGCGGAGTGAAGGGTGGTCAGGTTTACGGTGCCACCGACGAGTTTGGTTTCGGTGCGGTCGAAAACAAAGTCCACGTTCACGATCTGCAAGCCACCATTTTGCGTTTGCTCGGTTTCGATCACGAGAAGCTGACCTATCGCCACGCTGGCCGCGATTATCGCCTCACGGACGTCGAAGGCAAAGTGGTGAACGAGCTGATCGCGTAACGGGTGGGCAACGACCGGGGCGGTCGCTGTCTGGTGCTTTGGCCTTCAAAAAACCCTCCAGAAAAAGCTATTGACCCACTTTTGGGCCGCTGCTAGCTTTTCGGCGGTGAAACAACTGACCATTGTCCTTCTAGTAGCTGGCGTAGTCGTAAACGACTAACGCGGCCTGAGGCATTGGTTCATAGCTCGCAGGTCGCCCGCAGTTCCCCTATCGGGACGCGGGTTTTTGATTTTGCGGGTTATGGTTTTGCCACAGGCTGCGCGTCGCCAGGATAAATGGCGTGCAAGGCTCGCGAGAGCAGCCGGTAAAAATAAAGATTATGCGACACACAATCTCAGTCATCGTGGAGAATAAGTTTGGCGTGTTGACCCGCATTGCCGGGTTATTCAGCGGCCGTGGTTATAACATCGACACGTTGAACGTAGCGCCCACTCAGGACCCGAATACCTCGCACATGACCATCGTCACGCGCGGGAATGACGCGACCATTGACCAGATCGTCAAGCAGCTTAAAAAGCTGGTGGACGTGCTGGAAGTGCGTGATTTCAGCGAAGGCGAATTCGTGGATCGCGAGCTGGTGCTGGTCAAAGTGGGGGTGGACTCCAAGTCCCGCGCGGAAGTGATGCAGATCACGGATATTTTCCGCGCCAAGATTGTGGACGTGCAACCCAAGAGCCTGACCATTGAAATTACGGGTGACGAGAGCAAGACCGAGAAGTTTCTCGAACTCATGAAAACCTTTGGGATTATTGATCTCTCCCGCACCGGCAAAGTGGCCCTCTCCCGCAAATAAATTTAACCTACTAAAACCTCAACAGATACATCATCCATGCCTGCAAAAGTATATACGGATAAAGACGCGGACTTGAGCATTTTCCAGGGAAAGACCCTGGCGGTTCTCGGCTTCGGTTCGCAAGGTCACGCCCATGCACTCAACCTGAAGGAAAGCGGTTGCAACGTCATCATCGGCCTCTATGAAGGCAGCAAATCCATCGCCGTGGCGAAGGAAAAGGGCTTTGAAGTTTATCCGACGGCGGAAGCCGTTAAACGCGCGGACGTTATCTTTGTAGCGTTGCCGGATACCAAACAAGCGGCGGCTTACACGAAGGACATCGCGCCGAACCTGACCAAGGGCAAGACGCTGTTGTTCTCGCACGGTTTCTCGATCCATTTCAAAACGATCGTCCCGCCGAAGGATGTGGACGTAATTCTCGTGGCTCCGAAAGGGCCCGGACACATTGTCCGCCGCCAGTATTTGGAAGGCAAAGGCGTGCCGGCCTTGATCGCGATTTACCAGAACCCGAGCAAGAAGGCCAAGAAAGTGGCGCTGGCCTGGGCCAAGGGCGTCGGTGGCACCCGTGCGGGCGTCATTGAGACGACCTTCAAGGAAGAAACCGAAACCGACCTGTTCGGTGAACAGACCGTGTTGTGCGGTGGCGCGAGTGCGTTGATCATCGCCGGTTACGAAACTCTCGTCGAAGCCGGTTACCAACCGGAAATGGCGTATTTCGAGTGCTTGCATGAATTGAAGCTGATTGTGGACCTGATGAACGAAGCGGGCATCAGCGGCATGCGTTTCTCGATCTCGGAAACCGCCAAGTGGGGCGACGTCTCCGTTGGGCCGAAGATCATCGACGCCAGCGTGAAGAAACGCATGAAACAAGCGTTGAAGGAAATCCAGAACGGCACGTTTGCCAAGGGCTGGGTCAAGGAATACCAGACCGGCTACAAGAAGTACAACGCGCTGTTGAAGAAGGGTGAAACGCACTCCATCGAGAAGGTGGGTTCCCGTCTGCGTTCGCTCATGCCGTGGATGCAGAAACGCTCCATCAAGGGCGTGCAAGCCTCCTACTAGTCGAACGATAAGTATTTACGCAAGCCGCCGGGAATGATTCCCGGCGGCTTTTTCGTACCTGGAAATCCTGTGCGCAACCAAAATTTTCCGGTGGTGTTTATACTGGAAATCGATTATGTTCAGAGAGATGAAAGCATTCAGCAAACCGTTGATGATAACGGCAGGCTGCGTTTCGGTCGCGTTGAGTTTGTCGGCCACGGTTTCCAACCCCGATAATCCCTACGCGGTGATCGCCGTGCGAAATGCTTTTTCCCTCAAACCGCCACCCGTCGTAGCGCCTGAACCACCGCCGGATCCGGTAAAAGCCGCTTCCAATATCCAGCTTAACGGCATTACCTACTATGATGGGAAGAAGCGGGTTTCCCTCGCTATCACGGAAGCAGGCAAGGCCAATAAAGAATACAAGACCCTGCTGGAGGGAGAGCGCTCTGGCCCGTTGGAAATTTTAGAGATCAACGAAAAGGATTGGAAAGTCAAAGTTCGCAATGCCGGGCAGTTGGCCGTGTTGAGTTTTGAGACGAACGGAAATAAAACCCCTTCACCTCCGCCGCCGATCAATCCAGCTAATCCTGGAATACCTCTTCCGGGAGGCATTCCTGCGCCAGCCGGTGCCCAACCGGGTAACCCTGGAGTGCGTCCAGCGGCAACTGATAACATGCGTTCTGTTCCGTCGCGCAGTTTAAGGATACCGCCCAGCGCTGGAACGTCGTCCGGTATTTCTTTGCCGACCAACCGGACCGCGGTGGATACGGCTTCGACTACCAGTCGGCCGATCCAGCAAAACCAGAATGTTTCAGCCGAAGAATCGGTGGTGAATATGGCCTTGGCTCCGGCTGTTAATGCGAAAGCGGGTGGTCCGCCGTTGCCGCCTCTGCCTCCGCTGCCGGAATAACTGGCGGTTAGAACAAAGTCCCCTTCAAACTCCGCAAAGCGTTGATCAGAAATTGAAACGCAATCGCGGCCAGCAACAATCCCATCAACCGGGTGACCACGCGCATGGCAATCGGGTTAAGCCATTGTGCTCCGTGAGCGGACCAGCGCAGCGTCAGATAGCTGGCCAGACATACCACCGCGATACACGCATGCAGCGCGATAATCTGCTCCACTCCCTGCGCTTTGCTGTTCAATAAAATGATTGTCGATAGTGCGCCGGGACCGGCGATCATCGGCACGGCCAGGGGAGTGATCGCAATGTCTTCCTTCACCGTGCCGGCGGCGGTTTCTTCATTGGTTTCGCGCACCGTGGAGCGTTGAGCGCGGAGCATGTCCAGCGCGATAAGCAGGAGCACGATGCTGCCTGCCATCAGAAACGCCGGCTCTGTAATCCCAAAGAACCGGAAGATCCATTTGCCCAACAACCCGAACGCCATCATGACCGCAGCGGCGACAAGGCAGGCAAGTCGCGCGGCTTTTATCCGTGCCGCCGGTGTATCCATCGGGGTCATGGCCAGGAAGATCGGCACCAGCGTAATCGGGTCAATGATGACGAAGAGGGAACTGAGCGCAAACAGGATGTACTCAACCAGCGTCATACGGTACAAGGTACCAGTACGGCGTCCCGCATGCCATGGATAATCTTTTTATCGGCCGGACATACCGTAGCCAGCACGCCGCTTAACGTGGCGCGCGCGGCATCGCCTTCACCGGCCACAAAGTAATACGGGCATAGGCGGACCCGGCTGGGCATCGGCTTCAATTCCTGGGCGGCGAAATCGAACCATTGAAAATCCACCGTCTTCGGCTTGTGATAACGCTGCAAAACGGAAGGTGAACGATCCGTGCTGGCGAGAGCATTATCCACCGCCACGGACCAATCCGCGACCGACAAGTCACTGCCCAGAAACACCCCGCGTGCGCCCCAGGCATTTTCCGAATAGCCGGAGACTTTCAAAATCAAATCGCGCTCGCGTTGCGACATCGTTTTCAACTGGTTCCAATCCGTAATGTCGAGTCCCGGAAAAGCGCCTTGCGGTGGGAGCGGCGTCGGATCGATCAGCCAGGTGTACGGCACTGAATCGTGCATGCGCTTGACAAAACCGCTGCCGAGTTGTTCGTTCCAGAACTGGCGCAAATTGCGGTTCCAGAGCAGCGCGAATAGCAGTTTCTCTTCAAAAATAGTTTTCGGCGGCGGCGTCAGGCGGATGCGTTTCTCTGCTGCCGCACGAAACAACGGCCCCGCGGCGGGCACGTTGGCCGAATCAAATAATTCAAAGAAACGATAGACTGCTTCACCATCGGCGAAGCTGTTGAATTGACTATCGGCCACGTGAAATTTTTCAGCGCCCAACTGCGTGGCGAGCCACGCCATTTCCGGACGATATGTGGCTGATTCTTCGGAGACGACCAGATGAACTTTCGGAGCATTGCCGAAAATCGAGGCAAAGCCATCCAGCATGCCGCGTGGACCGCCGATCACCTCAGCGCCGGTATTGGCGTAGGCTTGATTCAACCACGCAGTCAGCCCGATGCCGCCCGGCACACTGTCCAGTTCGGTGATGCTGAAACCAGCATCAGTCAGCATCAAGTCAGGGCGGATGACACGAGGCAGTTCGTTTTTGAAAGCGGGCGAACGTTGGAGTTCAATCAACTCTGCCGATTTGCCGCGATCGAGCCAATCGGCAATCCACGCCGGTTGCTTGCCGTCCACACTCTGGCGATAGAGCAGATTGACAGCGCGATAAAATTGCAACAGTACGCGCCCGAGTGAATCCAGATCCTTGGCCAGTTGTTTGCCGAGCGAAAATGGGGTGGGGGAGATGCGCCAATCGTGACCATCGAATAATCCGCCGGGCGGCAGTTGCTGACGGATGCTTTGCGCCTGTTCGGCGGTCGATGGAAGCGAAAGAGGTGTTTCCACTGGATTGCTTTTAGTTGCCCTGTTGTGTGCCGCGATGCCTGAGAGTGCGCCCGGATTCAATTAAGTGCGAATCTGCCCTGAGCCAATGCCCAGCCATTTATACGTTGTCAATTCATCCAGTCCCATAGGGCCGCGCGCGCCGATCTTGTCCGTGCTGATGCCGATTTCAGCGCCCATGCCAAATTCGCCGCCGTCGGTGAAACGCGTTGAAGCATTCCAATACACGGTCGCGGAATCGACTTCCGCGAGGAACTGTTTCGCGTGCGTTTCACTGCGCGTGATGATGCTGTCCGAGTGCGCCGAGCCGTAATGATTGATATGCTGAATGGCTCCGTCCACTCCATTCACCACACGGATGTTCAGGATGTAATCGTTGTATTCGGTAAAATAGTCCTGCTCAGTGGCCGCTTTGATTCCGCCCACTTTATCTGTGAGTAATCTTTGAGTGGTTTCATCTGCGCGCAATTCTACTTTTTTGTCCGCCATTTTCTGCGCAATGCCGGGCAGGAAGGTGGCGGCAATGGCCTGGTCCACCAGCAGTGTTTCCATGGCATTGCACACGGCGGGACGTTGCACTTTGGCATTCAAGGCAATGGCTTCCGCCATCGTTAAATCGGCTTCCGCATCCACGTACACGTGGCACACACCTTTGTAATGTTTGATGACTGGCACCTTGGAAACTTCGGTCACGGCGCGAATCAGTCCCTCGCCACCACGGGGCATGCAGAGATCGACATACTGCGTGAGTGAAAGCAGTTCTTTGATGGCTTCACGGTCTGTCGTGGGAACGACTTGAATGGCGTGTTCGGGAAATTTGGGCAGATATTTTTTGGCCGCGCCGACCATGACGTCCGCAATGATGCGATTGGAATGAAGCGCTTCTTTGCCGCCGCGCAGAATGGTCGCATTGCCGGATTTGAAGCAGAGGCTCGCGGCATCCGCCGTGACGTTCGGACGGGATTCGTAAATGATGACAACGACGCCGATGGGCGTGCTGATTTTTTGCAGTTCCAGTCCATTTGGACGGACGCGTTTATCAAGTAGTTTACCCACCGGATCGGGCAGGGCGGCGACTTCGCGCAGACCTTTGGACATTCCGGCGATGCGCTTTTCATCCAGTTTCAACCGGTCGAGCATGGCGGTGGAAAGCCCGCTCTGCGCTCCGGCTGCCATGTCGATGGCATTGGCATCCTTGATCGCTTGCGCGCTCTTATCCAGCGCTTCGGCCATCGCGAGCAGACAGGCGTTCTTCTCCGCCGTGCTCAGTAGAGCCAGCGCGCGCGACGCCTGTTTGGCCTGGCGGGCCAATTGCGTCATCTGTTCGTTTAACGTCATAGACCGCTTAAACTATAACACCACGGTAGAAAAAGCGAGTGCCACCGTGACGATTCTATTGCGATTATGGAGAATGGGTTGGAGCGGGCAACGACCGTCTCTGGTCGCAGCAACATGCGCTTGTGCAAGCGGGTTTGAAATGTCCGACACTGTTTTACTGGGTCACCTTGCTGCGACCGGGGACGATCGCTGTCCGGGCCAATTCTTAGCGGGCATTAAAAAAGACGCTGCCACTTTGATTCGTGCCGAGGAAGAAGCCGGCGGTAGAATTTTGTTTTTGCAAGAGCGCACCCTCAAAAGCCGTGCTTTTCCCGGTGACGGGATGATTGAATTTGCCGCTGAACAAACCGGTATTGAGGTTAAGCTTCACATTCAAATCGTTGAGTTCGCCCTGCTGCACGGTAATTTTATTATTCTCCTCCCATTGGGCGAGGTTAACGGCGAGACCGTTGAGGTTGCCGCCTTTGAAGCCGATTACAATACCAGAGAAGTTTAAGGCGCGCGTCTTGTCGGTTGGACGCCGCC
>JBEHZA010000231.1:0-7881 GCA_048497895.1 Verrucomicrobiota bacterium
GTGTCGGCGGCGGTCATATCTCGGCCGATTATTACGGCGCGTTTGCGCGCCGCATCCAGCAACTCCTCGGTGCCGATCAATCCGATCCGCCGTTTGTCGGCATCATGTCCAACGGCACCAGCGGCGATATTAACAATGTCAATTTCCGCGGTGGCCAGCCCAAGCGTGGTCCTTATGAACAAATTAACTTTGTCGCTAACGTCGTGGGTGCTGAAGCCTTCAAGACCTATCAAAAAATTGTTTGGCAGGACTGGGTGCCCCTCGGCGTGCAAACCAAAGAAATCAAGCTCGCCGTCCGCAAACCGACTCCGCCCGAAGTCGAACACGCCAAAGAAGTCATGTCCCGTTCCCGCACCTTGCCGCGCATGAGCACGCTCGAAGAACTCTACGCGCGCGAAACCGTTTTGATTAACGACTACCCCGCGCAAGTGCCCCTCCAGCTCCAGACCTATCGCATCGGTGATCTCGGCATTGCGGCTGTGCCCTGCGAAGTCTTCGTGGAAATTGGCCTCGAAATCAAAGCCCGCAGCCCCTTCAAGCCCACCTTTACCATCGAACTCGCCAACGGCTACAACGGTTATCTGCCCACCGTCCAGCAACACGCCCTCGGCGGCTACGAAACCTGGCGCGCCCGCTCTGCCTACCTCGAAGTCGATTCCGCCCCCAAAATCGTCGAAACTCTCATGGAACTTTTTAATCACTTAAAACAGTAAAAAGTCCACCAACACCCATCGAAAGAATCACCGGATATTCGGTGGTTCCACGAACAACCGGATTTCCGGTCCACGCCGTAAAGCCGGCTTTCCAGCCTGCTGGTTCATCGGACTTTCCAGTCCGGTGTTTCTTCCGGCGAGTCGTACATCGGCTCTCCGCCTGCACGAAATATTCGGTAGGCAAATTAAATTACGGCGACTTCGGCGGTAAAATTTGAATAGTCGTAATGTCTTCAAACGTGGCGTAACATCCAAGTTTTCCAAAGAGACTAAATGACAAAGTTGCGATTGTCATTGGATCTTCGGGCGTGTCTCTCGGAACTTGGTGTGGCAGTACGCGACGCATGGCGTGCGATCCCATCAAAAAGTAAACGTGTGAAGCCGCAATGCTGGCATCTGAACGCGGGCATTCAATCTCCGTAATGACTATTTCCGATGCTCCTACCGTCGCTGTCGCACGATAGCACAACTCGCCCGTCCAACTGCGTGCGAACAGAAAGATCGAATCGTAAAAATAGATATCCCACTTCACATCCATTGAACCAGCCTTGTAAATGATGCTATTTGGTGTCCCGCCGTTGTGCGGAAACTTCAAAGCGGCTGGAATACGAATGGAGTCTTTAATGGGAACGCTAATCAAATCCTTCCCATTACTTGTGCGCAAAAAGTTATAGCTCTCGGCCACAGCCTTATCTTTTGTGGTGGCGATTACATGCCAGGTCAAGGGGCGACAATCGAGAACCCGAATACCGAATGGATTGTCTGCGCCTGGCGCATACCATTTAAAATCATAACCTTTCTTGCCGCCTTTTTGCGGAATCGGCACTTCCTTTTCTGCCGCAGATTGATCCGACTTTTTCCCGAATAACCACCTTAAAATATTCATGGCAATACATCTCCTCGAGTCCAAAACGTTTACGCTCGCCAACTTATTTGTAAAGAACGTTTTAGGATTCCGTCTTTTCCGTTCCTACCCTCCTGCCTTCCTTATAAACCCACCTTCTCCCAAAACAAAAACCGGAGCGCCCTGTTGCAGTCGCTCCGGCCTTTTAACTTTTTCAACCCTTCAACAATTTCTACTACTTCTTCGCCGGCTTCGGATCGACATTCGCCAGCAAATCCTCCTCCGTCACCTTCGATGCCACGCCATTCTTCGGCACTTCTACGTGTGCAATCCACAGAACCGCGTTCAGCACCAGCTTGCGTTGATCGTCGTTGCCCCAGTTCTTATGGAAATGTCCGCCACAAAAGCCGAACCCGCGTCCATCGCCCGCGCGTTCCGCCACCCACATCACGTGTTGCGGCGTCTTTTTCGCCACCAGTTCGCGCACCGCCGGATTGCCCTCATGCGGTCCGTCTTTGCGGCTCATCGTGCTCTCCGGCGGAATCGCTGAGAGAATCGGCGTGACGCCCTTCATGCCGTCGCGGAAGCGCATGTTGAAATACCACTCGTCATTCGTCTTGAACGGATGCACCCCGCGCGTGACTGCATGCGACGGCAGCGACGTGAAATCTCCGTCCCAATGCGGGTTCACGGACCAATTCACTTCAAACGCCCCGCCGATCCAATCCAGAAATTCCGTTTGCCCTTTTTCCTTTGTCGGTTCCACGGCATAATGAATGCAACCGAGTCCGACGCCTTTTTTCATCAGCTCGCCAATGGTCTTCAGATGATCGCCCTGGAGCAGGGGATGACCGCCGCCGCCATCGCTGTAAACCACTACCGCCGCTGCGCCTTCAAATACCTTTTCATCCGTTGGCCAGCCGTTGGAATATACCTCGGAAACCACACCGGGATAATTTTGCAGACATTTTTGCAGCAACAAACAACCCGCGCGATGTTCGTGCTGCAACGGCCCGTGGCTCGGATTGCCCGCAATAAAAATAATCTTCTTCGGTGCGGCTGCCGTGGAGGAAGACGTCGTGGAACAACCGGACCAGATAAGTCCGATTGCCGCGCAAAAAATAAAACCAAGAATCAGCTTTTTCATATTTGATTTTCCAGAGAGTAGGGGAGGGATTGGCCCTTTTTGGTGCCGCCAGCTTCAAACAGTTGCCAGCAATAAAAAAGGCCGCGTCCTCGCGAACGCGGCCTGCCCATCGGCTTAGAGCTTTTTCAGCTTAATATCTTTGAATTGAACCATCATCGGCGGACCCGCATGCAATTGCAGCGCGAGAATACCGCTCTTCGCGCCGAACGCTGTTTCATCCGTCACATCAATCGTCTGATGGCCGTTGATGAAGTGCTGGAGATGATTCCCTTTCACCACGATTTTGTAATCGTTCCATTCCCCCTGTTTGATCGAGGCTTGGATTTCTTCGCTGCTGCCCACGGAACCGGTGACTTCCAGCTTCGGTTTCTTGGGTTCAGCGCCTTCATGAATCACCACTTTTTCACCGCGTTTGGCCAGAATGCCGCGCGCCTTTTCTTCGTAAAGAATGCCGGAGTAAGTCTTGCCCGCTTCCATGTCCGCCTGATAACCGGACACTACAAAGTATTCCGGTTTCACGATCTTGCTGCGATATTGCACGCCGGAATTGCCGAAACCTTTTTCGTCACCGGGCACAATGCGGTATTGGCAGGTCAATTCGAAATCTGCCACGTCGCCGCCTTTCCAGATCAGAAACGTGTTTTCCTTGGCCGGCACTTCCTTGGTCGTCTTGCCGGTGATGCAGCCATCCTGCACGGACCACAATTCCTTCACGCCTTCCCAGCCGCTCAGGTCTTTGCCGTTGAAGATGGATTCAAATTCGCCCGCTGTGGCGTGTAACGAAACGCTCAGGAGCATTGCTCCGAGCAGAGCAGAGATTTTTTTCATGAGAATAATATTGGAACAGAGTCAGTTGACTTACTTCTTGAACGCTTTCTTGAGGAACGCCAGCCCCTTGACCGCGATGTCGTTGCGATTCGGCTCAATCTTGCGCCAGATGGCCGCCGCGCGCGCAATCACCTTTACGTCGGTGGTAAACGATTCAATCACCACGTCCTGATTGTATTTGATCTGCTTCAACGCCTTCACGATCGGCTTCCAGTCAATGTGATCGCCGCCCGGTGTGCCGCGATCGCTGCCGCACGCATGGAAATGTCCGAGGTGCTTGCCCGCCTTGATAATCGCCGCCGCCTGATTCTTCTCCTCGATGTTCATGTGGAACGTGTCGAGGTGCAGTTTCACGGCCTTGGAACCCACCGCTTTGATGAGCTTCAATCCCTTGTCGCACGTGTTGAGGAAATCCGTTTCAAAACGGTTTAACGGCTCAATGCAGATTTGGACGCCTTTGGATTCTGCATATTTGGCCAGCACCTTGAGGTTCTTCACCACCAGATCCCATTCCACCTTTTGCTGCGCCGGTTCCACTGCATCCGCTTTGCCCACCACACTGTAAACCGGCCCGATGACCGAGGGACAGCCCAACACCACTGCCTGATCAATGATCGCTTTGCAGTAGGTCATCGCTGTCGCCTGTTCTTCCGCCGTGCCGCGAAAATCGCGTCCCGGCCCCATGCACGCGCAGACGGAACCGCACGCCAGACCGTATTTATCGAGCTGCGTCTTCACAAATGCCGGATCAATATGCGACGGGTCTTCGATGGGAATTTCGACCGTCTCAAAACCCCATTTCTTGAATTTGGGGAAAAGCTTCGTGCTCTCGTTGGTAAACGGAGAAGTGTATAAAAAGGAATTAATGCCGAATCTCATAATCTTTAGGTTTGGATTTTGAAACAGGCTAGTCGAAGCCGGGAAACTGTCAAAAGATTTTCGGCGGGATTTACCCGCCGAATGATCTGGAGCCAAAGTGGTTTGCGCTGGCGCAAACCGGTCTTCAGCGAATGTCCCTGTCGAATATTCTACGGAAGCGCGCCGGACAAAACGCCTTCGTCACCACTTTTCACGCCGCTTCCCGTTTGCTGATGGCCTCCAGCACCTCTGATTTCGGATCGATGAAGAAGTTCTCGTCCTGCGCAATGCTGATGCCGGCCTGATGCAGTTGTTCCGTCGTCAATTTGACGCGTTCCCGCAGCAACGCCTCTTTGTTCGGAGCCGGTTCCGCATAGCTGACGAACGTCTTGCCCCAATCCAGTAATTCCAATCGCCGCGCCACCGCGCTCCACGTATCCCGTTCCAGTAGTTTCTCCACGCGCGGCGGCGTCAGCCGGAATCCGATCGTCGCGCACGGCAGTTCGAGCGATTTCTTTTCGCCAAACGCCGGACGATTCGTATGGCACCACACGTAAGCGCCGGATTCGCGGCTCTGAATCTGACGCGCCAGAGTCATCAGTCTCGGTTGATATTTCCTCTGCACCGCGGCCAGTTCCTGTTCCATCTCCGTGGTCAGGGCCGTGTGTTCGAGCCGCAGTTGAATGATTTCTCCCACGATGCCTTGCAAGCCTTCACGGCTGGCGACGATGCAGGGAATGTGTTTCGTTTTTTTACTCATAGTTCAATGGTTTGCTTTAGTTGTTGTTTTAAAAATGACCCACGGGCACACGCGCGGAGGAAAAGGCCGCGCTGACGGGATTCGCCGGGTAGTTGCGGCGGGTAGGAGGCCGCGAAGCAACGAATCGCGCTGTGCTCCCATGGGTTAAAGTATAAGCTGCTGTTGGTAAGGCCGAAAACATCGGTGACATGCGGATTGAATATATAAATGGTCCCGAATCAGTCGTGCTGGCTGAGGGCCAACGCCGCTGGCTCCGCTTCCATCGGTTCGAGATTCAATGCCTGGCACAAGGCCGGATTCACTCGCCACATCTCAGCCTGCACGATCGCGCCGGGCACATAACCTAAGCTGAAACGCCCCGGTTCACGGCTGATCCAGCCGCGCAGAATCAGATCCGGCACATCGGTAAAGCCGAAGAGCGCGAGGTCCGTCTGCCGCGGGCGTCCCATGAATTGGCAGAAACAACGGGCCAGTTCGCAGAGTGCTGAATGTTCGAGTTGGGCTGGTAAAGCAGTCGTTTGCGGAGTCGTAATCATAAAACAGTTTTCGTTCTTTGTCGTAGTCATTTTCAAAAATGCGGGGTGTTCCTCATTCCTTGGTCCACCGGTAATTCGGTTCGCGCCGTTCTTTCATAAATTCGGCCAGGCTCGTCCACAAAACGTGCGGTGAGCCCTTCGGGCCGGTGCGCCATTCCGAGCGCGGCAGGCATTGCAGCGCGCCGTCGTGCAGGAGGTTCATGCCGTGCGTGGAGCAGCAGTTCAGCGCGGCGTAGATTTCTTTGCCCGTGACGTAATATCGCGGCGCGCCAAAAATTAATTGCATGACCTCCTCAAACGGCAGCTTCGTTGCGTGCCCGTTTTGTCGTTGCGCCACGCATTCCGACAAAATTCGCAACTGCCGGCGCCTGCTGCCTTTGCCCGCAATGTCCCAGGCCCATTCCAATTCGCGGCTTTCGATCATTCGCAACACGTCATCTTCCGAAGCGTCGGCCAGGCAGGCCCGCGCCGTCTCCACGCTCATCAGCGGCGTGTGAACTTTCAAAGTGATGGGCTGAACCCGTGGCCGGGGATTGGAATCAAGCAAAGTCATAAGCAGAGTGGGTTGCTGAGGGTGGCCGCCGGCACTCTGTTGCGTTGGCATTGCCGGAGTAAAAAGTAGTGGGCTTAAAGCCGTTGTTTCCTCCAGCCCGCCGGGGCCAAAGGTACTTTTTTCGTTGATTTTTTCGGTCCTCCTCATTAGCGTCTAACAAGAATTACTATTAGCAGCGTAATTCGTCAATAGGAAAAAATAAGCGACTAATATTTTTTTATGCCTGACCCGATTAATGCGGAATTCATCCGTCTCCTCCGGAAATCCGGCTGGACCCAAACGATCACCGCCGAGAAGCTCGGCATCACCCAGGGCGCTGTCAGCCAGATCGTCAATGACCAGGTCACCGCTTCGCCCGTGACCCTGCGGTTGTTGCGCATTCTCGTTGAAGGCTTCGGCAAAGCGGAGGGCATCTTCGATGGCGCGTCGCCGCTGGAGGGTTTTGAGCATTTATTAATTGCTGATCTGCGCGAACTTCCGTTCGATCGCCGGGAAGCCATGGCGGAAGCCTTGCGCGGAGTGATTCATACGGTGACCCGGCCCGGGATCGGCACCCGCGGCGGACGGCCCACCTTGCGCTCGCTCAGTTCAAAACGGTCTTCCGATGCGGCAAAACTTTTAAAGAAGGCTGCCGGGGAGAGTGATCGGAGGTAAGAATATGGGCGCTGACGTCCAATTGCCGGGCCCAGCGCCGCAGTTTTTTAGCCATGACCCGGCGTTTTTCCGGGGACCAACTGGCCGCCAGCTCCTCCAATTCCGGCTCCAGCCGTACGCGAATTTTTAACAGACTCATAACAACTCCTCCCTCTGGCGGCTTCGCATTTGCTCAAGGTTTTCACCAGAGTTCGCCATAAGTTTTAGCCAGACCGTGGGACAATACCCGTCCCACCCCTCCGAATGTGAATAACTTTTCCCCGCGCGGAACTGCTTCCCGCCAACCCGGTTAAAGCGATTGTTTCGCGGCCGGTAAAAAATTTCTTTCTCCGTGACTTGCTTCGATAAAAAGTGCAGAACTTCCATTGGTGGACAGCGCGATTGAAGGAAGGAAAGTTACCGCATTATTTGCCTGAAAGAGGTTTATGGCTGAAGACATTTACTATCTGATTCTGGATGATAAGGAGCAAGGTCCCTTCACTATTAACCAGATCAGATCCATGTGGAATACTGGCCGCTTGACGCTCAAGACGTTGTATTTTCAACCCGGCATGACGGAGTGGACGCCCCTCGCTACCATCAAAGCAACCATTGAGCCGATCGTTGTTCCCCCACCTTTGCCTCCGCCTCCATCTGCTTATGCTTTTCCGGCCAGACCAATTATTATTAAAGCCGCCAAGGCGCGTTGGGTATTTATTCTTTTAGGACTTTTTCTGGGAACTCTGGGCATTCATAATTTTTACGCGGGTTATAATCAGAAGGGTGTTACGCAGCTCCTTATCGCGGTGATTGGTTCGCTTGTCGTTGTTGGTCCCATTGTTTCCGCGATCTGGGCCATCATTGACATTTGTACTATTACCAAAGATGCCGAAGGTGTTCAGTTCGTCTAAATCTGTTCCCGAACAATTCCTGGTCTTGGCCAGTCCCGGACAGCGACCGTCCCGGTCGCAGCAAGGTGATCTGGTCAAACGGTGCCGGACATTTCAAA
>JBEHZA010000232.1:0-7819 GCA_048497895.1 Verrucomicrobiota bacterium
ATAAAAAGTTACTGGAAACGCTCGTCGGTTTCTCCATGTATCAAGGCGTGATGGCTGTGGGGAAAATTCCCGCGCAAACGTCTTTGGCAACGGCTTTGAATAACAACGCAGCACCGCGATTCTTCGTCGCAGTGGATGGGCTGACCAATGCGGACAATCTGGGCGTGATCATTCGCAACTGTGCAGCATTCGGCGTACAGGCATTGATTGTGGGCGAGACGTGCTGCAATCCCTTTCTGCGAAAGAGCGTCCGGAGTTCCATGGGGACGATCTTCCGCCTGCCTCTGGTAGAAGTGGCTTCGTTGACAGCAGCGCTCGCGCAAATGCGGGCCGATGGCGTTCGCAGCGTGGCGGCACACCCGCATACGGATCAAGTCATGCTGTCGCAAACGAAACTGGCAACGGATTGCTGCATCGTGCTGGGCAGTGAGGGCGAAGGCATTTCGCCCGCCGTATTAGCCGCGTGCGATGAGGCTGTCGCCATCCCGATGCACAGCCAGGTGGATTCCTTGAATGTCAGCAGCGCGTCGGCAGCGTTCCTTTACGAAGTTCAACGGCAACGTGGGAAGGCGTGAGACTTTTCGCCCGCAGTTCTCAGAAAATCGCTAGACTTCAGGCTGCATTCAGCCTACCTTTAGGCTATGAAAGTGGCCAGCCATTCCCGTCAACGCAAACCGAAACTGAACCTACAGGCGCAGATATTTACCTTAAGCATGGCCAAGACCTACCTGGGACGTCTGACGGACAAAGCGAGTCAGGGCGAGCCGGTTTATATCCTGCGCGGCCAAAAACGTTTTCTTTTGCAGGAAGTCCCGGAGATTGAACCGATTCCGATTCGACCAGCCGGTTTTTTTGCGGGCTGTTACAGTCAGAAGGAAATCGCTGAAGCTAACCGACTGGCGAAAGCTTCCATCATTCGCGCTCCTCAAGACCTTGAATAGCCGGAATACAAAGACACCTCTCCAATGAAACAGTGGGACGTCATTATGTTTCCGTTCAGCAAAGAGAGACGCCATCCCGCCGTCATCATTTCAAACGACGAAACCTGCCAAAATGCCGACCTCGAAGAGGTAAATGCCTTGATTTGCACTTCGGCCAAAGTGAATCGAGGCCCCAAGCCGACGGAAGAAGTGCTGGATGAAAGTGATGGGTTGGACTGGAAAACCCTGGTTCGTTGCGACCGGATTTATCTTCTCCCCAAAGCCGGCTTTGATGACGCCAAAGGCAATGTCACTGAGCAGCGGCGGCGCAGAATTGCCCGTAAGCTGGTAGAAGTGTTGCGACTGCCCATCCATTAATTTATTTCTTTCCGTCGCGTTCCTTTACGAAGTTCAGCGGCAACGTGGGAAGGCGTAAGTTTCAACATCACCGGCAGAAAAAAATCAGGGCCGCACGAGGCGGCCCTGAATGAGTCGAAACCTTAAGAATCCGCTTAGTTGGCGCCGGCTTTCAAATATTTGTCGAGCGCGGCCATCGTTTCGTCCAGGGTGTATTTGAGGTAATAATCCTGGGGATAGTTGAGCGATTCAAGGGCTACGTCAGCGGCTTTGCTGGTGGTGAAGAAGCTGCACGCGCGAACGGCTTCGATGCGCACGCGGGGGCTTTCGTCATTGGCTTGCACTTTGAGCAATGCCAGCGGGTCTTTCACGCGATCGCGCCAGTAGCAGAGCACGCGGGTAGCGGCGGCGCGGACGTGGTAATCCGTCGAGCGCAGTTCGCGCTTGAGCAATTCTTCGTCGACGACATTGTGCCATTGATGCACCCAGAGAGCTTCGAGCATTTGATGTTCGTAGTCCTTGTCTTTCGGATCGAGCTTCGCCGTCCATTTGTTCAAGGCGGCGATAACTTTGGCGCTGTCATGTTTGCCGAGTTCGATCTTGGCACGGGTGCGGACATCGTTTTCCGGTTCTTTCAGCACTTCGAGCAGCTTCTCGATGGGCTGGCCATCGATCTTCACGGGCTTCAGCAACGGACGGCCTTCGTACGTAATGCGGTAAATGCGGCCGTGATCTTTGTCACGATTGGGGTCGCGCAAGTGATGTTGCATGTGGCCGATGAGCGGCTTGTGCCAATCAAGGAAATAGATTGAGCCATCGGGCGCGACTGAAACAGAGGAAGGACGGAAGTTCGGGTCATCGGATTTGACGAGGTCTTCAATGGTTTCACCCTTCAAACCGGAGCCGTCTTCGGTCACCTTCACGCGGAAGATGCCTTGAAAGCCAATGACGTTGCAGTTCAGGAAATTCCCCTGAAAATCTTCCGGGAAATGGCGGCTGGAAATCATTCCTGTGCCCGCGCAGGGACGGAAAGGACGCTTCCAGAATTCCTGCATCTTGGGATGTTTTTTCGGAAACTCAATGTAACCGCTGAACGCGGGGGCGAAGTAGCTCGCGTTGCCGGTGGCGTCGGTAATGATGTCCGTGCCCCAGTAATCAAACACGCGGCCGTGCGGATTCGCAAAGCCGTAAGAAACGTAGCGTTCAAATTTCGCCGTGTTGGGTTCGTAACGGTAAATCGCGCCATCGATGTTGCGGACCGGGCCAGCAGCGGTTTCCACTTGCGTGCGGTGGAAGACACCGTCGCTCAAATAGGTAGCGCCACCCGGATCAAGCACGAGGGAGTTGGCCGTATGATGGGAATCCGCAGAGTCCATGCCCATCAGGACGCGTTCTTTCCAATCGGCTTTGCCGTCGCCATTGGTGTCTTTGACATACCAGAGGTCCGGCGCTTGCATCACAAGCACACCGTCTTTGTAGAACTGGAAGCCGGTGGGGCAATTCAGATCATCCAGGAACGTCGTTACCTTGGTAGGCTTGCCATCGGCGCCGAGATCGAATACGAGGAGTTTGTCGCCCACTTTGCTATCCGGCGTGCGCTCAGGGTAATTGCGCCAGGCAGCGACCCAGAGACGGCCCTTGGTATCGAAGGCCATTTGCACGGGGCTGATGAGGTCGGCATATTGTTCTTCGCTGGCGACGAGGGTGACTTTGCAGCCCTTGGCGACCGTCATGTGCTTGATCGCTTCTTCGCCGCTCAGGAAGGTGTAGGAACCATCGGCATTCGTGCCGGGCTTGTTGGAACCGACTTTTTCCACGGCGGGCAGGTTCGAGTCATCGACTTTCAAATCGCCGCCTTTGGCCACGGCCCAAACACGCAAATCACGATTCGCCGTCTTGACGTCGCGCTGGGTCATTTCCTCCTGCATGACCTGATAGTTGGAGATATACGGGCGCTCGGGAGTTTTTTCGTTCTGCTTGAAACCGCTCTTGCCGGCCAGATAGGCGAGCCCGGAACGGCCGCCATAGACGTTATAACCGTCCACCGTGCGATAACGGGTGTGCCATTCTTCGTTTTTGTCATTCACCGCGGCGCGGAGTTTTTCAAAATTGCCGGAAGGAGCCGTTTCACCAAAGAGCGCGCGGAAAATTTCCGGGTCCAGTTGCTTGTAGCCCTCTTCGGAGAGGTGAATCGTGTTGATGGTGAGGTTGTGCTTCTTCTTCGCGGCTTGCGCGTAGAGTTGTTCGGAAACGGAATAGAGTTCCACGAACGGCACTTTGTTGGCTTTCGCCACTTCCGCCATCGCAGCGGTGTATTTCTTCAAATTGACGTTGTTAGCCGTAGGATCGGGAAGGTTCGGGTCGCTGGCTTTCTCATTGGCGATGGGCGAGAAGAGAACAATGCGGGGAGTGCCTTTGCCACTGTAGTTTTGCGATTGCGCATGTTTGATGAAGCTTTCGAGGTCCTGCTTGAACTTGGGTAATCCGGCATCGCCGGCGAAGGATTCATTGAATCCGAAAAAGGCCCAGATGACATCGGCTTTCGTCTTGAGGAGCCATTCATCGGACGTGCCGAAGTTCTCGGAACGCAGCCGGGCGTTGCCGTCAGGCTTATCCGTGAAACCGGCGACTTGATCGGCAGAGGCGGAAAGATTGCGGAACACCAGGTCGTAATTCGGGTAGCGGGCGTAGATGAGCGTTTCCAGATAGCTGAAATGCTGCATGCGGTCGGCCAGGGTGTTGCCAATAAGACTGATATGATCGCCCTTGTTCAGCGTGAGCGTTTGAGCACTCGCTACGGTGGCGCACAAGGCCAGAAGCAAGCCGGCAATACGAATGAATTTGTTCATCAGGTGAAGTGGACTGGATTTTGACCGATTTTCTTCAAAAATTAATTTCTTTGCGCCCGCCTTTTTGGCTGGCGCGAACCGCTTTTTCCGCCGGAAACGACGCCCCGAAAGCGACACTTTTGCATCCGCGGTATGGATCGTTACGGCTGAATGAATCAAGGCTACTGAAAATGAAGGAGGGCGCAAGCTTTAGTATTCAGGGAGCTTGAGGGAGCGTGGTGATGGGACAAACGGCCATCGGCAACGCTTATTCGTAGCGCAAGGCCACGATGGGGTCTAACGCGGCAGCTTTATGGGCTGGATAGAAGCCAAAGAATATTCCGATGGCCGAGCTGACGCCGAATGCCAGCATAATGGAGCCGGTTGAAACCACGGCCTTGAAATCGGCCACCAGGCCAACTAACTGAGAGGCACCAACGCCGCAGAGCACGCCCAGCAAGCCGCCCAGCAAACTTAAGGTCACCGCTTCAATCAGAAATTGCAGCCGGATGTCTCCAGGTTCTGCCCCTACCGCAATACGGATGCCGATTTCACGAGTGCGCTCCGTGACGCTGACCAGCATGATATTCATAATCCCAATACCACCGACGACGAGCGAAATGCCGGCCACCGAACCGAGCAGCAAGGTGATGACCCTGGAAATAGAATTCACGGTATCGGCAATCTCCTTTTGATTGAAAATGTTGAAGTCGTCGCTTTGGCCGGAGGACAGGCGGTGACGCTGCCGCAACAGGCTGGTGATCTGTTGTTGGGCAATCTCCATGCGGTCAGAATTGCGGATCTGCACGTTGACCGAACGGAGGTAGCGGTCACCGGTAATGCGCTTCATGGCGGTAGTGTAAGGAATGATAATACGGTCGTCCTGATTGGCTCCGCCCATTCCCGCGCCCTTGCTTTCGAGCAGGCCAATAATGGTGAAGGGAATATTTTTGATCCGGACACTTTGACCAACGGGGTTCAAGGGACCGAACAATTCATTGGCGGTCTTGGAACCGATGACGGCGACTTTGGCGGCGCTGCGAACTTCGCTCTCCGTGAAGATCGATCCCGCGGCCAGTTTCCAATCGCGGATTTTCAGGTAATCCGGTGATTCGCCGACGATACTCGTGGACCAGTTGCGGCCGTTGGCGATGGCCTGAGCCGTGACTGAAACCTCCGGACTGACCGCCACGACGTCCGGCACTTCGCGCTGAATGGCTTCAGCATCGGCAAGAGTAATTACGCTGGCGCTGCCGAGTCCGGAATTCACTCCACCGGATTTTTTGCTGCCAGCGAATACCATCAACAGATTTTGACCCAGCGCAGAAACCTGGCTGGTGATGCGGGCTTGCGCGCCGTTGCCCACCGCGACCATGGCAACTACCGAAGCGACGCCAATAATAATGCCCAACGCCGTAAGCAGGGAACGCAGCTTATTGCGGCGGAGTGCCCGCAAGGCGATCAGCGCCGTCTGCCAGACCTGGAGCAATCGGATTTGTAGAAATGTAAACATAGGTTTCAGGCGAGCTTGGCCTGCTCTTCCGCCTGATTAAGCGTGGCGATTTCAACGCGCGCCACGCGGCGGTTTTCGTTGATGGTGTCGCTGATGACCTGCCCGTCGCGCATAACGACGATGCGTTTGCAATAGGCGGCAATGTCCAGTTCATGAGTGACCATCACAATAGTGATGCCGGAATCATTTAACTCCTGAAACAGCCCCATAATTTCAATGCTGGTGCGGGTATCCAGATTGCCGGTCGGTTCGTCGGCGAGCAACACTTCCGGCCGGCTGACGAGCGCACGGGCAACGGCCACCCGTTGTTGTTGGCCACCGGAAAGCTGGCTGGGAAAATGGTCGCGGCGCTTGCCAAGACCGACTTTTTCCAGGGCTTGAACGGACCGGTCATGCCGATCATTCAGCGTCACCAGGGGGTGGCTGTAAAACAATGGGAGTTCGACATTTTCCTGGGCCGAAGTCCGCGCCAGCAAATTGAAGCTCTGGAAAACAAACCCCAGTTTCCGGTTCCGCAATTTTGCCAGTTGTTTACGGTCAAGATCGGCGATGGCGACGCCATCGAGGAGATACGTTCCCGATGTGGGTTGATCGAGGCAGCCGAGTGTGTTCATGAGCGTCGATTTGCCGGACCCGCTGGAGCCCATGACGGCAACAAATTCGCCACGGTGAATGTCCAATGTCACGCCGCGCACGGCTTTGACTTCGACTTCGCCGGTTTTGTAGGTGCGAACGAGTTCGCGCAATTGAATTACCGGGGTGCTCATACTTCATTGCGGCGCCTGGGGCGGAGGCCCGCCAAATCCGCTTTTCGAACTGACCGCCACTGTGGAGGTGACAACGGTTTCACCCGCTTTTAAGCCTTCGGTGACTTCCGTGTCAGTGCCGTCCGTAATGCCGGTTTTGATAATGCTGGGTTTTAGTTTCAGCTTGTCCGCGCTGGTGCTGTAAACAAGGCGCTGGTTGCGGTTTAGTTTCTGCGGTGGTGTGCCATCATAAACTGCACCGTCAGGCGGTGAGTACCGCAAGGCCGTATTGGGAATTTTCAGAATATCTTTCCGCTCGGAAACCAGGATGGAAACGTCCGCAGTCATGCCGGGAAAAAGTTTTTGCTCCGGGTTTTCGACGGAAATAATGGTTTCATACGTCACCACGTTTTGCGTGGTCGTGGGCGCCTTGCGAACCTGGGTCACCTTTCCGTTGAAAGTTTCGTCAGGAAACGCATCCACCGTGAAATCCACCGATTGGCCGACGCGCACCTGGCCAATATCAGCTTCCGAAACCGGCGCACTGATGTTCATTTTAGCAATGTCCTGCGCGACGGTGAAAAGCACCGGGGTACTCATCGCGGCGATCACCGTCTGCCCGACATCCACCTTGCGTGAGATCACAATTCCATCCACCGGGGCGGTAATTTTACAATAGCCCAGATTCGCCTTCGCGCTTTCAAGGGCGGCTTCTTTGATTACGACGTCGGCTTGAGCCTGGGCGAGTTCGGCGGTGGCCTGATCCAGGTCCAGTTGCGAAGCCGCTTTTAATGGCACCAGGGTCTTTTTGCGCTCCAGATTTTGGCGTTTAAGCGTCACGGTTGCCTTTACGCTGGCCAGTTCACCTTCGGCCTGGCGCAATTGCGCCTCGTAAACGGTGGGATCAATTTCAGCAACCACCTCACCCTTTTTCACGGGCGAATTGAAATCAACATTCAACGCGGCGATTTTCCCTGAAACCTGGCTTCCCACGTCCACACTCACCACGGCGCTGAGCGTGCCGCTGGCGGTGACGCGCTGCACCACATCTCCCCGCGAGACAGGGGTGGTTTCGTAACGGGTCATGCCCGCGCCCGGAGGTTTGCAGCCGCCGAGCACCAAAGCGCTCAGCGTCGCGACCAGCGCGAGACAGAGGATGAGGCGCGGTTTGAAAAGGGACTGTATTTTCATGGCATCGATTCGTTGATTCATTTCCATCCCCCACCCAGCGCCTTATAGAGGGCGATCTGGCTGGCGAGTTTATTGTATTGCGCGTGCAGTAAACCTTGTTGAGCGCTGTAAAGATCCTGCTGAGCTGAAAGAACATTCAGATAAGAGTCCTCGCCCTGCCGGTAGCGGAGATTGGCCAAATCAAAACGACGTTGCTGTGTTTCTCCGAGTTTTGCCTGAGCTTGGATTTCCTGCGAGTAACTGGTCCTGGCTACCAGGGCGTCG
>JBEHZA010000233.1:0-7802 GCA_048497895.1 Verrucomicrobiota bacterium
TCATGCGCGTCGGCCATCGCGACCAGTTTGACGTTTCCTTGCGTGCTCAACGCCTGATTCGCCGCGCCCGAGCCACGACCGCCGCAACCGATCAATGCGATCTTCAACTTGTCATCGCCCGCCGCATGCGCCGCGCGATCCACGGTCAGACCACCCAGAATCGCTCCACCCACCACGGCGGAGGAAGTCCGTTTCAAAAAGTCCCGGCGCGTCACCGACGGCTGGGAACCCGAGTTCTGTGATTCGTTCATGATTATACTTTCTACAATGCGCTAAAGTTGTCGCCGCAGTTCTTTCGGCTTCAGGTTGTTGGATGCGCTGAAATTACTCTTTCTCCACGCCGTTTGTCCAATATTTATAAATCTGATCCGCCGGCGGCACCTTCAACGGCCGGATCACGCGGAACCCAAGGAACTGCGCGTCCGTCATGTACCAAATGCTCTTCGGTAATTGCGGATCCTGCTGTTTCCAGGACTTGTCGGAATGACGGCGTGCGCCGCTGCGCAGCATGTCCGGTGAATCATCCCATGAGCCACCCCGCACGGAATGCGGATACGGTGTGAGCGAAGGATTCCACGGTTCCGTGGCTACCGAGTCTTTCAACTTCGCGTAGAAATCCGCCACATATTGGTCCAGGCACCATTCCGCCACGTTGCCGTGCATATCATACAATCCCCACGGATTCGGCTTCTTCTTCCCCACCTTTTGATATTTGAAATCACTGTTCTTCTCGAACCACGCGTATTCGCCGAGTTTCGATTCATCATCGCCGAACGAATACTTGGTCGTCGTGCCCGCGCGGCAGGCATATTCCCATTCCGCTTCCGTCGGCAGGCGGTAGAATTGGCCCGTCTTCGCGCTCAACCACTGGCAATATTTATTCGCCGCATGCTGCGTCATGCTGATTGCGGGGAATCCGTCTTTGCCCATGCCGAAACTCATTTCCACGTACGGCTTCGTCGGACGGCTCACCCCATCCACCACCGGGTCTTTGGAAACCGCTCCCCCATTCACCGAAGCCTGGCGCAATTCGTCGGGATACATGAACAGCTCGAACTCATTCCAGGTCACTTCACATTTGCCCATCCAGAACGGTTCAATCGCCACTTTGTGCTGCGGACCTTCATCCGCTTTGCGGCCTGCTTCTGAATCAGGCGTTCCCATCACGTAAGTTCCCGCCGGAATCGGCACCATATCGTAAGAAACCGTAGTCCCCGGCACGGTCATGGTATATGCCTTCATATCCGCCGCGCTCTTTTCCTTGAGATTCTCGGTAATCTTTTTGTGAATTGCCGCCGCCAATTCAGGATTGTCCTTGCTCCCGCCCTGCTCTTCTTTGCGGGCTGTCAAATTTACCCCATCGGGCCACGGCGCGCCTTGCGCGATCCAGTCCCGCAACAAATCAGTCTTATCCGTCGTCATCGGGCCGCCCTTGGCCTTCGGCGGCATTCGATCATCGCTGTCTGCCGGAGCAATTGTGCTCGTATAGCTTTTGCTCTTTTCCGGATGGAACGGAATAATGCTCGGCCCATTGTCCCCGCTCTTAAACGCTTCGGCCTTTACATCCAAACGCAACCCGCCCTTCGCATGTCCGTCGCGATGGCACGCGACGCAGTTCAATTCCAGCAATGGCTGAATCTCTTTTACGAAGTCAATGCGATGCACCTGTTTTAAGGTCACCCCATCCGGCCATTTAGCGCCCGCATCGATCCATGCGCGCAACACCTCGGATTGTTCCTTGGAAAGCTTCTCCTTCGGCGGCATGACATCATCGCTGTCCGCCGGCAGGATCGTGCTCGCAAACACCTTACTTTTCTTGGAATCCCCCGGCACGATCACCGCGCCATTTTCCCCGCCTTTGAAAGCCGCCTCTTTGCTGTCAAGCCGCAGCTTGCCCTTTTGTTTATCCGCCCCGTGACAACTCACGCAGGAGGATTCCAAAATAGGCTTAACGTTTTGAGTAAAATCCGCTTCGGCGCTTTGCGCCATCGGCCGGTAGGCAGTCGCCAGGCTAACCGCAGCTGCCGCCAGGAGTGGGAGACGATTGTTCATGTTCAGTTTTGAATGGGTGCTACTGTTGACAATTACGCACCTTTTTGTCAATCGTTCGACGGCCATGAGCAGGAATCCCTTCAAACCCAAAATCTTAATAGTGACCCTGCTCATCCCCATCCTGCTCCTTGTTGCTTTCGTGTTTGTCACCGCCCGGAACGATCAAAAGCCGCCCCCACTCCCCAATCCTAACGGTTACGATGATTTTGTGAAGGCAGGCCAGATGCTGTCAGGCGAATCAATGGGTTACGACACCTGGCCACACCATCAACTCCGACAATTCGTCACCAATAATGCGCCCGCGTTGCAACTCATTCGCAAGGGTCTCCAAAAGGAAAGCGCGGTAAGAATCGAATATACCCCGCAATTCCTTGCCAGTCATGTAACGGACCTCGCCAATTTCAAACGCCTGGCCCTTCTTTTCAAAGCCGAAGGCTGGCTGGCGGAAATGGAAAACCGTCCGAATGACGCGGCCCGGATTTATCTCGATGGCATCAATTTTTGCAATCAATGGAGCCATGGAGGTCTCTTCATCGATACGGCGAGCGGGATAGCTCTTGAAAATTCTTGTCTTGAACCACTCAAGAACCTCGCTCCACTTCCCGACTTGAAAACATCCCACGAAGCGATTTCCATCTTGGAACACATCGATTCCACCGGGGAATCACCTCACGATGTGATTGATCGGGACCGTCAATGGAGTCGCCGGACATTCGGCTCGCGCTACTTCTTGTGGACATTATTCGCACGGAAACAAAACCAAAAAATGTGGCAAAGCCTGGAAATTCAGATTTACAAATGTGAGTTAAACCGCCGTCGGCTCATCCTCGCTCTCGCCGCCCATGCCTATGAATTGGACCACCACCAAAAGCCCGATAACTCACACCAACTGGTCCCTCAGTATTTGAAGACCGTCCCTCTCGATCCCGAAACCGGCGCGCCGCTCGGATTGGATTCTTCGCGTCTTTTCAAATAATCTGATTGCGATGCCGAAATCCACTCTCAAAGCTCGCACACTAAAGTTCGCCTTCGGCGGACTCATCTTCGTCTTGCTCGCGATCTCGGTCAGCTTTCAATCTCACTACGAACACCCTCCACTGCCCAATCCTAACGGCTATGATGATTTCGTGAAGGCGGGCTGGCAAGTCTCTGGCAATGTTTCAGATATCGACAAAAAATCTCCAACTGAACTCACTCAACTCATCGGACGAAATCAAGAGGCATTACGTTTGGCTCGAATCGGACTAAACAAATCGAGCCGGATCCCGGTTATGTATTCCGCTGATTATGCTGCCTGGAGCACTCGTGAACTAATGAATACCAAAGAACTGGCTCGCATATTTAACGCCCAAGGACGTTTGGCCGAATGGGAAAAACGAACCAATGACGCCGTACGTATTTATCTCGAAGGCATCCGTGCCAGTCAGGCAGCTTGTCGTGGCGGCATACTCATTGATAAACTGGTCGGCACCGCCGCCGAATCTATTAATGAATTCCGATTGCGCACACTGGTCCCACAACTCAGTGCGCCCATCTGTCGGGAAACAGTAAAAGCACTGGAAACAATCGACGCACTGAGTGATCCATTGGAAATGACACTGGAAGAGGAACGCAAATGGTCAAACGGCGCCACGAGTCTAAAAGAGAAATTTAACCACCTTTTGCATTATCGCGATGATCAACAGGTCATGGAAGTCTGCATTGGCACATTGCAATATCGTCAGCAGGCTCGCCGTCAACTGATAATCGATCTTGCGACACGCGCGTATGAACTGGAGCATAACCGCCGGCCGGATACCGTCAAAGTTCTCGTGCCGAAATATCTGAACGCGGTACCGGGCAATCCCGAGACGGGAAAATCGATGAATTTGACGAACTTCACAAAATATCCGTCTGACCCTGCTGAGCAGATTCTCTTTCACTGGATATCGCATTGACGAAATTCGGCCATCATCCGACACTTTTCCTCATGGCCAACTACATGATCGCGCAACTGGATGAGATCGAACCCACGCGTTGCCCCTGCGGCTTTACGAAACGCGCCTTTGGCACGCCCGACAACCAGACTGCGACCATGCACGTCGTCGATATTCAGCACGATTCGCAAACGCATTATCACAAGAAAATGACCGAGATTTATCTCGTGCTGGAAGGAGAAGGCCACATTGAACTGGACGGCGAATCTTTTCCCGTTCGCCCCATGACCGCCATTTTCATCAAGCCCGGTTGCCGCCACCGCGCCGTGGGAAAGTTAAAAATCATTAACGTGCCCGTGCCCGCCTTCGACGAGCACGACGAATGGTTTGATTAAGCCACACCGGTTATTCCGCAAGCCGACGTTAACCTGTCTCATTTAATCCAATAAAAGAAAATGGGTGGCCACGCACTACGAGCGCATGACCACCCATGATTTATCTAAATCGCGTTAATCGGTCTTCCGGGAATAATACCAGAAAATCAATGCGATAATGGCGGCCATGCCTCCGAGCAAAGCCAAATCACCTAGATGTTGATTCATAATCTATCAAGTTGAAATTGCGGTTCCTGCCAAAGCGGAACCAGAATGAAAAATGCAATCGGGGAAATACTCCGTTCAGAGGAAAGCCCACAGCTTGCGACTTCAGAGGAGAATCAACCTGCCAATGGCGGTGATCGGCCAGGCAAAGCCTTACGGGAAAGAAAACGCCAGCTTAGCGAAAAATCTGATGGTATGGAAAATGAGTCGCCCTTGACGGCAATCAACCCACTCGCATTCAACCAGCCGGGGATTGGATCAACACTATCGGAACTTGCGGCTAAACGTATGAGTGGCCGTAAATCCGGTGAATGATACGCATCCTGCGGAAAACGTCCGTCAACCTCCAGAAACAACGACCGGTCACTGTTCCCCGTCCCCAATTGCGCCACCCCGGTCAATTTGACCGCGCTTCCGGAAACCGCCGGCGTCTCCGCATAACGCAACGAAAATGGCCACCAGATGACCATTAACAGCAGCGTTGTCGTTATTCTAAGCAGTCGCACGAACCGCTACGATACCGCTACAACCGGGAACAGTCCAACGTCCGTTTGCGAATATGCAAAGAATTTTTTGAAACTTGAGTCCCACTTTCGGTGCGGAATAACAGTCCCGTTAAATTTCACCTGACAGCCCAAGCGCTAACTCCGGCGGCGAACAAAATCATCAACACCAACACCGCCAGGCAACCTTTGCCTTTAACCGGTGGCGCGGATTTTCCCGGTGTCGACGAACCCAATTCCGCTTCGATTTTTTCCACTGCCTGCTTGGCTTCAGCCAAACCGACGTTAGTATATTCCCGGTATAGCTTAATCGCGTCGATCTTTCGACCGTGAAATAAATCCTCTTTAATCTGCTCCAATTTATCCGGTGGAATGGAAGCATTCATAGATTGGTTCTTTGCTTTGTAAGCTAATTACCATGAAAAGCGAGCAAACAATCCGGCCGGCCTTGAGGCTCATGAGAAACCTGATTTTCGTCGCGCAGATTTCTCTTTCTTAAGAAAATCTTCCACTCCGGATTTGCTGCCCAAATTCAAAACAAAAGTGTCCCGAATTAAGCGTCTTCATTTCATTGGCCGCAATCATTGGTGCGCTCATTTCCGCAATTTAAAGGCCTTCGCTAAAAAAACGCTAGAGCCGCATGGCATTAGTCCTAATTAGAGAGCCCAACCGCATTCCCGCAGCCAGTGGAATTTCCGTCTCCTATCCGCGTCAACATCCTCCGGTAAACACCCGCCATCCACCCATGCCAAAGCCCAAAACCTCCATTCCTTTTAGCTCTATCAATCTTAGTGCCACAAAACTTCAATTCTCATATTCAAATCACAACCCATTCAACAATAACATATTGCAACCATATAAATAAGTCGCGCAAGCCACTTGTCCGCCAGCCGGTAAATTTTGGCAGTGTGACTGCTCAATGCGCATCCTGGGTATCGTTAATGAAAATGGAATCATTCGAGCAGGTAGAATCGAGGGTAATCGCCGTTGCGAAACGGCCGCCGTTTTCCATCAATCCGCCAACTTTGGCATCGACTCACGTCCCGGGCGTTTAAACATGAATCTCCACCAACAATTCACCCGCCAAAAGCGCACGCGCACCGGTGCCTTTACCCTCATTGAAACGATCATGGCAGCGGGGATTATTGGCATTGGGTTTATCTCCCTTTACGCTGGCATTGGCTCCGGTTTCGGCGTGATTGCCCTCGCCCGGGAGAATCTGCGGGCAACTCAGGTCATGCAGGAAAAATTTGAAACACTCCGGCTTTACAATTGGGATCAGATTAACTCCAACGGTTTCATTCCGCGGTCCTTCACCGCGTCGTACTATCCTTCCACCAATCGGAATGCGAGCGTCGGCATCACGTATAACGGAACAATGGTCATCACCAATTTTCCTACTTCAGAAAGCTACGCCACCAACATGCGGTTGGTCATTCTGACCGTGAATTGGACTTCCGGCCAGATTCAACGAACCCGGCAAATGCAAACTGCGGTGGCACGTTATGGATTGCAAAATTACATCTATTGATTCATCGCAACGGCGCGGCTTTACGCTGATCGAAATGCTGATGGCGGTCGGCATCGGTTCCATTCTTTTCACCTCGGTGGCGTTGATGCTATTTCATACTTCGCGCAGCTATGCCGCCATGTTCAATTATGTTGATCTGGATCAACACAGCCGGAACGCACTGGACCGGATGTCGCAGGAAATCCGTCAGGCGGATCGTTTGATCTCTGGCACAGCCAGCCAGCTCAATTTCAGTTTCAATGGCAGCACCCTCTCCTACACTTACGATCCCGCAGCGAAAACTTTAACGCGCACGTATCAGAACCAGTCGCAGGTTTTGTTGACACAATGTGACACCTTGAGTTTCTCCATTTTTCAACGCAACCCCGTGGGTGGCAGTTATGACGTTTACCCAACCGCACAAGCTTCCACCACCAAGCTGGTGCAACTGAACTGGACCTGCTCCCGCAATATTCTCGGGAAAACCTGGAACACAGAAAGCGTGCAGTCCGCCAAGATCGTTCTGCGCAAGGAATGACTATGAAAATCCGCTGTGCGAATACCAACGCGAACGTTCTTCTGATCAGCCTGTTTGCCATCGCCATTGCGGGCTTTATGCTGGCTTCCTACTTAAACCTGGTCGCCTCTCAAAACCTCTCTATTGCCCGTTCGCAAGCCTGGAATTCAGCAATTCCGGTGATCGAATCCGGCGTTGAAGAGGCGCTGGCGCAGTTGAATCAGCATGGCACGGCTGATCTCGCCACCGACGGCTGGCGTCGGGACGGAATCAAATATTTCCGGTTCCGCGCCGTCGGCGATGCCCATGCGTTCGTTGTTATTTCCAACGTCAGTCCACCGGTGATTTACGCTTATGGTTACGTCCCCATTCCTTTGCAGAATTCCAATTACGTGGAGCGCGTGGTCAGGGTAAACACGACTCACGGCAGCTTGTTTTCCAAAGGCATTCTCTCCCGCGGCCAGATCACCTTGAACGGGAATGGACTCGTGGATAGCTTTGATTCCACTGATCCGAATTACAGCACCAACGGTCAATACATCGCCAGCCGCCGTCGCGCGGGAGCCGGTGTCGCCAGCAATTCCGGGTTGACCAACATTCTGCTCACGGGCAACGCCACCATTTATGGCAACCTGAACACTGGCCCCGGTGGCACCATTGGCATCGGCCCCAATGGCAAAGTGGGCGATCTGGCCTGGGTTGATA
>JBEHZA010000234.1:0-7779 GCA_048497895.1 Verrucomicrobiota bacterium
CTTCCAACGGCACGCCGCTCCATGCTTTTTGGATTTCAAAAAACATTTCCTTCACCCGCGTCTCGAATAATTCCGGCGATACACCGCGAAATAACGAAGCCACTTTGACACGGTTATTTACGTACACCCCCGCGGCGCTGCCGCCGATCGCATCCACGCGCGGCAGGTGTGCTGCCGCCTGACGCAAGGTGTCCATGATCCCGTCGAGGTGATATTGCGGGTCTTTCTGGTGATAAGGATCCCAGACGGTTTCTTCGCTGAACACGACCTGGCCGTCGATGACCGCGGCGACTTTGCGATCACTGCCGCCGAGGTCGAAGCCAATCCGGCAGCCTTCCAAATGACGTCCCAGCGGTTGGGTACTGGCGCGTTCAGCGGGGAGTCCGGTTGGGCCTACGGTGATAACTTCGATGGGTTGATCGTAAACGCGTTCGCCAATCAGATTGGAATCGAATTTTCCCGTAGCGGTATTCTGGAAATGTTTTTGCAACCGGTCGCCAATCGGCTTTGGCCCTTGCCAATGGATGCGAAAACCGCCGCGCGCCCATAACAGGAATTTCACCAGCCGCTCAATATAAGTGAAGTTGCCCGTTGCTTGTGCGTGATTTTCCGGCAGCAACCGGGCGCGAAAATGGAAGATTGAGCCATCCGCCTGTTCCAGCGCAATGACCACGGGCAGCGCGTCAGGAACGGATTGCGCCAGGATGGCATAGGCGCGATTGGCCAGTACTGCCGGGCGAAAATAAGGGTCCAGTACGGGAGTGATTTGCGGCGCGACCAGCGACAGACCATGATTGTTGTTCATAGAAACGCCGCTGGTTCTAGTCTGGACCGTGCCGCCGTTCAAGCCTTCAAATCATCCGCAATGAAGGAGAAGACGACGGCATCGTGCGCCTGGCCGCACAGCAGCAGGCGCTTGCGCAAAACCCCTTCGCGTCTGGCTCCGGCTTTTTCCGCTGCGCGCTGGCTGGCGATGTTGTTAACCGAGGTCAGGATTTCCAGCCGGGTTAATTTGGCTTCGTTCAGGCCGAAATCGGCCACCATGCGGGCGGCGGTGGAGCCCAGGCCGTTGCGTGTTTCCGAAGTTCTGATCCAGTAACCAATGTTGCCGACCTGATCCTCGCGGATAATACGATTGATGCTCACAGTTCCGAAGAAGCAGTCGGTTTCCGCATCGACAATGGCGAAACTATAATCTTCATCCTTTGCCCAGGCATCCGCACGCGTGCGGACGAATTTTTCGGTGTCATGAATGGAATAGGCGGGATGACACCAGGGCATCCAAAGGGATAATTCAGACTGCGACTCCAATACGGCTTCCAGCAAAAGCGGAATGTCTTCGTTTGTAAACGGACGGATAGTTAAAGGGCCATTATTAAATACTGTTTTCACGACGGTTCGATAATGATTAAGCTTAATCTCCCCGGGATTGTTTGTGTTGTTTCGCGAGCCATGCGAGTGCTGCCTCCGGCACGATTTCATGGCTGCCTTCAAAAATAGTGACCCGCGCAGGTCCGGATTGGCGCCGGAACAGCACAGTTCTGCTACCGTAAGTGGAATCATTAACCGCTTCGCTTTTTAAGGTCGGCGGCACTTGCGCTTCCTGAGTAAAAAAAGCGATGTCCTGTTCCGACAAACGGTCCTTTGCGGCGGCGACGGCGTTGAACGCGTTCAAGGTTTGGCTGACGGGCACGCTGCCTTTATGTCCGTCATGAATGCCCGCATTAATGTCCAGCGGCAGGCCAATCGCCTGCGGTAGATAGGTGATGCCGGAACGGCGTTCGCATTCTTTTTCGGCGGTTGAACCGGGTTCGGGTTTGCCTCCGCAGGCCAGCTCGATATCGTGAGCATATTTCTGTTTGCGTTTCACTGATTCAAAATACCACGCTTTCAAATCACTGATCGGCACCCAGGCGGAGACGGCTGTCCAGAGTTTCGGCGCGCGTCCCGCGAGCAGCAAAGCGCCATAGCCGCCGCCGGACACGCCCACGAGATAAATTCTTTCCGGATCAATATTACTCGTGCTCCGGGCATAATCCACCGCGCTAAGAATGTCTTTCACAGCCAACTCTGAGCCCGTTGCGTCGGGTTTATTATTCGGGCCGCGGAAATTGGGGTGAATGAAAGTCCAGCCATGCTTGAGGCACCATTCCGCATAGGGTGCGCTGGCGGATTGGCGGTAATCCGCCGACCAACTGTGCAGCGCCACCAGCAACGGCCGGGGCTGACTTCCGGACGGAGTGTAAAATAAAGCCGGTTGCGATGAGTTATCGGCTGCGCTGGGATAATGGATTTCCCGGACTTCTCCGGGCCAGTCTTTGACGGTTTTTTCCGGGTTAACCACCGTTTCTGCGCCGGAAAGCAACGTGTTCGTGAGACCGGAGAAAAGCAACAGATAAAGACTTAGTTTACAAATTGCGCGACGGCCGGAATGGCCGACGACGACGGAAATAGTGTCTACAATGAGACGGTTGCAAGTCATCATTATTAGTTGCTCTCTTGGAATTACGGATAGCAAAAAATAGAGCGCATGGGAAGCGGATTCCCACACGAACGCTCAGACTGACTCTGAGCGGCGAAGAAAAAAGCGCCGCGCTTTCCACAGGCGGAAGCGCGGCGGTTGAATTAGAGCCGGTCTGAAAATGCTCTTAACGTGCGACTGGACGACTGCCAGCTACGGGAACCTGATTCAAAACGCTAAACATGGCGTCCGGAGTTTGAGCTGAGCGGAGTTGATAGATTAACTCGCTATTCTTGCTTAAGCGGGATACCGCTGAGAGCAATTGCAGGTAGCCCGTGGCGTCGGTGGCCGGCACGGCCATCAGGAACACGATGTCTACCGGGACGGCGCCTTTCGGTCCCCAGGCAATATGATCGCCACATTTGCCGAGAGCAAAAGACAGCCGTTCCAGGCCGATGACCCGCGCGTGCGGAAAAGCCATGCCATATTCCATCGCGGTGCTGATCAGATATTCCCGGTTCATCGCCGCGTTATAGAACGGCAGGAGATCGGGAATGTACGATTCGCGATGCAGCAATTGACTCAACTCCTGGATGACTCCGGCGGAATCCGGTTCCCGGAGTTGAGGCACCATCAGCGCTTGATTGCTATAATCCGCCAGCGTCGCCGTCTTGACGGGAGTGGATGGCGGGCTAGTTATCATTGGCTGGGGCCTTGCGGGAGGCGCGTTTCTTGGCCGGCTTTTGCTCGACGGGAGCCACGGCGGAGTTGGCGCTGGGGATTTCGTTTTCCGGCAGATACAGATAACGGCCGCAACTGCCGCACAACTGAATATCAGTGCCATGAACCAGCGTTACGATGGTGCCGGTGGGGACTTTCATGTGACACTCACTGCACGCATTGCTGCGCACGGAGGAGACACCTTTTTTGCCGCGCACACGCATGCGGTCGTAGTGACCTAAAATCGGATCAGGAATGGTTTTGCGCAGTTCTTTTAATTCTTTGTGGTCGGCGGGACCACTGAGGTTGAGTTGGATTTCCAGAGTCTGAAGTTTGAACAGATTTTCCATCATTTGTTTCATATGCCTCTTAGTAGGCAAGTCGTATGCCAAAAAGAAGGCTGTAATCCTAACGCATTAATGTGGAGTTGGTTGTGTTTTGTGGGTGATGTGTCGCGGAAAGGGAACAGGGTGGAAAAAGCTGAAAAGTGCAGTTATTGCACGTAATTCCCTCGTGGTGGTGCAATGCACAAGACGGGCTTTGACTGGTCTGGTCGCGCCCGGTTTATTCTTCGCCGGGGGCGGGCAGCAAACCGTATTCCTTGAGTTTGTATTGCAGCGAACGGCGGCTGATCCCGAGCACTTTGGCGGCGGCTTCGCGGTTGTTCGTCACATGGGTCAAAGTCTGCCGGATCAGCAATTTTTCCATCTCTGCCAGCGACATTCCCGGTTTGATGGTGAAGGTGGCTATTTGCGCTTCAGCTTCGCGCAGAGTTTCCGGCAGGTCTTTGACTTCAATGATGGAGCCCCGGCAGGTTACGACCAGGCGTTCGACCAGATTTCGCAATTGCCGCACATTGCCGGGCCACAGATTGCGCTGGCACAATTGCAGGGCTTCGGCGGACATCGTTTTTTTGCGGCGCTTGTGTTTGGCGGTGAAATGTTCCAGGAACCAATCAATGAGCAGCGGCACGTCCTCCGCGCGTTCCCGCAGCGGCGGAATATGAAGGGGAACAATCTGCAACCGGTAAAACAGGTCTTCACGGAATTTTCCGGCGGCGACCGCCTCCTGCAATTTCTTGTTCGTGGCGGCCACTATCCGGACGTCCACTTGTGTCACCTCCGAACTGCCGACCATGCGGAAGGCGCCGTCTTCCAACACGCGCAGCAAATCTCCCTGGCCTTTCGGCGAGAGATCACCAATCTCATCCAGAAACAAGGTGCCGCCATCGGCCAGTTGGAAGCGGCCCGGACGTGTATGGATCGCGCCGGTGAACGCGCCTTTGACGTGGCCGAATAATTCCGATTCCAGCAATTGTTCAGGCAACGCCGCGCAATTCACGGACACGAACGGTTTGCTCCGGCGCTGGCTTTTGAAGTGGATGGCGCGGGCGACAATTTCTTTTCCCGTGCCGCTCTCGCCTTCGATTAACACGGTGATCTCGCTGTTGGCCACTTCGTCGATCAAGCCGGCAATCGCCCGCATGCACTCGCTTTCGCCGATCAACGGGCTGGCTTCGGAACGGATGCGCAGCCGCTGGCGTAATTCGTTGTTCTCGGCGACGATCGCTTGAAATTCGAGCGCCTTTTGCACCAGTGTGCGCAGGCGTTGCAGATCCAAAGGCTTGGAAAGATAATCGTACGCGCCGCGTTTAATGGCTTCGACGGCATTTTCCACCGTGCCGTAGGCCGTCATGACAATGAACAGAGTGTCGGGACTTTTTGCCTTGATCTGAGCCTGCAACTCCAGCCCGCTTAGGTCCGGCATTTTCATGTCGGTGATGACGAGGTTGTAAAGGCGGTCCTCGGCCAGTTTCACCGCGGTGCGGCCATCATTGGCGGCATCCACGCGATAGCCTTCACGGCGCAAGGCTTCCTGTAACCCGGCGCATAAGCCACGTTCGTCATCGACCACCAGCAGGTTGATTTTGGATTTAACCAAGCTGAGGCTCCTTTCCTTTTAACGACAGGTGCAAGGTGAAGATCGCGCCACCTTCAGTGGCATTGCTCACGAGGATGGAGCCGCCATGCGCCGTGGCAATCTGCTGGGTGATCCACAGGCCGATTCCCGTGCCATCATTTTTGGTGGTGAAATAGGGTTCAAAAATCTTCCGCTGCATTTCGACGGAAACTCCGGGGCCGGTGTCGCGGACAATAATCAGCAACTCATCGGCTGCGGGTTGATGCACGATACGCAATTCGACCCGCCCGTTGCGGCCCACGGCTTGAATGGCGTTGACGACCAGGTTCAACAGCGCCTGGGTGAGTTGCGATGGGTCCGCGAGGAACGTGGGCGGAACGGCTTCCGGCACGAGCACGATTTCAATGCCGCGCGCCGCTGCTTCCGGGCGCAATAAGTCCACCAGGTGTCGCACGATTTTCAGCGGATCGACCCGTTCGAGATCGAGTGAAGAAGGATCGGCCAGCCGGAGAAACTGTTTGACGATGGTGTCCAGCCGGCGCAATTCGCCGTGAATGATTTCCAGCCGGGAAGTCAGTTTGTTCCGCACGTCCGGCGCCAGGTCCCCCAAATCCTCTTCCAGCAGTTGCACATGCACATCCAGGGAACTGAGGGGGTTGCGGATTTCGTGGGCCAAACGCCCGAGCAATCGCGCCAGCAGGTCGCGTTTTTCCGCGGCCAATTGGCCGGCGTCCTGACCGAGGGCTTTGGCCAGAATGTTTTCCATCATTGATTCGGCTTTGCGGAAACGGAAAGTGACGGACACGTTTACCATCCGCAGGCCATGAAAATGAGGCTATATCCGGCGTGTTTCAACTTATTTATGACCGGCGATGATTCCAAATCTCCGGCGAAATTGTAGTTGTTTGAAACAGTGAATGAGTGTTTATTACCAGCATAGGTAAAGCAGGTGATTTATGGATGCCAATACGACCACACCACCGACAATTTCAGTTCCACCTTCCGCGCCCGTCCGGGTGGAGAATCGCACGTGGGATGTGATGTGCCATCTCGCTGCTCTCTCAGCTTATATTGGCGTGCCTTTCGGTCACGTGGTCGGGCCGTTGATGGTTTGGCTGATCAAGCGCGGAGATTCTCCCAGCGTGGATCAGAACGGCAAGGAAGCTTTGAATTTTCAGATTTCGCTGACGCTATACTATATTGCGGCCTGCGTCCTGGTTTTGGGCACGATTTTCAGCATTGTAGGTTTATTGGTTCTGCCGCTGATTCTCGTGGCCGTCGGAGGCATGGCGGTGGTTTTGGGGATACTCAATCTGGTCTTCATCATCATGGCCGCAGTGAATGCCGGTGATGGCAAACCGTATCGCTATCCGCTTTCGATCCGGTTGATTTCGTGAAGTTGAAATTCCTGAATATCGATCTTGAGGTTCGTTCCCACGCAGAACCGGTTAAGCTCATCGCTTACTTCAAAAAGAGTGCGAGGATTCTTAGATCCGACTGGTCGGGCCGGGACGATTACCTGCTCGCTGTCGAGATTCGTGATAGCCGGGGTGGACCGGCAAAAGTGCTGGCTAGGTTTAATCGATTACTGTCTTCGCTTCCGTCGGCTGCGTTAGATGAATGGCGTGGCGCCACCGATCGGCGTTTCGACTTTGGTTATGAATTCAAATCGGGCGGACCGGGGAGAAGCGGTGGAATAATCGTCCCGGAAAAACTGATTGCGATAGCCAACCGCTGGCAGGCGGCTATTGCTATTACTGTGTATCCGGGGTCAGATTGAATTGCCGTGAGTAAGTTTTGGCTTTTCCCTTTATCAGCAGCCACAGGTTTCTTAAACTTTCCCCATGCACCGGCAACGCATCGCCACCACGAAAGAATTAACGGAGGGGAAGACGGTTACCTTTGAGTTCAAACGTGAAGGCATCGAGCGTGAAGGTTTTGCGGCTTGTTATCAGGGAAAGATCGTGGCTTACGAAAATGTCTGCCGTCATCTGCCGCTGACTCTGGATTACGGAGACAACCGGTTCTTCACTAAAAACGGTGCGCACTTTGTTTGTCAGAATCACGGCGCATTGTTTGAGCCGCTCACCGGTTTATGCACGCGCGGTCCTTGTGAAGGCGCCAGCTTGAAACCGCTCCCATTCGAAGTGATCCAGGACACTGCCCGTCGAGGAGCACTATCACGCCTTCGGATCGCGCTCGCTCGAACAGCTTCGCGTACGCGAGCGTTGGCAACCCGCCGTAGGGCTCGTCCTGGATCGCGTGGATCTTCGCGGCGAGCGCGGGCACCTCGTCGGGCGTCACCAAGCAGGTGGTCAGCGGATGCTCGGTCCGCGCGACCATCTGCTCGACCCACGGCAGCTCGTCGTACGCCGGATCGCCGGTGACGAACGTGAACACCTTGACGTCGTTATCGGGACCGTAGACGCGCTGCACGAGCCCGAGCAACAGCGACGAATCGAGCCCACCGCTCAGGTTGATCCCGACCGGAACGTCGGCGCGAAACCGCAGCCGGATCGTGTCGTCGAGGAGCGCGCTGTACTCCTCGCGAACGATCGCCTCGGAGCGCGGATCGAGCTCGGGACCGACGCGCTCCGCGAGGTCGTACCAGCGACGCGAGGTCGTGGCGCCCGCACGCCATGTCAGCGAGGTGCCCGCCGGGACGGCCTCGATGCCCT
>JBEHZA010000235.1:0-7756 GCA_048497895.1 Verrucomicrobiota bacterium
GTCGGATACAATACCGCTATATCAATGAGCTACCTCACTAGTGTTTTGACTTCACCCCCCAGAGAAGTCGGATACAATGCCCACGATCCACTCCCCGCACCACCAGCCGTTTTGACTTCACCCCCCAGAGAAGTCGGATACAATTTTTGCGGCCACGCGCCGGCGGATCCTCGAGTTTTGACTTCACCCCCCAGAGAAGTCGGATACAATAGGTTTGACGGAAGCGGTTGGTAGGGTAGAGTTTGGTTCGTTATACGACTTTTCCGGGGGGTGAAGTCTTAACTAATTAGACGGCGTTGAAACCACTGCCTAGCACGTTTCAACGCCGTCGTTTTATTCCCAGAAGTCCACTTGGTTGGGGACATTTGGATTTTTGGCGCGATTATCGTCCTGGTAATTTGCGCCGATCACTGTGTAAGCGCGTTTCCATTGTTCATCGGTCAAAAACATCAGCCGGACATTTCCCGCCGTTGGAATCATCGCCTTGATGCGGGCGATATGGGTGTCCATCTGTTCGTAGCTGACGCAGGGGCGGGCATATACGGAGAACTGAATCATCAAATAGCCGTTATCGAGCAGGTCGTTCCGAAACCTGGTGGCGGCTTTGCGTTCTTTGTCGGTCATTACCGGCAAATCAAACATGGTTAAGATCCATCCCATACGGAACGGGCTTTTCTTTTCAATCTTCAAGAGCGTCCGGGTTCAGTCGCACGTGTTCAAAAATCAGGGACTCGTGTAACTTGTCCTTCCGGGAAATTATTCGATCTCGGGAACCCAGAAGGGTTTGTCTGATTTTTCGCTATAACTGTTGGCCAGCGAAGAGGCTGAGGCATCGATAGCATCCATTAATTTCAATGAAATGCGATCGCGTTGCACGCGCCGTTCGCGCAGTTCGGTGCCAACTTTTTTGCTCCAGCCTTTCATGGTGATGTCTTCGCCCACCATGAATTCGGCCATGAGTAAATCGACGGCGGGGCGATAAGGTTCCATCATGTCATAGACAAGGGGATCGGCGTGATAACGCGTGGTGTGTTTCACACCCAGCAAGGGGGAAAGGCCGTGAACCAGAAGACTGCGGTGGCAGAGGGCGCCGAGAACGGCATAGCCATAGTTCAACATCTGGTTGGGGGCGTTTTCTTCGCGGCGGTCACGGGAAGAAGAAACCCAGCCGATGGAGGGAAAATAGAGTTGCCAGTAGCGGCGGGCACAATTGCCTTCGTCGAAATGGTCTTCTTTGATGGCCAGTTCGAGGTGTGGAGAGGCTAGTTGCCGTTTCTTGAGCACTTTCAATTGATTAACCGTTTTGCCGCGCAGGATGTGCTGCCAGAGACGGTGGTTCAGGCGGATGGGCCGTTCGGTTTGGTGCAGGTACGCGCGGTTATCCACGACGCGAGCCAGGGGCGCGGTCACGCCACAGGGTTGATAGCGTTCGTTGCAATGGAGAATAATGCCATCGGTCTCCAACACGGCGGAGATAAAACTGGAAGTGAGCATGACGCCACGTGCCGCAATAATGACCGCGCGCAGGTCTTCGTGCGGAATGCGGTTCTCGGTTTTATCCTCACCCCGGCAAACGATAAAACCGCGGTCTTTGGATAAGGTGCAACCATGTTTGAAAATGTGGAGAATGTGGTGGCTCATATTTCAAGTCCGTTTGAATCCCGCATCAAAAAGTATTCGAAGTCCCACGGGACCGATTTCTCCGAAACGAGGGTGCCTTAATTTTGCATTCCGGTTTGTCCAAATACTCGTGCAGATGTATTCCCCGGTGGGGTATTCCTTTCCCTGAAACTTCCAAGGTTTAGTAATTTGGACCAGACATCCTGATTCAAAATACCCCATGAGAACCACCCCTGGATCACGCGTAAATTTTCCGGCAATTTGGGATTTGTTCTGAAAGACATAAATCGGTTGCACCTCGATCTGCATTTTTCCTGGTGCATTCTTTGTCGGTGCGGGTCTTTCGTACACGAAATAGCCGCGATGTTTTGCGCCCCGGCGAAACTGTCCGGTCTGGTCTTTTGAAACGTCTTTGTACTCTTGGGTGCTTTCGGCTTTCGATTTAGTCACGAGCAATTGTCTAACAATCGGGCCATTTTTACTGAGTCGGAATTCCTCGCACCATTTGATCCACTCTTCGAGAGTAAGGTCGGAATTCGCGTTAAGGAATTTTTCAATGGCAACACGAATTGCGGAATCTACGATTCGATGCGGTTCGATGTCTTTTCTTGATTTTAAAACCCGCCGATTGGCTACCATCCTCGTTCCGAAGTCGATAATTGATTCGCGTCCCACGATGAATTGCTTGCCGTTCATCAACCGATGACCGTACATAGTTTCTTCAAAGGCGGGTTTTTCTAAGGCGATGTTTTTAGGGTTAACCTGGGCAATTTCCTGTTCGAACAACTCCCTGTTGATTCCGTCAGGGAATTTAAAGAACCCGGTCTTTTTAGAATCTCTAGCCCAGCCGGGAACGAAGCTGATGACCATAGCATCCAGCGCATGGTGGCGGTCATCGTCGCGATTTTTCTTCTCAGCTTCTTCTTCGTCCGCCGCATTGGGATTAAGAATGCGGTTGAGACCATATTTTCGCCGGATGCGTCCGGTTAAGCCGCCGGAAACAATGACGACACGTTTGCGCCCCTGGACATCATTTCCATTGCGCCAGCCGAACCGCAAATCAAGGATGGCCTGAGCCAATTTTGAAATCCACGCAGTTTCCGCCAGTGCGGTGTATTTCTCGACCAGTGTTTCGGCATTGGGCGCAATGAGAAGCTGAGCTTTCTTATGGCGCAAGGTGGTGAGACGTTCCCGGACGCGGTTTACATAAGCGTCCCAACCGCCTGCGGTCGCTAGCCACTCGAATGGCGTTCGGTCAGCTTTGTCATCATTTGCCCGCCGTGTGGTGAGGATATAATTGAGAGCGGCATCAGGTCCGCCTTTGGCGCGGGGAACGATGTGGTCGATGACATATTGGTCGAGTTGGGTGGGAACCAGCCCTTCGCCAGTGTAAAGGCAGATGCCTTGTTGGGCTTTGAGGAGTTCAAGCTTAAAGCCAGCAGAGGATTCGGAAGCACCGGCTTCCGCCGCTTCCTTTTTTGATTTGGCGCGTTCTGCTGCGCGATCTTTAATGAAGCGATTGTATTCCAGCTTGGCTTTTCGGCCCATGAAATCCTCGCGAACGAATTCGAGGACGACGCTTTCCGGCTCTCCGAACCGGATTGAGAGATGATTCAAACGATCAACGAATAATCCGAGGCGGTGGCGGACGATGGGGTCGTTTTGTGAGCCAATGAGAGTGATAATTGCGGCTCCTTTGTCTTCTGCATTTTGCACCAAGGCGTCCAGTTTTTGGTTGGGAATATAAAGCCCATCCCAGGTTTCGCCCATCTGGAGCAGGAACTTCACATCCGATTCAACCAGGCCCTTTAACGGATTGGTGTTTCCGTTCAAACGGGACAGTTCTTCGCGGTGAAAGTCTTTTGGTGATTTTCCGGAAAGAATTAACCGTTTAAGAATATCCAAGGCGGGACGGCAAAAACGGCTGCGTCCGGAAATTTTTGGCGCTTCCACCGTTTCGTGGCCGGGAAGCGGGTGGGCAAGCAAAGGAAGACAAACTTTTTTCTTCCAGGCGGCTGTAGTTATCGAGAGTTTTTGAAAGTCTGGATTGGTAAAAATAGCAGCAATTTCGCCTGATGTTAAACCGGTTTGCTTGCCAGCACGTTGCAAACGCATGTTTTTTAACTTCATCAAAAAGGAGACTTCGGCGGCCAATCGCGATTGCGGGTGAATATCACCAGTTTCGTCGTTGCGGATTTTGCAGACGTTGAAACGCGGGATGAGCACACATTTGCCGATGATACGGTTGTCAAAGCGCGGAATCTTTTGTCCGAGCACGCCTTCCCAATCACCAGCGCCTCCTTCATTCAAGTGGTATTGTTTACGGAGTTTGGCGTTGTGTGAAGCGTAAGGAGTCTGGGTAGGACCGTACAACAGATAATCGGCTTTGTCCGCAAGTGTGGGATAATGTTTGGCGGCACCCGCAACTAACCCGCGAATTTCGGCTTCGACAAGTTTGCGAGGCACGATTTGATTGCGAGTGCTATCCGCCTGGCAATCGATGCGGTAATTGAGTTCTTGCGGAAAAGCCGGATTCCATAGCTTCATTTTCCAAGCGTCGAAATAGCAAGGGAAATGAAATTCGGGATGGCGAGGCGACATGGTTTCCAAGTCTTTTTGGAACTGTTCCATTCTCTGTTGCGTGCCGACTTCGTCATCTTCAGTATTTTCGGCATTCGTTTTACGCTGCTGACGTGTTTTCCACGGAATATCAGGATCATAACCCCGCCTTTGGATGGCCGAATGGAAAGCTTTATAAACCTGCCACGGCTCAAGTTTTTCGCCGCGCAATAGTTTGATGCGAAGGAGGCAAGAGGTGTAGCATGTTGAATCGCCAGGTTCGGCAAATTCCCGCTCCAGCCGAGGGTCTCCTTTCGCAATTTCTACCCATTTGCCTTGGCCTCGCTTCCATTCATTTTGAGGGATTGGCCGACCAGTTTCATCAACCTTGCCCATCCGCCTGCCTTTCAATGGCTCGATGCCCGATTGACGCATGACTTGGTCGAGCCAGGCTTCGCGGGCTTTGTGCGCCTGGCGGGTGCGCCACATGCGGCGGCGATTGGCAGCGGTTTTGGTTTCGGCAAACTCGGCCGGTATCAGCAGAGACGCCTTGTGCAAGAAGGTGTTGCTGTTGACGTGCCGGACGGCTTCGCCGATGGAGGCTTTGCCCAGATCGAAGGCCCAAATGGTTCCATCCTTAGTCATATTAGGTATTTAGCAAAAAACTCGTGGCAAGAAATCAAAAAAACTAGCTAAACCACTGGCATTGGGTAGGCAAGTTTGGTGCCAAGCGGGCGGGGCGAAAAGGAGGAAAAAGTGATGGGATTTCCCACGGTGGGAAATACAAACGGGGTTTTGTGTGGTTGTATTGGGGCAGTAGTAGAGAAAATGACGAATTACCGAATGACGAAATCCGAAAGAAACTCAAATGAAAAATTTCGAAGGGGTGAGATCCGTGAGCGCAGTCAGAACCGGGGTAAAATCGCTGTACGGGATAAATTTCCTTGGGATTAGGCGGGTTAATGATGGTCGAGAATAAAATTCAATGCAAACAGCCATGGGTAAAGGGGTTGAGAGTGAAAACACCGGTGAAGGTTGGAGTGAGTCTGTACGGGATATTACGGGCTATTACGGGATAATTAAGTGCGGAAGGCGGATTTTGAAGTGCGGAATAGGTGGCAGAATACGCGAAAAGGAGAAATCTGAAACCATGGATGAGGAGGGGATGACGAATTGCCGAATGACGAAATCCGAAAGAATTTCCAATAGCGAAGCCCTAATGTCCCAATGGCGATAGGTCGAAAGTGCGTTTAAGGATGGAACAGGCAGAAAAGGGAAGTGGAGCGGGCGATGGGAATCGAACCCACGTGGCCAGTTTGGAAGACTGGAACTCTACCATTGAGCTACGCCCGCAACGGGGCCACATCATAATGAGTGCGCTTGCGTTGTCAATTCGCGTCCGTGTATTATCTTCGGCCAATGAATTCTGTGTTGCTGGTGAATGGCCGGATTATTGATCCCGCGAATCAAATCGATGCGCCCGGGGAGTTGCTGATTCTGAATGGCAAAATCGCGGCGGTGGGCGCAGGGGCAGGGGCCAGTGCGCCAGCAGACGTGCCGCGCGTGGATGTGGGCGGCAAGGTAGTTTGTCCGGGTTTGATTGATTCCCATGTGCATTTGCGGGAGCCGGGTCAATCGGCGAAGGAAACCATTGCGACCGGGACAAAGGCGGCGGCGATCGGTGGTTTTACTTCCGTATTGTGCATGCCGAATACGTCACCTTCGATTGATACAGCGGGCACAGTGGCGTTGATCCGCGAGAAAGCGGCGCGGGAAGGGATCGTGAACGTGTATGTAACGGGAGCGATTACGAAGGGAATTGCGGGGGAGGAACTGGCGCCGATTGGATCGTTGAAGCAGGCGGGCATCGTGGCGATTACGGACGACGGGCATTGCGTGCAGAATAATGAACTGATGCGCCGGGCGCTGGAGTATGCGCGGATGTTTGATTTGCCGTTGCTGGATCACTGCCAGGATTATGCGCTGGTGAGCGACGGAGTGATGCACGAGGGTTACTGGAGTGCGAGTCTGGGGTTGCGGGGCTGGCCAGCGGCGGGGGAAGAGGCGATTGTGGCGCGGAATATTTTATTGGCGGAATTAACGGGGACATTGATTCATTGCCAGCACTTGAGTTCGGCGGGGAGCATCCGGTTATTGCGCGAAGCGAAGCAGCGCGGCGTGCCGATCAGTGGGGAGGCATGTCCGCATCATTTTACACTGACGGATGCGGCGATTGCGGGGAGTGACGTGTTCTGGGCGGAGGATGGAAAGGGGTTGCTGGAGCAGGTGAGCAATAACGGCAAAGCGCCGAAGTGGCCGGTGTTTGATACGAATTGCAAAATGAATCCGCCGCTGCGTTCGGCCCGGGATCGTGACGCGATTATCGAAGGATTGGTGGATGGGACGCTGGAAATTCTGGGGAGCGATCATGCGCCGCATTGCAATTACGAGAAGGAAGTGGAGTTTGATTACGCGCCGTTCGGGATTACGGGTTTGGAGAACGAATTGGCGCTTTCACTGATGGCGCTGTACCACACGAAGCGGCTATCCTTGAGCGAGATTTTGCGGAAATATACGGTGGCGCCGGCGAAGCTGATGCGAATTGCGAAGGGGACATTGAGTGTGGGCGCGGATGCGGATGTGACGGTGTTTGATCCAGATGTGGAATGGGTGTTTGAGCGCGAAAAGACGGCAAGCAAGTCGATCAACAATCCCTTTTACGGGTGGCGGTTGCGCGGCAAGGCAGTTCGGACTATTGTGGGAGGAAAGACGGTTTGGGCAGAATAGATTGTGTTCTGACGCGTCTCACTTACAGAAACAAACGTAGTAAGTGAGCCTTATGAAAAAGTTGTATCTCAGTTTGATGGCGTTGTTGTTGGTTGTGCAGGTGGGTTGTGCGCGATTGGAGTGGACGACGAATCTGCCGGATTCACAAACCGCAGCCAAAGCGCAGAATAAATTGGTGCTGCTGGATTTCACTGGATCGGACTGGTGCGCATGGTGCATCAAAATGCACAAAGAGGTGTTGGACACGGGCAAATTTGCTGCTTATGCCCGGAATAATCTGGTCTTGGTCGAGGTGGATTTTCCGGAGAAAAAGGTGCTGCCGGAGCGTTTAAAGGCGGCTAATGAGGCATTGCAGGAGAAATATAAAGTTGAGGGTTTTCCGACGTATATTGCCCTGAATGCGGAGGGGAAAGAGATTTGGCGGCAGGAGGGGTATTTAGCAGGCGGACCGGAGGCGTTTATAGCGGCTCTGGAGAAGGCCAGGAAGCGGTAAAGGCAGGTCAAGTGGTGGTTTGTTGCCGAAGTGTAACGTGAAGGCGCGTTTTTTGACGGTTAGTTCTTGACCCGTCCGCTCATCGCCCTAGCATCTCGTCGCGTTTACTGATGTATTCATGAGAGCGATTCTAGCGCTGGCAGACGGCACCATTTATCACGGTCAAGCATTCGGCGCGCGCGCAAGTGCGTGCGGCGAGGTGTGCTTCAATACTTCCATGACGGGCTATCAGGAAATCCTGACGGACCCATCATACAAAGGCCAAATTGTCACGATGACGTACCCACTCATCGTGAC
>JBEHZA010000236.1:0-7749 GCA_048497895.1 Verrucomicrobiota bacterium
CGTGCTTGTCAGCTGTACGGCTGAATGTCGATACAAACCATCCGCGCCTGCGGGTTGCGCCGCTTGAACTGAGCCCACTGGTTCATGGTCTCCGTGCGGTTGCCACCGAACCGGCCGTAGTGCGGCGCGTCCACCCACGACTCGTTATCCGAGACGTAGATGACCAGGTCACCCTCGGCGTGTTGACGGTTCAAGGCCACCAACGGCGCACTGCAGTTCGTTCCACCGGCCGGCAGGTTTGCCAGCTTTTCCGCGTTCGTCAGCACGCTGTCGCGCGGATTCAAGCGGACGTCCACGACCTTCGACTCGAACGGCAGGACTTCAGCGTGCGGGTTCTTGCGCAGGACAGCCGCGGCCACGAGAGCCGCGATATCCACGCACCGCACCGACGAGGTCGAACCATCGCGGAAGCCGGTAACCGGCGACCGCATCGAACCGGACACATCCGGGAACACATAGACCTTGCCCGCGATTTGCGGCACGTTTTCCAGCGCGATTTCCATCGCGTCCTGGAGCGATTCCCGCACGACTGCCGGCACTTCCTTATTCGCCGACTTGTAAGCCGACAGCAACTGATACGGGAACACCCGCGCACGCTTCACGGCGTCGGCATTGCGCAACCGCTGGGCGATCATTTGCGGCAGGTGCTTTTCCTTGAACACACCGTGCCGGGCAAAGGTGTTCAGGTTCATGCGCGTCATGTGCCACGGGGCCTGACGGGCGATGGCCGTCCATTCCTTCTGGCCCAATTCCAGGGCCGTTAACATTTGGAACGGGACATCCGGAATTTCCGCCGTTTGCCGCGCCTTGAACGCCTCGAACTGCTTTACCAGTTCCGGCAACGCTTCCGCGTTGTGCTTCCGGTCCAGCAGGTAGCCGTAGAGCGCTTCGCGGCCCGGGTTCGCTGGCTTCGGGTGAACCATCTTGATTAAATCCGCCAGCGACGGCTCGTTACCGACCGAGGCGCGGAACAGCTGTTCATCCGAACGGGATTCCAGCCAGCGTTGAGCGAGCCGCTTCGGCACCGTTCCCAACGACTTGCGGCCCGTGGCACCCGAGCGCAGCACCTGCACGAAGTTGCGCAGCATCTTACCGTCATCAATCACGCGATCGAACACGGCGCGGAGCGTTTGCGGATCCTTCGTGGACAACACGGCGCACAGCAAGGCCGGCATGTCCTTCATGAAACCCTTCTGCCGGCAATACACCGCCGTTTGGGCGATGAAACGCGCATCCACTTGGCCGCACAGTTCCAATACCTTCTGGAGCTGCGTTTCGGCGGAGGCGTAATACGTCGCGTTCAAGCAACCCGTCACCGCGTATTGGGCGAGTGCGTGCTTGGCTGAGAACGCATAGGCCGGAGCGTTGTGCTCGTTTAAAGCGTTCGTCTTCGGCGCCAGCGCGCCGCGGAGCGATTGAAATAAATTCTTGTTAGCCATATTCACCTTTCAATTTCTGCTGTCCTCCTATTCGCAAGCGGCGTGCCAAGTGTTTTTCAGAATCTTTAATTATTCTGTAAGATGTTTAAGATTAGCGAGATATGGTTTTATTTAGGAGTTCTAGTCGAAGTTTCGGGTTCAAAGTTTAAGGTTAAAAATTAGCTATTAAGCTAAGATTGCAGTTTTAAAGATATGCTTTAGACTTCGGCTCGAGTTTGGATTTTATGAAGAGCCGCAAAACAGTCGTGATCGGGTTTCTGGGGAATATCATGGACTATGGGTTCCATCAGGAACGGTGGAACAAGTGGCGGCCGACGGTTTCGCTGGCGAAGCATGCGGACTTGCCGATTGCGCGGTTTGATCTGATTCATCAACAGCAACACGAGAATATCGCGCGGGCGGTGGCGGAGGATTTGCGGCGCATCTCGCCGGAGACGGAGGTGGTGTTGCACGTGCAGGATTTTCGTGACCCGTGGGAGTTCGAGGAGGTGTATGGCGCGCTGCATGATTTCGTGCGTGGATATCAATTCAAACCGGAGGCGGAGGACTATCTCGTGCACATTACGACGGGCACGCACGTGCAGCAGATTTGCCTCTTTCTGCTGACGGAGTCGCGGCATTTTCCCGGCAAGCTGATTCAAAGCTCGCCACGCGATCAGAGCCGCAAGAGTCCTGAGGGCCGTTACGCGATCATCGATCTCGATCTCTCGAAGTATGATCGCATCGCGTCGCGGTTTCAGCGGGAGCAGAAGGATGCGGTGTCGTTTCTCAAGTCGGGCATTGCCACGCGCAATGTGGCGTTCAACCGTTTGATCGAGGAAATCGAGCACGTGGCAATTCACGCGAAGGAGCCGATCCTGCTGATGGGGCCGACGGGCGCGGGCAAATCGCAACTGGCGCGACGCATTTATGAATTGAAGAAAGCGCGGCATCAATTCAGTGGGCCGTTTGCGGAAGTGAATTGCGCGACGTTGCGCGGGGATGCGGCAATGTCCGCGTTGTTCGGTCATGTGAAGGGCGCGTTTACCGGTGCGTTGCGGGATCGCCCGGGCTTGTTGCGCGGAGCGAATGGTGGCCTGCTGTTTCTCGATGAAGTGGGCGAACTCGGTTTGGATGAGCAGGCGATGCTCTTGCGCGCGCTGGAAGAAAAGCGTTTCACTCCGCTCGGCGGCGACCGCGAAGTGACGAGTGATTTTCAACTGATTGCGGGCACGAATTGCGATCTCGCGCTGGCGGTGCATGAAAAGCGGTTCCGCGAAGATTTGCTGGCGCGGATGAATCTGTGGACATTTCATCTGCCCGGCTTGCGCGCGCGCACGGAGGACATCGAGCCGAATCTCGATTACGAACTGGATCAATTCGCGCGCAAGACTGGCCAGCGTGTGACGTTGAGCAAGGAGGTGCGCGAACGATTTCTCACCTTCGCGCAAGCGCCGGAGGCGAAATGGAATGCGAACTTCCGCGATTTGAACGCGTGCATCACCCGCATGGCGACGCTGTCTTCGGGTGGACGCATCACGGTAGAAATATTGGAGGCCGAACTGGCGCGCTTGCGCAAAGCCTGGACGACGCCAGTGACCGAAACGGATCACGACGCGGTGTTGCGCTCGCTGTTGAGCGCGGAGCAATTGGAGCAGATCGATTTGTTTGACCGGGTGCAATTGGCGTATGTGGTGCAGGCGTGTCGCGCGGCGAAAACGCTGTCGGATGCGGGACGTCAACTCTACGGCGTGACGCGGCAGCAGCGCAAAGTCACGAATGATGCGGATCGCTTGCGGAAATATCTCGCGCGGTTCGGGCTGACGTGGGAGGCGTGTCAGTGAGAGTTCGGGAAAGCTGTTAAAACAGCTAAGCACTCATGAGCGATGTCTCAATCACCTCGTTGAAACGAGGTGTTAAGGAGAGGGCGGGGCGTCAGTTTGGGATGATAGTGTGAATTTGGATTGGGTTTATTCTCGTCTCCAGATCGGCTTGATTGATTCTTGAACCAGCTCAACGGCGGGATTTAGCGGTCTTCACCGAAACGCGTGTTTCCGGCGGTTTATTTTTAATCCACTCAGCGAACTTTTTGATTTCGGGATGAGCGGCAATTTCTTCGAGGGTGTTGTATTCGTGTTCGAGCGTTTTCTCGGTTAACACCGCATGCACCTGATCGTGACACGGACGACAGAACCAGACGATGCGGGTATGAACTTCCTTCCGGTCAAAAAGCTTTTTGTTGCGTTTGTTGGCGTGGCGCGTGCGCGGGATCAGATGATGGCGCGTGAGGTAAGCGACTTTTCGCTGGCACAATTCACAATGATCGGGGCGGGACATGCGCGCGGGGGATCAGGCGGCGCCTTGAGTTGAGGTTGCAGTGGGCCTGGGGCCGTTTATTTTTTGGCTGGCGGATTGTCCTTGGTAACGTCTGGCTTGCTCTCCTTTTTCGGGCTGGCGTCGGACTGCTTGGCGTCCGGTTGCGGTTTCGCGGCTGGGGGCGTCGCGGAGTCCGCAGGGGGCAGGCTCAAGGGCTGAATCAGCAGAAACGACAGTTTTTCTTTAATCAGTTTGCCCGAAAAAGAATGCGTAAAAACATCCTGCTGGATGGATGCCAGCGAAGGAAAGAAGCTGCTGCCGTAAGTTTCTTTTTCCGCTTTCGCATCGGCAGTGCGTTGTTCCTCGCTGATGTATTTCGAGTTCAGCAAGGCGAGTGCCGCCACCAGAAAACAGGCAAACTTGACCGCCCCGGCCAGCATGCCGAGGTAAAATTCCATCCGTCCGAACATATCCGTGCCGGACATTTTTTCGCCAATGGTCCGGCGCAGGAAAACGAAGACAATCGCGACCACGAGGGCGATGAGTATATACGCCAGGGGATAAGTGCTGGGAAAGCCCAGATGAAGGACGCCCGCAATGGGACGGCTGATCGGCGCGTACAGCTTGCCGCACAGAAAAATTGTCGCCAGCCATTGGAGCATGGGCAGCAGCTCTACGGACATCCCCTTTGTGCGCCCCCTTTTAATGCCGACGATCAGCGCCACCACGGCCACAGCATCAAACCACCCAAAAGCCGCTGGTAAATTCATAGATAATTTGCTCCCGGCATAATGCAGAACCGGAGCCGGTTCGGCAAGGACTTACGGTGATTTACTGCGGAATGGATTGTGACGGTAACGTTACACATTCAATGATTGGCATTTGAACGACACCCGCTACATTGTGCGGACGCGTTGGGTTAATGTGGTTACGCGCCTTGAGTGATGTAAATGAAGTGGATTCGTGCCATCGCGTTTTTGCTGCTGTTGTGCCTGCTGCCGGCGTGCAGTACTTTTTACAGCAAGCGTATCCGGTATGATGTGGACCCGCCTTACTCGGTGGTTGATCCGCAGTTTTTGCGTTCCATGGGGCACCTGATGGGGCCGGGCGTGCTCGCCAGCAACAAAGTCACCGGCTACTACAATGGCGACCAATTTTTCCCCGCGATGCTGGAGGCGATTCATGGCGCCAAAAAATCCGTTAACCTTGAAACGTATATCTATTGGTCGGGCGACATGGCGCAGCAATTTTCCGATGCGCTCACCGAACGCGCCCGGGCCGGAGTGCAAGTGCATGTGCTGATCGACTGGCTGGGTTCGGGCAAAATTGATTCCCGTTTGTTGAACAAGATGGAAGAGGCGGGAGTGGATGTGGAAAAGTATAATCCGCTGGTGATCTATCGGCTGGCGCGCGTCAACCATCGCGATCACCGCAAGCTGCTCATTGTCGATGGCCGGATCGGTTTTACGGGCGGCGCCGGCATCGCGTCGGAGTGGGAGGGAAATGCCGAAGCGCCGAATCATTGGCGCGATACCCAGTTCAAGCTCGAAGGCCCGGCCGTTGCCCAGATGCAGGCGGTCTTTCTGAGCAACTGGATGCGGAGCACGGGCGAAGTGCTGGCGGGCAACGATTTTTTTCCGCCGTTGCAACCGGTGGGAGATGAATACGCCCAGGTCTTTGGCAGTTCGCCCCGGGATGGCACGGAAACCGTGCGCTTGATGTATCTCCTGTCGATCGCTGCTGCCCGCAAGAGCATTCGCATTTCCACGCCTTATTTTGTTCCCGGCAATAAAACGGAGGATCAATTGGTGGAAGCCTGCAAGCGGGGCGTGAAAGTGGAGATTCTGGTGCCGGGCGCCAAGACGGATGTGCCGATTGTGCGCCACGCCTCGCGTTCCCGCTGGGGCCGCCTGTTGCAGGCCGGAGTGCATTTCTACGAATACCAGCCGACTATGTACCATTGCAAAGCCGTCATTGTGGATGACATCTGGGTCTCGGTCGGTTCTGCCAACGTGGATAACCGTTCGTTTCAGTTGAATGATGAGGCGAATTTGAATGTCTATTCGACCGCGTTCGCCGCTCAACAGGTAGCGATCTTTGAAGATGATAAGAAAAAATCCCGCGAAGTGACCTTTAAAGAGTGGCAGGATAGATCCATTTGGAAGCGCATCATGGAGACGTTTACCGCGCCATTCCGTTCGCAATTGTAGTTTTGGGCCTCTTTTGGCGTCCGCAGCGGCTAAACTTTTTTCCGGGGATTCCGTAAACCAGCCTTGAATTGGCCGGGCCACTGTTATATCAGTATGGGCCTCTTTCGGGAGCGCTCGCTGCATACGGGCTTTTCTGAAGGGTAAAGTAAGCGTCTGGTTCTGTTGGAACTGGCTGGGGGAGTGGAGTATGGGCTCCGCCGAGGCAAAAAAAGATTGTCTTGATTCCCGGGTTCTGCTGGATTGTGCACACCAAAAATTAGCTAACGCATGTACGACTATATATTCTGGATTGCCATGGGCTTCATTCTGGGCATCGTCTTCGCCTCTTTTTTTGAATGGACACTGCACCGTTACTTCATGCACCAGCCGATCGGCAAATTTGATTATGCCTTCAAAGCCCACGCGGTAGTGCATCACCAGATTTTTAAGGCTGATCATACGTATCACCTTATCAATGAATCGGATAAGAAAACGATTCCCATGGCCTGGTGGAACGGCCCATTGCTCGTCGCGCTCTGTCAGTTGCCCTTTGCCATTGCCTCCGCTTTCATGGGCCATTACGCCCTGTTGTGGGGTTCTTTCATCTCCTGCACCGCTTACTACGGCGCCTATGAATATATGCACTGGTGCATGCACCTGCCACGCCAGCGCAATGTTGAACGTTCCGGCGTCTATTTCCGCCTGAATGGCCATCATTTGTTGCATCACCGTTATATGCACAAGAATTTCAACGTCGTGTTGCCGCTGGCTGATCTGTGCCTCGGCACCTTGCTCGTCCGTTCCAAAGTCCATTTCGCGCAAGCGCAGGGACCGGCCGTGCCGAATGTTCAGCCCCGCACGGCCGCTTCGCAGCCCGTGTCCGAGTTGGCCATGGTGGACTGACCGCTCTTTTGAGATAATGATTTTTCCAGCGCCAGAGTTCATTCTCTGGCGCTTTTTTTGTAGTTGAATAAAGGCTTTTTGAGTTGCCAAGCCATGCTTGCATTCCGTTCGCGGGCAATTCATGCTGTCCATCCTGTTTTTTGTGCAGGTTGTTTTGGTTTGATGTAATGCCATGAGTAATCCGTCTGATTCCGAATTTGATTTAGAGCAGCTTTTTTTGCCGACCTGGGCCAAAGAATCGCCTGCTGCCAACCGTTACGCCAAATACGAAGGCGGTGGGGACGCAGCCGGTGATCGCCGGGGCGGAGACCGTGGCCGGCGTGATGATCGCCGTGGTCCGGGCGGTGGTGGTGATCGCCGCGGTGGACCGGGTGGAGCCCGTGGCGGTCCCGGTGGTGATCGTCGTCCGGGCGGCCCTTCCCGTTTCGGTGGCGAACGCCGCGGCGGCCCGCAAGGGGATCGCCGGGGTGGCCCTTCCCGCTTTGGCGGAGATCGCCGGGAAGACACGCGTCCGGCGCCAGTCGTTTTGCCGGACCTCGAAGTTTCCATTTTGCCCGAAGAAAAGGGCGTGGAATCACTCGCCCGCCAGATCAAGTTAACCGGTCGTGCCTACCCGCTGTTTGATATCGCCTATCTGGTTTTGAAAAAGCCCGAGCGCTACACCGTGCGCTACGAGACGATCAAGAATGCCGATGGCAGCGTGAAACAGGCCCTGTTCGGCTGCAACCTGGACGACACCCTCTGGCTCTCCGAGCAGGACGCTGTCAACCACGTGTTGGGCAAACATTTCGCCACTTTTTACCAGACCGAACGCACGCCTACCGATCCGCCCAAGGGCACTTATACCTTCGTGGCGCAATGCGGTTTGAGCGGCGTCGTCCTCGGCCCGCCCAACTATCACGATTACCAGAACAAGCTCCCCC
>JBEHZA010000237.1:0-7707 GCA_048497895.1 Verrucomicrobiota bacterium
GTGGGTTCGCGGCGGAGCTGCAGCGCTTCGACATAAACCATTGGAACCACCTCACATTGCTGCGACCGGGGACGGTCGCTGTCCAAGTCATTATTTCCGATCGTATTTCAGCGATTTCACAATCATCCGTTTCAATTCCAGCGGATTAATCTCTCCACTCTTCTGGTAAAGAATCTGTCCTTCCGGCGAGATTAAAACCGTGTAAGGTAGAGAGGCATCCCAATCCTTATCGAAGGCCGCCATCATCTTGTATTTATCGGTGTCGCCAAACAACAGGTTCCTGCCTGACGATTGCTCCTTTTTCAAAAATGCCAATACTTCATTTTTCTCATCGGGAAAATTCGCTGCGACCGTCACCATTTCAAAGGCCCGCTTGCGATACATGCGATTAATCGTCACCAGTTCCGGAAACTCCACCACGCAAGGCCCACACCACGTCGCCCAGAAATTCACGAGCCGCAAATTGCCCGACTCATTTTTCCGCAATGCCTTTAATCCTTCCGCGTCCACCAAATCCACACTCACTGGTTCCGCGGCCAGTTTTTCGGTAAATTTGCGGACCGTTTCTTCTTTCACGGCCCATTTAATCGAGCACCCAAACGCCTTCGTCTGTTTCACTTCAATTTCTCTGCCCGCAAGCAAGGCATCCAGCGCATCCCGCAATTCATGCGTCTTCGCGTATTCTACTCGCTCGCTGTCGTCGATGCGCCCGACGTAGCGCAACTTCCGCTCTGCATCGAAGACAAACGCGTGTGGCGTCGCTGTGGGACCATAGGCATGCGAAATCTCCTCCTTATCACCATCGTAGAGAAACGGGTAATTCAACTTCTTATAAGCTGCGCGAGTTTTCATATCGGCCAACGAATCTCCCAAATCCGTATAGCCCAATTCATCCAACCGGACCGATTTCGGATCATTCGGCGAAATGGCCACTACCTGCAACCCCTTGCTTTTGTAATCCTCCACCACCTTCATCAACCGGTCTTCATACGCCTGCGCCGTCGGGCAATGCACACACGTAAACACGATCACCAAAACCTTCGCCTTCTTATAATCGTTTAACGAATGCTGTTTGCCATCCACCCCGGGCAATTTGAACTTTGGTGCGGGAGCGCCGAGTTCCAGCGTTTTGACGGGCACGCCGTCAGCCATGACCAGGCAGTGACTCAAGACCAAACAGAATATCGACAGGAGGAAACGTTTCATATTCGTGTGTCAGGTAATGTCGCTACCGTAACAGCCCTCGCGCACCGGCTCAAATCGAATTTATTTTCGGATAGGAGCGGCATTTATGCCGCTTTAACGTCCAAAATCCACGGCGTATTCGTTGGCCATGGAAGCACTCGAATCTTGAAGCGGCATAAATGCCGCGCTCCTATTACCAATCTCTTTGCGCGATCAACTTAAATCGTGCTAGTTTAACCACCGATGGCTGAGATTGTCCTGACCACACTGAACGCAAAGTATATTCATGCCGCCTTTGGCTTGCGCTATTTGCTCGCCAATATGGGCGACCTGCAACCGCGTACGTGTCTCGTGGAATTTGACATCAATCAGCGCGCGCTCGACATCGCGGAAGTGTTGCTCGCGCGGGAACCCAGGATCATCGGTTTCGGCGTTTACATCTGGAATGTCACGCAAACTGCCGAAGTCATCACGGCGCTCAAACGTGTGCGGCCGGATTTAATTATTGTCCTCGGTGGTCCGGAGGTGAGTTACGAGACCGAGCAACAAGAGATTGTCCGGCTGGCGGATTACATCATTACCGGCGAAGCGGATTTGAAATTTGCGGAAATCTGCCGTTTGCTGGTGGCTGGCGCAAAGCCCGCCAGCAAAGTCATCGCCGCTGAATTACCTGCCCTGGAGCAGTTGCGCCTGCCGTACGAACTTTATGACGCCCATGACCTGGCGCACCGCATTGTCTATGTGGAAGCCTCGCGCGGTTGTCCGTTCACGTGCGAGTTCTGCCTTTCGTCGCTCGACATTCCGGTGCGGCAGTTTGCCCTGCCGTTGTTGCTGGAGAATTTGCAAAGCCTGCTGGATCGCGGATTGACCCAGTTCAAGTTTGTCGATCGCACTTTTAATCTGAATCTTCAGACGAGCGGGGCAATTCTTCAATTCTTTCTGGAACGGTTGCGTCCAGGCTTGTTCGTTCATTTTGAAATGATTCCCGATCGGTTGCCGGAAGCGCTGCGCGAACTCATTGCGAAATTTCCACCGGGTTCATTGCAATTCGAGGTGGGCATTCAAAGCTTCAATCCGGAAGTGGGCAAGAATATCAGCCGCCGACAGAATTACGAAAAGCTGGCGGAGAACTTCCAATTTCTGCGGGCGCATACCGGAGTGCACATTCATGCCGATTTGATCGTCGGGTTGCCGGGAGAAACGGTGGAGAGTTTCGGGGCAGGATTTGACCGGCTGGTGGCACTGCATCCTCAGGAAATTCAAGTCGGCATTCTCAAACGGCTGCGGGGCACGCCGATTGTGCGGCATGATCTGGTGTGGCGGATGGTTTACGGTGCACATCCGCCGTATGAAATTTTGCAGAACAAGCTGATCGATTTCGCCGCGATGCAACGTATGCGCCGCTTCGCCCGCTTCTGGGATCTGGTGGGCAACAGCGGCAATTTCGTGGAGACGACACCACTGATCTGGCACGAGGGCAAATCTCCGTTTACGAGTTTTCTACGCTGGAGCGATTGGTTGTATGCTCACGTGGGACGGACCAATAGCATTGCGCTGGCGCGTTTGGCAGAATTGCTGTTCCAATACCTGACGTCCGAAGGTGGCGTAACTCGTCAACTGGCAGCGGAAACATTGTGGCGCGACTATCAACGCGGTGGCCGTTGCGATAAACCCGGCTTTCTCAAGGAACATTTGCCGGAGGAAAACTTTCCGACGCCGCGCGCGGCCGGTGGGGCAGGACCAAAACGACAGGCGAGACATGGAGCGACAGCGCCCGCTGGTTCTTAGTGTCGTAAAGTTGAGAAACTCAGGTCCGGGATAAAGGATTATTTACCTCTCCTCTTTTATTCTCTTCTCCCCGGCGGTGGAAAGATCGAAACGCACGGATACGAGCGTGAACGTTGTCGTGAAAACGGACGCATACTTTAAGTCGACTGCTCTCTTCCAAAAGTGCTAAACCGTACAGACGATGTTCGTTTACACTTGCCTGTTTAGGCATTAAAGCGGCATGAATGCCGCGCTCCTATGCGCGCGAGGAAGCTGCTGGCGGGGTCAGTTGGCCGAATTATTAGAGCGACGCATTTATCACCGTAACTGAGTTCGCTGGCAAAGCGTACGTCGCCCTGCTATACAGGACGCGCTTATGGCTATCGACACGCTGTCGCAGAATCCGTTTGCGGTTTTGACTATCATTGCGGCGCCCGCCGTGCTGACCAATGCCACCTCCGTGCTGGCGTTGAGCACCAGCAATCGCTTTTTGCGTGCCAGTGAGCGCATGCGCAGCTTATCCAGCCGGCTCGAAACCGAAGCGCATTCCGAAAAAACGAAACAACTGCTCCTCACACAAGTCAACCGGGTAGAGAAACAGGCGATGATGCTCCTGTCCGGCCTACGCGCTGCGTATGTCGCTCTGGGGTGTTTTGTCAGCGCCAGCTTGATCTCCGTAGTCGGGGCCATCCTCGCTTCGCTGTCCTTTCCGGCGGTGTCTCAAATCACCGTTTTGCTGGCTCTGGCGGCGGGGTTTGTGGGGGCAGGCGGCATTGTCTGGGCTTGCACCCATCTCTTTCAGGCCACGCGCATTTCCATGCAGAATATTACCGAGGAAGCGGCCCTCATCCGGGAACGGGACGGACACAGTGATACGGGGACTTCGAGTTAAGCACAGGCAGCCGCAGCCGGCTCCATTAACTTGTTAATTCCGGAATCGGCTTGCCGTTCTCCACCAGCGCCGTAGGCCGTCCGTTAAAGTCATTGATCGTAACCTTGGTGGCATCAATTCCGAGGTGGTGATAGATGGTGGCCAGAAAATCGCCGGGACCGCAGGCCCGTTGCGTGACGTCTTCACCCCGTTTATCGGTCGCGCCGATCACGCCGCCGGTCTGAATGCCGCCGCCCGCCCAAATATTACTGAACGCGCGCGGCCAATGATCCCGGCCCGGTTGAGTGGTCCCCGCCGGTGCGCTGGCGTCACCTGCACCCGTGCTGCGATTAAATTCAATCTTCGGCGTCCGGCCAAATTCACCGGTGACCACCACCAGCACGCGCTTATCCAGACCGCGGGCATAGACGTCTTCAATCAGCGCGGACACCGCCTGATCGTAAGCCGCCGCGCGGAACCGCAACGCGTCAAAAATATGCACGTTCACGGCATGGTCATCCCAGTTTTGCACGCGTCCGCAAAGCGGTCCGCTCAATTGGCTGGTGATAATCTCCACGCCCGATTCCACCAACCGGCGGGCGAGCAGCAATTGCTGGCCCCAGGTATTCCGGCCATAGCGATCGCGTGTGCGAGCATCCTCTTTGCTGAGGTCAAACGCATTGCGGGTCTGGGGATTAGTCAGCAAGCTCATCGCCTGCGTTTCGAATTGATCCAGCGCGCCCAACTCCCCTTCCCGGTCGAATTTGCGTTCCAGCTTATCGAGACTCTGCCGCAACGCCACACGATTGCCTAATCGCGCCGTTTCAGCCGGATTGGATAGTCCAATATTGGGCACCTCAAAATCAGGCCGGTTCGGGTCACCTGAGACAGTGAACGGGGAAAAAGCATCACCCAGGTAAGCCGGGCCGTTGTATTCCAAAGGTGGATTGACCCCGACATAATTCGGCAGCGGATTCGTCCGTTTACCAGCCCGGGAACGCAGGTAGTTGGCCGCTGACATCCAATCCGGCAAACGGGGCTTTGGTTTATCGCGTTCATCCGAATCACCCGAAAGCATCTGCATGGAACCTGCCGGATGCCCACCCGCCCGCTGATACATGGAGCGCAGGAGCGTGAACTTGTCCGCGATCTTCGCCTGCATCGGCAGCAACTCGGTGAGGTGCAGGCCCGGCACTTTCGTGGAAATGGGCTTGAACGGACCGCGGTATTCGCTGCCGATATCGGGCTTGGGATCATACGTATCCAGATGCGAACAACCGCCCGGCAGCCAGACCATGATGACCGCCGTCTTTTTGTCGCTGGGTTTCAACGCATTCTCCGCCCGCAAACGCAACAAGCCCGGCCAGCTTAAGGCGGCAAACCCCGTCAGCCCAACCCGCATAAATTCACGACGGCTCAACGGGCCAGCGCAAGGGATGATAGAGGAAGCCATGGTTCAGGTTGGTTAAAGCTATAAAAGCATCATTACATGGACGAACACGACAGCGCAATTGTTCATGTTCCCGGCAAATTGTCTTGGGCTAGTCGATTTCATTTATCCGGCTAATTTGCCCCAAAAGCAATCAACTCTTTGCCGTCCGTCCCATCCCAGACACGCAAAATACTGTCCTGGCCGCCACCAATGATTACACTGGCAGTCGCTGCACTGGCGGCTGATTGCATGAAATCCGGGAGCCTGGCGATAGCCCGGACTTCGCGCCCCTCATCGTTTACGATGCGAATCTGTTTATCGCCCGCGGAAGTCAGAATTTGATTGGACGCGCCGATGAATTGAAGCGAGGTCACTTCCTTTTCCCAACCGGCGATCTTCAACTTGCGCTCACCGGACAACATATCCCAGACCATCACCGCATTATCCGCTCCGGCACTGGCCAGCACGCGGTCATCCGCACGAAACGCGACGCCCATCACGTAGTGGGTATGGCCTTCAAACACAAACATCTGTCTGCCACTTTCGATCTCGGTCACCCGCACCGCCTTATCCGCGCCTCCCGAAGCCAGCAGCTTTCCATCCGCAGAAAAATCGAGACTGAGCACGGCATCGGTATGGCGTTCATTCCAGGCCTTAAGCTGTTTTCCACTCGCCACTTCCCAGAGACTCAAATCCCCGGAACGGGAGAGTTCACCACCACCCACCGCAAGCGTCTGACCGTCTGGACTGAAGCGCAAAGCATTCACGCGGTCCACAAACGAAGCCCCGCTTTTACCGTTCACAACCCGCTCCAAGACCCAACGCGGAGCAGAGCCAACATGAGCTATGATACCCTCCACATTGCACGCCACCAAGGCACCGCCACCCGTCGCTGCGAGTGAGGCCGACGACGTCGTTGCCCTGCCGGACACTTGTTCCAAAGGCGCTCCTGAAGCCACTGCCCAGGAGCGCACCGTGGCGTTCGTAAACATCACGGCTACCGATTGCCCATCGGCGGAAAACGCAACCGTCAGCGGTCGCAAAGATGTGGCTGCGAGTGTTTGCTTGAGGGCAGCAATCGCCGCCGTGGACTTCGCCTGGGCCTGCTTTGAAGCTTCTAATGCAGTTTTCGTAGTGGCCAGCGTGGCCGTGTTCTTCTCCCTGGCTTCAGTGAAATTCTTCACTTCCACTTCGGCGTCCCGTGCGTGTGTTTCGAGGGCATCGACAGCAGATTGAGCCACCCCTTCGGCTTTAATAGCGGCCTGCAGTTTGTCTTGCGCTTCCTTATTTTGCTTTTCCAGCGCGGCATCGGGTTTGGCATTCGGAGCTTTGGCAACCAGCGCCGTAGTGTCATCCACCACTTTTTGAGCCGCCGCCGTCGCGTCTTTGGCGGTTTTCAAAGCGGTCTGTTTTTCCGGCAGTTCTTTTTTGGTCGTCGCGATGGTTTCTTCGGCCTTCTTGATTCGTTCCTCCAACGCCTTGTGTTCCGATTCCATCCGGGAAATCTCGCGACTCTGCGCCGTCACTTCCAACCCTTGAACGGCAACGTCCCAATCCAACGCGGCGAGTTGGGCGGTGGATTCCGGATCGGCGCGGAGTTCAAACGTTTGTTTACCCGTGGCCAAATCCCAAACGCGCACGGCTCCATCAGCACACCCGGCGGTAAATATTTTTCCGTCCGGTGAAACACTTAACGCAACGGCCCCGGCCAGATTGAATTCCTGCACTACTTTGGTTTCAGACACGCTCCACCAACGCACTTTGCCGTCTTCGCTGGCGACCAGCAGATCGTTTGTCTTACCGGTCACAGCGAGCGCGGTAATGGCACCCGTCGCGCCTTTGAGTTCTTTGACTGTTCCCAACCTACCCTGCCCCGCTGTATCCAGAGGCCATACCCGCACGATTTTATCGACCCCTGCGACCGCAATTTCCTGACCGTCTTTCAGCCAGGTCATCGCGCGAATACCAGTTAAACCGGCTTGCGTGGCGAGACGCTTGCCATCGGGCAAAGACCAGAGACTAAGGCCGTCATCGGTCCCGTAAACCGCGACGCGCGATGAATCCGGCGAGACGCTGAGAAGTTTGATGCCTGCCGTGCTTACATTGGGAAGGGTTTTCAGGACTCGTCCAGTGGCAATCTCAATCCAACGAAGCGCGCCGTGTTTATCGGCACAAACCAGATGCCCCCCATCGGGCGCCAAGATGGACATAACGACATCGGAGATAGCACCCGTTTTACGTGAAATAGCGTCCGGCTTTTCCAGGTGCCAGATTTTGACTTCGCGAAAGCTGCCGGAAGCCAGACGCGTGCCATCGGGGCTAAACGCCACCGCTTGAACCAAACCGAGATGCGCGACACCGGCATTGGACGCAGACTTGCGCTTGTTCAACGTGTCATCCGTCAGTCGCGTGACGAATTGCCGCGTGGCAAGGTCATACAGAAAAATCTGGT
>JBEHZA010000238.1:0-7693 GCA_048497895.1 Verrucomicrobiota bacterium
AAGGACCTGCTGGATTTGTATAAGTCCGACAAGATTACGCCCAAGGAATACCACGAACAACGGGCCAAGGTGCTGGCTGAATAAGCAAGCAACGGATCATTTCCATACCCGTCTGGCCTCTGTGCCGGACGGGTTTTTGATTTAAATCTGGCCGTGACAACTATTAAACCTGTGAGATAAGTACCGCCATGCACGATTTTAGTTACGTTGGAAAAAAATTGAATTGCGAAAAGGTTCCGGTCGAATCATTGACCCGCAAATACGGAACGCCTTTATACATTTATTCCCAGCACACGCTGGAAGATCATTTTCAAAAGCTGGACCGCGCTTTGGCGCCGCTGGATCATTTGATCTGTTTCGCGATGAAGTCGAATTCAAACCTGGCCGTGATGCGCACGTTTGCGAATCTGGGCAGCGGTTTTGATGTGGTGAGTCGTGGGGAATTGCAACGCGTGATTGCTGCTGGCGGTGATCCGTCCAAATGCGTTTTTGCCGGGGTCGGCAAGACGGAGTCGGAAATTGAATTTGCGCTGAAGCAGGGTATTTATTCGTTCAATGTGGAAAGTGAGCCGGAATTGGCCCGCATTAATCGTGTGGCGGCCCGGCTTAAAAAGATCGCGCCGGTGGCGGTGCGGGTGAATCCGAATATCGATGCTCATACGCATGCCAAAATCACGACCGGCACGTATGAGAATAAATTTGGCATCGCGTTTGAAGAAGTGGCGGCGGTGTATGCGCGCGCGAGCAAGCTGAAGAACATCTGGCTGCGCGGATTGCAGATGCACATTGGCTCGCAATTGACGCAAGTGAAGCCGTTTGAATTGGCCGTGCGCAAGGTGTTGCCGCTTGTGACCGAACTGGCCGCCAAATATAAATTCGAGTTTCTCAGCATTGGCGGCGGGCTGGGAATTATATATGAGTCGGCGCTGGCCAGCGGTGCTTCTGCCTGGTGGCAGCGGCCACAGGCGCGTGGCATTCTCACCCCGTCGAGCTACGCGAAAACGCTGGTGCCCTTGTTGCAACCGCTGGGACTGCGGATTCTGCTGGAACCGGGCCGTTTCATGGTTGGCAATGCAGGCATTTTGGTCACCCGCGTGGAATACGTGAAGCGGACCGGCAAAAAGAATTTCGTGATCGTGGATGCGGCGATGAATGATCTTATTCGCCCGGCGTTTTATGATTCCTATCATGAAATTGTGCCGACGACGAAGCAGGGCGGAAAGACGATTTCCTCCGATGTCGTCGGGCCGATCTGTGAATCCGGTGATTATTTTTGCAAAAACCGGCCGCTTCCCAAAGTCGGGGAAGGGGACCAGTTGGCGTTGCTCAGCGCCGGGGCTTATGGCTTCGTCATGGCTTCCAATTATAATTCGCGCTCACTGGCAGCCGAAGTCCTGGTGAAAGGAAACAAGGCAGCTTTGGTGCGCGAGCGGCAACCGGTAGAGACGATCTGGAGCGGTGAGAAATTGCCCGCCTGGTTGAAGTAAACAAATTCAGAAATGAGCCCGTTGCGTTTCGAACGCCACGGGCTTTTTTCATTTCTAGTGACTTGGGGATGGCGGGCTGGTATGTAAAACGGCGTTTCCCAAACTAAACCGTTTACTGACTATGCGCGTTGCTCAAACCTTGCTGGCTTTGCTTTGGCTTCCTGTTGCGGCTTTATCGGCGGCTGATTTTGAAATCAAGCAGGAGGCAGAGTTTAAACGGATCGTGTCGCCTTCCGCCAAAGTGGAGAAGCTGGCTTCGGGATTTAAATTTGTGGAAGGCCCGCAGTGGGTGCCTTCGGCAGGCGGCTTTTTGATCTTCAGTGATATTCCTTCGGACACCATCCATAAGTGGACGGCTAAAGAAGGCGTAACTGTGTTTCGTCAGCCGAGCAGCAATGCCAATGGGAACACCATCGACAATCAAGGTCGCGTCCTCAGTGCTGAACACGCGGGCCGTCGTCTGGCTTTGCGGGAAAAGGATGGCGCCGTTGTCACGCTCGTTGACACCTTTAACGGGAAAAAATTCAACTCACCCAACGATGTGGTGGTAAAGCGGGACGGCACAGTGTGGTTCACCGATCCGCCATACGGATTAGTGGATAAGAATGACAAACAGCAGGCGGGCAATTACGTCTTCCGGCTGGACCCGGCCTCGAAAAAGATTTCCATCGTGATTCAAGATTGCGATATGCCGAACGGGCTTTGTTTCTCGCCCGATGAAAAGCGCCTCTATATTGCTGACTCCGGCAAGCCAAAGAATATTCGCGTCTATGAAGTGAATGCGGATGGGACCACGGCCAACGGGAAAGTTTTTTGCGCCATTGATAAAGGCGCGCCGGACGGAATCCGGTGTGATTCCGCCGGGCGGGTCTGGTCTTCAGCTGAAGACGGCGTGCAAATCTTCGATCCGAACGGGAATCTGATCGGTAAAATTCTCGTCCCGGAATCGCCGGCCAATCTGACGTTTGGCGGTGAGGGAATGAACACCCTGTTCATTACGGCGCGCAAATCCCTCTATGCGATTCCCGTTTTAGCGAAGGGCATCAAGTAGTCGGGATTTTGGCGAAGATACGGTTGGCTTCTTCGAGCGTTTCTTTGGAGCCGATGTCGTACCAAATGCCCGGCACGGTCCACGTGTAAACGGGCGTGCGGGGATAAAGCCATTGTACCAGGCGTCCGGGTTGGTCCGGATTGTTGCCTTCGGCGATGTATTGGTTGATCAAGGGCAGAATCGCTTTGGGATAGTAGTAGAGCGCGATGCCAATCAAAGTGCTGGCCGGTTGGGCTGGCTTTTCTTCAAACTTTGCGAGTTTGCCTCCGTGATCCAGAGCCACCACGCCATATTTTTTGGCCTGATCCAGACTGCCTACGTCGTAAACACCGAGCACGGGCGCATTCTTGGCCCGGCAGAATTTGCCGAATTCCGGCAATTTCTCGCTGAACAGATTGTCGCCCGCTACCACGATCAAATCATCATCCACCTTTTCTTTTGTCAACACGAGGTGCAGGTCGCCGATGGCGCCGAGCTTGTTCGTGTCATCGGTCGAGCCGTCATTGATGATGGTGAAAGCGAGTTTGGCCCGGGCGCCATAGCCATCCGCCCATTTTTGGAAATGTCCGGCGAATTTGGCGTTGGTGACCACGTACACGCGGTCGATGCCTTGAATTGCGCCCAGGTTATCCATGACGTATTCGATCATGGGTTTGCCGTTTACGGGCAGCAGCGGCTTCGGCTGGGTCAAAGTAAGCGGGTAGAGGCGGGTGGCATAGCCGGCGGCTAAAATAAGTACTTTCATCTCAATTTGGTCTAAGTTCGGTTTACAAACAAGCTGGGGGCAACACGCTTGGCCAGCGCCAGTGATTGTTCAAAGATTTCCGCACCGCATTCGCATTTCAAGGCAAATTCTGCTAATTCCCGCGCTTCGGAAATTTTAATTTGCCGGATCAGCCATTTGATTGGCGGCACCAGGGAAGGGGCTGCGCTTAATTCATCCACGCCCAGGCCCAGGAGCAATGGAGTCAGGGCCGGGTCACCGGCCATTTCCCCGCAGACTCCGGCCCAGATACCGTTACGGTGCGCGGCTTCGACCGTCAGTTTGATCAAGTGCACGATGGCCGGGTGCGTCGGTTGATAGAGGTGGGCAATCTTCTCGTTCATCCGGTCCACGGCCAGCGTGTATTGAATGAGATCGTTGGTGCCCAGGCTGAAAAATTTAACCCGCTTGGCCAAAGCTTCCGCACAAAGCGCGGCGGAAGGGATTTCGATCATCGCGCCGATTTCCAGATTCGGATCGAATGGAATATTCTCTGCGCGCAGTTCCTGTTTGTATTCCTCCACGAGCGCGTTGGCCTGGGTCAATTCCTCCAGGCCGGAAATCATGGGATACATCATCTTCACGTTGCCCACGGCGCTGGCGCGCAAGATGGCCCGCAATTGAGCGCGAAAGATCTCCCGCTCTTGTAAACAGTAGCGAATGGCGCGCCAGCCGAGGAATGGATTCATTTCCTTCGGAATTTGCAGGTGCGACAGGAATTTATCACCGCCGAGATCCAGCGTGCGGATGACGACCGGCTGCGGCTTCAATTGGGAAGCGACTTGATAATACGCCTGAAATTGCTCCTCTTCGGTCGGCAGGACATCGCGATTAATAAAGAGATATTCGGTGCGGAAAAGGCCAACCCCTTCGGCTCCTGCCTGCTGCACGTAAATCGAATCATCGGGCTGTTCGAGATTGGCGGAAAGGGTAATGCGGCGGCCATCGAGGGTAATCGCGGGTTTATCGCGCAGGTCGCGCAGCTTCTCCTCGAGATCAGCGTGTTTACGGACGAGTTGGCCGTATTCAAAGAGCGTCTGGTCGGTCGGGTTAACGATGACGATGCCGTTGTAGCCGTCGAGCAAGGCGTAATCGCCGTCATTGATCAACGTCGTGGCGGAAGGCAAACCGACAACCGCGGGGATTTGCAGTGATCGCGCCATGATGGCCGTATGCGAGGTTTTACTCCCGATCTCGGTGACAAATCCCCGGACCAGCTTTTTGTCCAGTTGAGCCGTGAGTGAAGGTGTCAGATCACGGCTGACGATCAGGCAGGGTTCCTTGATGGCCGCGACCACATCCTGAGAACGGCCAGTCAATTGGTTCAAGACCCGGGCGGTAACGTCCCGCAGGTCCGCTGCCCGTTCGCGCAAATAATCGTCATCAATGGTATCCAGCGCAGCCGCGTATTTTTCAGCGGCTTTATGGAAGGCACTCTCGACATTGATTTTTTCGCCCTGGAGCGTTTTGGTCACCTCTTCGAGCAGGGCGGGATCTTCGAGAACCAGCAAATGCGCGTCAAAAATGCTCGCGTCCTGAGCCCCCATGCTTTCCGTGACTTTCCGTTGCACCTCGATGATCTCTTTGCGAGTACGCATCAAAGCCTGTTCCAGACGATGAAATTCGCCGGAAATATCAGATTCGGAAATACTTCGGAGGGGTAGCTTTTCCTGCGCTTGGGATAAAATCAGAACCTTCCCCCGGCAAACGCCGGCGGATACAGCTATCCCCCGATAGATCCTCTCTCCCTTATTGTCAGGGTCAGGCATGGAGCATTATTTAACACGATTTCCCCTTTTGAAAACGAAATTCTGTAAAATGCCCCGGCCACCGGTTTTTTTCTGTCCGGAGAAGAAACTAGTGCCCTTAAGCAGGTTTCGGGTATAAATTGACTATGAGTCCGTTGCGCCAGATTCGAAACATTGCCCTGATCGGTTTTATGGGCACGGGAAAGTCTTCCGTGGGACGCCAAACGGCGGCCCTGTTGGATTTCAAGTTCCTGGATACGGACGAATGGATTGAGTCCCAGGTCGGCAAAACGATCACGCGTATTTTTGCCGAAGACGGGGAACCGGTTTTTCGGGAATTGGAACGGCAAGCCGTGGCCGAGCTGGCGGGCATGGATAAGGTAGTCGTTTCCACCGGCGGCGGTTTGGCCGCCAATGAAGCGAATCTGGCCAGTCTGAAGCAACACGCGCTGGTGGTCTGCTTATGGGCTAATCCGGAAACGATCTGGCACCGGGTCAAGCATCAATCCCACCGGCCACTGTTGCACGATCCTGATCCGCTGGGAAAAATCCGGCGGCTGCTCGAACAGCGCGAGCCGTTTTATCGTCAGGCGGACGTATTGGTGAATACTGAGATGCGCTCCGTCAAAGAAGTCGTTCAGCATGTGCTGCATCAGTTTCAAGTTGCTAAATCCGGTCTGAAAGTTGTGTGAAAGCAGCGATTCATCAACGAGCCCGGGAATTGGGCTTTGATGCCTGCCATTTTGCCACGGCAGAACCACCCGCCTCGTCACCGCAATTCCAGAAATGGCTGGCTTCCCAACATCACGGTGAGATGGGCTATCTGGAGCGGAATGCAAGCAAGCGGGTCGATCCGCAACAGGTCCTGGCTGATGCCCGCTCCATCATCTCGCTGGCGGTCAGTTATGATGCTGGAAGTTCCTCGCAACCGCCCTCAATAGATAGCGAAGGGGAGGGGAAACCGGCTTTAAAAGGCGTAATTGCGCGTTACGCGCGATACACCGATTATCACGACATCATCGGCGAGCGGCTGAAGGAGTTGACCGCGTTTGTGAACCAAAATGGTGGTATCGGCACCCGCTCACTTTGGTATGTGGATACCGGTCCTTTTTTAGAGCGTGATCTGGCGCAACGATCCGGGTTGGGGTTTGCCGGCAAACATACCAATCTCATCAGCCGCGAATTAGGGAATTGGTTCTTTCTTAGTGAAATCATTACGACGCTGGCTTTGGAGCCGGATATGCCGGAGCGCAATCGTTGCGGCACCTGTTCCCGTTGCCTTTCGGCCTGTCCCACGGGCGCAATTACTGCTCCGTTCCAACTGGATGCGCGGTTATGTATTTCCTACCTGACGATTGAATTGAAGGGGTCAATTCCGGTGGAGTTGCGGCCTAAAATCGGCAACCGCATTTACGGCTGTGATGATTGCCTGGCGGCGTGTCCCTGGAACCGGTTTGCCAAAGAGGGGAAGCTGATGCGCGATCATGCGCGGCCGAGTCTGGCACAAGCGGATTTGTTGGAATTGCTCGCGCTTGATCAAGTGGGTTTCAAACAGCGCTTTGCGGGAACGCCAATCCTGCGCACAAAACGGCGTGGCTTATTGCGCAACGTCTGCGTGGCATTGGGAAACGTAGGGGATGCCTCAGCGATTCCGGCCCTGGAAAGGGCGCGTCACGATCAGGAACCGCTGATTGTCGAGCACGCGGAATGGGCGATCGGAGAAATCCGGCGGCGGAATGGAATCGGAAACGCCGGCTAACGACTACTCGGTGTCCGGAATCTGTAACAGCTCTTCAGCCGACCAAGGTGTGGCACGGGCTTTTTCTTTTTCGCGCAAGGCTTTGACTTTGGCGACATCCACTTTCGGAGCGTTGTTGCCCCAGCTCTGACGCACGTAGGTCAACACATTGGCAATCTGTTCGTCGGTGAAAACGTCTTTCCATGCTGGCATCGCCCCCACAAATTCGTGGCCACTTACGGATAATGGACCCGCAGCACCATGTAGGACAATTCTAATAAGTCGGTTGGGATTTTGTGCTTGCACCCATTCGGAACCGGCTAAAGGGGGATACTGGCCTGGAGTGCCTAAGCCGGTGCTTTGATGGCATGCTTTACAAGTTCCTTCAAAAAGTAATTGCCCTTTTGCATAGGAGTCATCTCCACCCTTTTTCGGCTGGAGCCGCTTGACTAACGCTGTGGAACTATACGGTTCATACACGGCCGGCGTAAATCCACCGCCATGCAAGTCCAGGTAATTCATTCCCCAATAAAGGAGAATGGCGATCCCCGCGAACAGCCAGACCGGAGTCTTGCCGGAATCAACGCTGGGTTCTCCAGGTTCCGGATTGGCGGGCTTATTTTTGTTCGGGTCCTGGCTCATTTTGCGGGAGAAATAGAATTAGTTGCGCCAGCCGGAGCCGCATTGGTGGCCTCAGCCACGGTGTTCGTCTTTGCGGGCGCGGGCTTGGTCGCCATCGGGGCCTCAAACAGCGGTTCCTCTACTTTCAAGCTTTGGAGATAGGCTGCGAGTTGCCGGGCCTTGAGGCGCGGAACCACTTCGTAGCCCGCTTTTTTCAGCGCAAATTCCGCCGGCAATTTCAGTGCGTCGGGAGAGGGTTTACTACCGATTTTTTGCACTTCAAAT
>JBEHZA010000239.1:0-7650 GCA_048497895.1 Verrucomicrobiota bacterium
AAGAGATGCGGCCAGAAAGCGGTCGGCACTGTCGTAGGGTGGCAGATGACAATCCGGTGAATTTGAAAGTGGCCAACGCTTACTTGCAAAAGATGGGTTACCGGCCGGAGTCCGTAAATAATGGGCTGGAGGTATTGCATCTGCTGGAACACCGGTCCTTTGACTTTATTTTCATCGATGTACAGATGCCGGAGATGGACGGTTACGAAACCGCCCGGCAAATCCGCCAGCGCTGGACGGACGACGAACGCCCGCGGCTGATTGCCATCACCGGCAACGCCATGCAGGGCGACCGGGAAAAATGTCTCGCGGCGGGAATGGATGATTACATCAGCAAGCCGGTTCGCTCCAAGGAATTGGAAGCAATTCTGAACCGTTGGGGGAAAAAGACGGCCTAGAAGCCGATTTCTCTGACTCTGCTGATTAATCTGTAGTTTCGAACTTAATCGCCTTGGAGCGTAGGATTCATCCCGCTTCAACGTCCCAGCCCGCTATGGCAAGTGAAAGTGAGTGAATTTTCAAACGGTGAAGCAACGTGAATGTCGCTCTCGTGCCTTCGCCTCACTTCACCGTCACGACCACGTAATTACGTTTACCTTTGCGGAGCAGAAGATGTTTGCCGAAAAGCAAGTCACTCGTGGTCACGGCGCGTTGGAAATTCGTTTCGCGCTGGTTATTCACGTTGATGCCGCCGCCTTCAATGTCTTTACGGGCTTGTCCTTTGGACGGCGTCAGTCCGCTGTGAACCACTAATTCCACTAATTGAATGCCCGCACCTTCGAGTTGCGATTTTTCAATTTCTTTCGTCGGTACTTCGCCAACGACATCGTTGAAGATACTTTCGGAAATGCCTTCGAGCCCACCGCCAAACAAAATCTCGCTCGCGCGGATCGCATCCGTGAGCGCGGCCTCGCCATGAATCAAACGCGTGGCCTCAGCGGCGAGGGCCTTATGCGCTTCGCGAGCGCCAGGATTTTCCGTGTGCTTTGCTTCGAGCGCTTCGATTTCGGCCTTCGATAGGAAAGTAAAATACTTCAGGTAACGAATGACATCGCGGTCATCGGTGCGAATCCAGAACTGATAAAATTTATAAACACTCGTCTTCTTCGCATCGACCCAGATGGCGCCCGCCACAGACTTGCCGAATTTACTGCCATCCGCATTCGTAATGAGCGGCAGCGTGAGACCGAAAACGTGCTTGCCGAGCTTTTTGCGCGCCAGGTCCATGCCCGCTGTGATGTTACCCCATTGATCGCTGCCACCGATCTGTAACTCGCAATTGTAATCACGCGCGAGTACATAGAAATCAAACGCCTGAAGCAGCATGTAGCTGAACTCCGTGTAGCTAATGCCGGTTTCGCGATCTTCCATGCGGGCGCGCACGCTTTCCTTCGCGACCATCATGTTCACGGAAAAATGCTTGCCGATGTCGCGCAGGAAATCGAGGTAGCTGACATTCGCCGTCCAACCCGCGTTGTCCATCAAGCGCGCGGGATTGGTCGTGCTCTCGAAATCGAGCAGGCTCTTGAGCTGTTCTTTGACGCTGGCGATGTTGTTGTCGAGCGTTTCCTTCGTGAGTAGTTGGCGCTCTTGTGTCTTGCCGCTCGGATCACCGATGGAACCCGTCGCGCCACCTGCGACCGCGATGGAGTGGTGCCCCATTTTTTGAAACCGGCTCAGAGTGATGAGTGGTACGAGATTGCCCACGTGCAGGCTATCCGCCGTGGGATCAAAGCCCGCGTACAAAGTAATGGGCGCAGACGAAAGCCGCTTGGTTAGTTCTTCCACATCGGTGCAATCGGCCAACAGGCCGCGCCACTGCAATTCTTCGTAAATGCTCATGAACAGGGAAAGTTATCGCGTTTATCTTTCGTGTGGTCGAGTGCGAAGTTTGCCGGACAGCGACCGTCCCCGGTCGCTGTCCGGGGAAAAGAAAAAACGGCGGACTGTTGCCAGTCCGCCGTTCGTGAATTGTTTTAAGGACGATTATTCTTTGTCGTCTTTGACGGCTTCGTCCGCCGCGTCGAACGCGTGTTGCAGCGCGACGAGGTCTTCACCCGGCTTCAACGAGTCGAGCACTGCCTGCTCGGCCTTGAGTTGTTCCGCGGAGTAGTTGGCCGCCTTGATGGACAGACCGATGCGACGATCGGCTTTGTCGATCTTGATGACGCGGGCGGAAACTTCCTGATCCACCTTGAGCACGTTCTTGATCTTGTCCACGCGTTCTTCGGTGACCTGGGAGATGTGCACCAGACCGTCGATGTCATGAGCCAGGCCAATGAAGGCGCCGAAGCTCGCGAGCTTGGTGACCTTGCCGTTGACGAGGTCGCCGACTTTGTAGAACTTGTCGATGTTCGCCCACGGATCTTCCGAGAGTTGTTTCACACCCAGAGAGATGCGTTGGTTGGCCTTGTCGATTTCGAGCACGACCGCTTCCACTTCGTCGCCCTTCTTGAGGACTTCGGAAGGATGATTGATCTTGCGGGTCCAGGAGATGTCGGAGACGTGCACCATGCCGTCCAGACCTTCTTCGAGTTCCACGAACGCACCGTAGCTGGTGAGGTTGCGGACCTTGCCCTTGATCTTGGTTCCGGGAGGATACTTCTCCACGGCCTTGTCCCAGGGGTTGGTTTCGAGCTGGCGGACGCCGAGGGAGATTTTTTGCTCCTCACGGTTGATGCCGAGCACAACGGCTTCGATTTCCTGATCGACCTTGAGCACATCGGAAGGTTTCGCGATGCGTTTGGTCCAGGAGAGTTCGGTGACGTGCACGAGGCCTTCGACACCGGGTTCGAGTTCGACAAACGCGCCGTAGGGCACGAGATTGACGACCTTGCCTTTGACCTTGGCGCCAATGGGGAATTTGTTTTCGATGCTGTCCCACGGATTGGCGAGCTTCTGCTTGAGGCCGAGGCTGACGCGTTCCTTCTCGCGGTTGATGTCGAGGACGACGACGTCGATGTCCTGACCGACCTTGAGGATTTCCGAGGGGTGACCAATGCGGCCCCAGGACATATCGGTGATATGCAGCAAGCCGTCCAGACCGTTGAGGTCGATGAACGCACCGAAATCGGTGATGTTCTTGACGGTGCCTTTGCGGATGTCGCCCGGGGTCATTTCGCCCAGCAACTTCGCGCGCTTCTCGTTGCGCTCCTGTTCGATCAGCTCGCGGCGTGACAGAACGATGTTCTGACGTTCCTGATTGATCTTAACAACTTTGAATTCGTAGCTGTTGCCGACAAAGCCCGCGAGATTCTTCGGAGGGACGATGTCGATTTGCGAAGCGGGCAGGAAAGCTTCCACGCCGATGTTGACGAGGAGACCGCCTTTGACGACGGCTTTGACTTTGCCGACGATGGTGCCGCCTTCGTTGCAGATGGTGAGGATCTTGTCCCAGTTCTGCTTGAATTCCGCTTTTTCCTTGGAGAGGACGACCATACCTTCACGGTCTTCCAGCTTTTCGATGAGGACGTCGATTTCATCACCGACTTTCACGGTTTTGATATCGATAAATTCATTGGCGCCGATGACGCCTTCGCTCTTGTAGCCGATGTCCACCAGCACTTCTTTAGGACGGACTTCGATGATGGTGCCTTTAACAATTTCGCCTGCCGCAAAGCGCATTGAGCTTTGCTTCAGGGCTTCTTCCATGGTCAACATAATGACTTTAACTATTCCGACAGATGAGGAGAGTCTGGCAAGCGTTGGAACGCTGACGAAGACTCCATTGCCTAACAAACCGAACGTTGCCGTGCAACGGAGGGTTAAGGTTTAGGTTACTCGGTTAACTTTTCGTTTCTCAGCCTTAATGAACGTCCGCACACGCGGCGCTCAGGCAGGGTGAGAGCATAGACTGCCCGAACGGGTATGCAAGGGGATTTTTTCGGTTATTCCGGCTCAATTGGGATGCTGATTCGCACGGGTTTGCACGTGGAAAATGGGCGGTTTCTGGTTGACCTTTCCACGGTTTTGAGGTTGTATATTCAAACAGGTGTCTGAATACGCCTGAATCAATATCTCCCTTGTCCACAACATGTACGATATGACAACCAATTTGGCTCGCAAAAATCTAGGAAAGTTCGCGGGAATTCTCGCCGGGGTGGTAAGTCTCTGGTTGGCGACTGAGAGTCAAGCTGACATCAAGTTACCGGTCATTTTCACCCAGAATATGGTTCTGCAACAGGGTATGCCGGTGCCCGTTTGGGGCTGGGCAGACGAAGGAGAATCGGTAACCGTTCAATTTCAAGGTCAACGGGTTACAACTACGGCGAAAGACGGGAAATGGATGGTCAAACTGAAGCCGTTAAAGGCCAGTGCCGATCCCGATTCCCTGATTTGTGATGGTCGCAACCGGGTTAAGCTGGACAATGTTCTGGTCGGTGAAGTCTGGATTTGCAGCGGGCAATCCAACATGGAATTCCACATGACCAGTGCTTTCCAGGGCGAGACGGACATCAAGACTTCGGCCAATCCGAATATCCGTTTATTTACCGTGGTCAAAGCCCGCTCAGAAGAACCCTACGATGATTTGAAGCAGGCCTGGAACGTCGGAAAATTTGCCTGGCAGGAATGTGATGCGCAGAGCACGCCCGATTTCTCGGCCGTAGCCTATTACTTTGGCCGGGCTTTGCAGAAAGCGCGTAATGTGCCGGTGGGTTTGATTCACACCTCCTGGGGTGGTTCGCCCGCGGAAGTGTGGATGAGCCAGCAGGCACTGGAAGCCACCCCTGTTTATAAGAGCGAAATTCTCGATCCTTTCCCGGCGCAATTGGAACAGTTCAAAATCAAGAAGGCCAAGTATGATGCGGATCTGGCCGCCGCGAAAAAGGCCGGGACTAAATTTACTGAACGCGCTCCGAATCTGTGGAGACCGACGGAATTGTATAACGCCATGATTCATCCGTTGATTCCGTTCGCGATCAAAGGCGCCATCTGGTATCAAGGCGAATCCAATGCCGGGCGCGCTTATCAATATCGTTCGCTCTTTGTGGACATGATCAAGAACTGGCGGAAAGACTGGGGCCAGGGTGATTTCGCTTTTATGGCCGTGCAGTTGGCGCCGTTTAAGAAGATCAAGGACCAACCCGCGGATAGTGATTGGGCGGAATTGCGCGAAGCTCAACTGCTGGCCACGACCAAACTGCGGAATGTCGGGATGGCAGTCATTACGGATGTGGGTGAAGAGAATGACATTCATCCGAAGAAAAAAGGGCCGGTGGGTGAACGTTTGGCGTTGGCCGCGCGCGGTGTGGCTTACGGTGAAAAAATCGAATTCTCCGGACCGGTCTTTAAGAATCTGAAAGTGAAAAAGAACGAAGCGATTCTGACCTTTGACCATGTGGGCAGCGGATTGGAAGCGAAGGATGGCGAGTTGAAAGGCTTTGCCATTGCTGGCGCAGACAAGAAATTCGTCTGGGCCAAGGCCGAGATTCAGCCGAATAACACCATTGTGCTGACGGCTCCGGGCGTGGATAAGCCGGTGGCCGTGCGCTTTGGCTGGGCGGATTATCCGGTTGTGAACCTGTGGAACAAAGACGGTCTGCCTGCAACGCCGTTCCGCACGGACGACTTCCAGATGATTACTGGACCGAAAGAAGTGAAGAAGTAATCTTCCGTTCAGAATTATTTAAACGAGCTACACCCCGTCAATGTGACGGGGTGTTTGCTTTTAAAGAGGCTGAGTGAGAGTTGCGGGCGTTGATGGATCGCGGCTGTGTTCCGCTGGCGGAACCAGCCGCAGCAAAGACCGGATCAATGAGACGATCGAAACTTACCTCACTCGATTGATTTCATCCCGCATGGAGTTCCGCATTCATGCGGCTGCGCCCACGCCTTGCCTATCGGGGTAAAGATTTTCAGGACGCTCTTGTTAGAGAACGCCGAGCCGTCTAAAGACGGAACTTCAAACGTTCGCTTACCTCGCCTCCACATTGAAGCGGAGCTTTTGCAGGCTGGTGCCTTCGTTCTGCCGGAGTTGGGACAGGGATTTATTGTAGTCAGCCAACGCCCGGATTTCGTTGGACCGGGCGGCGGTCAAATCGCGTTGCAATTGGAGGACCACGAAGCTGGTGCTCTTGCCGTTGGCCAGCTTTTTCTGTTCGGCATCCAGAGCAGCTTCCGCATAGAGACGCGCCTGATGCGTGGCTTCGATGCGTTCGTAGTTGGCCTGCGCCTGTTTCACGGCGTTGTCGATGGAAACGATCACCTGCTGTTCCAGTTGCTTCAATTGGAGCAGAAGTTGTTGTTTCGAGGCCTTCGCGGACTTGTAATTGTTTTTAGCCGTTTTATTGCTGAGTGGAATTGAGAAGGTCATCCCGTAAGTCCAGAATGGATTGCTTCCGGCGGAAACGCCATCCCATCCAGCCGGGACAGTGCCGCCCAGGCCGTTGTAACCGTAGGTGCCGGTCACATCCAATTGCGGGAAAATTTGATTCCGGGTGTAGCGCAGAACAATGTTTTGTTTTTCCACGTTCTCCCGGGATTGTTGCAAGTCCGGACGCAACACCATGCCCTTGCGCCAGCTATCCTGCATATCGAAAGGTTGAACCAGCGGCAGCAAGGGGTCGATAGGATCGATAAAAATATCGTGCCACGCAATATAGTCGTCCGTCAGCAATCCTTTGAGCGTATTTTCCTGGGTGGCAAGGTCGCGTTGGGCGGCCAGCAAGTCGGCTTTGCTGCTGGCCACTTGTGATTCCGCCTGCTTTTCATCCAGCGGAGCGAGGGCGCCTACTTCCACGCGCTTCTTGTTTTCCTGTAACAGACGTTCCGCGAGGGTCAGCGAGGCTTGTTGCACCCGCACATTGTCGCGGGCATAGATCAAGTCGTAGTAAGCCTGTTCCACGCTGCTGACCGTGGTCATGATCTGAAAAGTCACCGCCAGTTGATCGATCTTCAGCGTTTGTTTGTTCAGCAGAATGGTCTGCCGGTTGCTGTCAATCCAGGCGTTTCTCAATAACGGCTGGGTGAGCGTGAGCCCGACATCCGTGCTGTATTGAAAACCGTTTTTGAAATTGGAACCGCTGCGGCGGTACATGTCACCCGAGAGGCTGTAGGTCATGCCACTGGGCAGCAAACCATGAACGCCGGGAGAATAGCTCTCGGTATATTGCTGGCTGGAAAGTCCGAACAAAGCGCTGCTGGGATCGGAAGAACCCGGCGAGGAATTGAAACTGTTCCGGATGCTCGTCGCAAAGCTCGGATCATAAATGCCGTAGGAGCTTTCCAGATTAAACAGATCGATGTCCGGCTGAGTGCGGGCAATCTGGACGTTCAAGTTATGCTCCAAAGCGATCTTGATACAGTCCTCCAGGGAAAGAGGCCGTTCCGTTTGCTTGGCGGCCTGCGCTCCAACCGAGATACCGAGAGACAAAATGGCCGCACTGATGGTTTTACTGAGTCGCATTGGCTGGGGAGATTGCTTTATTTATTCGGATTCGTCAAACAAACGCTACGGCTGCACACGACTAAATAACAGTTGTCAGGGCCAAAGGTTGCATATTTTTATCGTTTTATGCTGCCGCCCGGTTTAGACGGTCGATAATGGCGCGCCATTCAGCCGTATCTGGCGGTTTTTCGACGACAATGAGTTCTGCCCCCGCTTCGTCATGCTAAAATTGCGTTTGCCTGTAAATACCCAGCTAACTGTTG
>JBEHZA010000240.1:0-7625 GCA_048497895.1 Verrucomicrobiota bacterium
CGACAATTCCCTGCTGCGGCCTATGCAGGTTGAGTTATTGCGCAAATTACGTCGCTATGCCGATGCCGAAACAGTCGCCAAAAAATTGCTGGCCGATTATCCACAGGAAACCATGGTTTACGTTATCAACGGAAATATGCTGCTGGATCAGTCTAAATATGCAGCCGCCCGTGAAGCCTATTGGGAAGCGCTGAAACGGAATCCCAAAGACAGCCAGGCGCAACAACGGGTTCTTGATACGTATGTGCTGGAGAAACGGGTTCGCGACGCCGCTCCCGACATGGAAAAAATTCTCGCTGGCGATCCCGATAACACCGCCCTTCGCTTCCTCTGCGCCCGGCTGTACGCCGAAGGCGACAACGCAAAAAAGGCCATCGAATATTATCGCAAAATCCTGGAATCAGATCCCCGTAATGTGTCCGTTTTGAACAATCTGGCGGAACTTCTGGGACGCGATGAAAACAATCTTCCGGAAGCCGTGCAAATGGCGGAACGCGCCTTTTCCCGCGAGGGCAAGAATCCAGCCGTCATGGATACGCTTGGCGAACTCTATTTAAAATCCAAAAACCCCCGGCGGGCTATCCCCTTGATTCAGGCAGCCGAAAGTGCTGCACCCAACAATGCCGAAATCCTGTTTCATCTGGCGCAAGCCCAGGCGGCGGCGGACAATCGCAAAGAAGCCCACGAAGCCATCTTGAAATTAAAAGCCAGATTCCCCAGGTTTGAACAAATGGATCGGGCCGACGCTTTGGAAAAGGCATTGGCCGCGAAACCTGCGAAAAAGATCTGACGCCGGATGCCCGTGGGCTTTCCAGATGGCCAACTCTAATTTCAACGTCCACCTATGGTTTAAAGGCTCCTTCCTGCGCCTTCTGTTGCCGCTGACGCTGCTGGCTTTCAATCTCGCTCTCTATCTTCCTTCACTGCATTGGTTGGGCTTTTTTCTCTGGCGTGAAGACACGAACAGTTCCATCGGGATTATCCCCTTGCTGATTTCCACCGTCTGGATTGCCGCCAGTTGGCGGCGGATTCCCAATCAGCCACCGCGTCACCCCTTTCTGGCTGCATTACTTTTGTTGACGGGTTATTGGGTTTGGCTGGCCGCCTGGTCTGCCGATGCTTCCATCCTGCAAGGAGAATCACTGCCCCTCGTGTTGGCGGCCCTGATTTGGCTCTATGGCGGTGAAGCTAAATTGCGTCAACTGGCGTTCCCGGTCGTTTATCTGTTTCTCGTCTTCCCTTTGCCCGGTCTGGCTGAACATTATCTGAGCCTCCCTTTACGGTTATGGTCTGCCCGGCTTGCCAGTATTTTTATTACTGTTCTGGGCCTGCCGGGACATCTGGAAGGCACCAGCATTGTCGGCCCGCAGTTTGTCTTTGATGTGGCTCCAGCCTGCAGCGGTCTGAAAACCGTTTATACCTTTTTAGTCGCGGGCACATTTGTGGCCTGGGTCGTTCATCGAAACTGGCGCGGCTTTGCCTGGCAAGTTGCCGTCATTCCTCTCGCTACCCTATTGGCGAATAGCCTGCGTATCACGGCCATTGCCTTGATCGGGTATCACTTCAGTCTGGAGGCCGCCATGGGGCTGGCTCACGAAAGCGCTGGCTCCTTCTTCTTCGCTGCGATCTTCTTCGTCTTTACGGTTATTGGGCAGAAAATATCCAAACGCTTTCCGCACCCGCCGCGTCCGGTTACCAGTAAACCGGCGGAAACAATTAGCGCTTTCCCGACAGCCCGGAGCGTGCTCCCTCACGCTGTTTGTTCGCTAATTCTTTTCCTGTTCCTGGTGAGTATCGAATTGCATAAAAAAGAATTGAGCCATCCAGTACAGCCGGACATCAGTTACTCGCTGAGTGGTTGGATTGGCCAGGATGCCCCGCTCACTTCTCAAGAAGCCGATTTCTGGGGGCGCACTTACCTCATGAAACGCCGCTATGTTCAGGACCAGCAGGTGATTGATTTTATCACCAGCACCTCCCGTTCAGATCGTCATAATTTGCATGAGCCGACCGGCTGCTATCCCAGTCAAGGCTGGCAAATTTTGAATCAACACACCGAATGGATCAGTGCCGGGCATGACCGCTTTCCGGTGCGGTATCTTAAACTGCAAAAACCGAAGGAAGGCTCCACTGACATGGAGGAACTTTACGCGCTCTTCTGGTTTCAACGGGAAGATCAGGTCACCCTTGCGCGAGGCATGGATTTGCTGTTCTTTTCCGTCAAGGAACGGCTGCTATTACGCCCGGAGAAAACGTGGACCTTGTATAGTCTGGCCGTCGTTAAACACGAAGAAAGTGAAGTCCAGCTTCAGGAAGAACTGGCCCGCTTTGCCGCGCTCTTGCGCGCCGAAACCGTTAAACCGGCGTCAGTTGGTCAGAATTAGCGAAACGGCGAATCCATTCACTGCCTTCACGCCGGTAACGCCAGCCGAATCCGGTCAACACCGCCAGCATCATCGCCCATTCCCCTGCTTCCGGCACAGCCGTCGCAGTAATTGTGCCTGAGAAACTCACCCCGGTATCGGTCACGTTATTCGCCACCGATAATTGGAGCGTGTTCACTCCATTCACAAAATACGATTGGTTAACCGTACTGAAATTCAAAGTCGAAAGATTGGCGCTCGTGCCAATCACGTTCCCGTTCAGAATAACCGATACGGTATTATCACCCCAGGTCGAACCGCTGAAGGCAAAATTATTAAAGAGCGCGGTATTGAGGTTGAACGTAGTTTGATAAACATACGTGGAAGAATCTATTCCCACCGAACTGGTGCCCCGTCCGATAAACTGCGTGCCCGCAATGGCATTACCCGTCCAGCCCGATGGCAAAGACGCCGCCACCGTGGTCGCGCTGCGCGGAACGGTGCCGTCTGTTCCTCCCGTAATTGAAACAATGCTCCAAGTTACGTCCGCCGCATCATCGGCCAAAAACGCGTTCCCGTTGGTTTCATCAACACCGGTTTTGATGGTGGTAATCGTAACCCCATGAACCATCGGTGCAGAAATAAAACAAATCGAAGCCAGCAGCCCTGCAAGTTTTAACACAAAGTCAAATTGCTTTCCCCATATTGCGACCAGTGATCGCGTAATTCCCGGCGATAGAAAAATATCAGGCCGCTTAACGCCGCCGCCATCATCGCCCATTCCCCTGCTTCCGGCACCGCTTTCGTTGCTGAAACCGTTCCGGAAACATCCAACCCCGTAGCCCCACCACCCGAATTATACACTGCAAACGTGAGCGTATTTACACCGTTGACGAAATACGCCTGATTCACTGAAGAAAAAGCCACCGCGGGTTGATTCCAGATCACCGCACTTTGAGCCATGATCTGATTGCCGTTCAAATACACGGTCACCTGATCGTCAGCCCAGACCGAACCCGCAATGCTGAACCCGCTCTGCAAAGCGGTGTTTAAACTAAATTGGTAAGAGTAAGTATATGTCCCGCTAACCCCCATGACACTCGTGCCGCGCGTAATAATTTCCGTGCCTGCCAGAGGAGCTGTCCAACCACTGGGAGTATCATCGCCGAGGGTAACCGTAGCCGCGCGAGGAAGAGTACCATCACTGCCGGTATCGAGGGCGGTAATATTCCAGTTAGAATCCGCAGCGTTGTCGGCCAGCACTACACCCGTGCTTTCGTTAACGCCAGTCGCAAAGGTATTAATCACCACCGCCTGAACAGTGCTGCTACCCAATATACCTGCTAAAAAAAGCCCCAGAAGCGCCTTCATCAGCCCCCAATATACATGAAAAATCCACCACGTCAACCGCCCGGCGGATTTCTGCTTTTCCTCCCGGCAGAAAAAAGCCCCGCACTTGGCGGGGCTTTGCAACCTGTTTTCTATTAAATAGATAAATCGAAATCAGAAGATTTCTTCAGAACGGAAAAACCGTTTCAATTCCGCCTTCGCGGCTTCCGGTGAATCGGAGGCGTGGGCAATGTTCCGCATTTTGTCCTGGCCAAAATCACCGCGGATTGTCCCTTTGGCGGCTTTGGTTGAATCCGTCGGCCCCAGCATTTCGCGAACGGCGGCAATGCTATTCGGACCTTCCAATGCCAGCGCCACTACCGGCGCCGATTGCATGAACGCCACGATTTCCGGGAAGAACGGCTTATCCGCCAGGTGCGAATAATGATCCTTCAGGATGTCCGTCGAAAGGTTCATCATCTTGCACGCGCGAATCTTCAAACCGCTCGCTTCAAAACGGGCAATCACATCGCCCGCATGCTTCTTTTGATAGCAATCAGGCTTGAGTAAAATCACAGTTGTTTCCATAAGCGCGATAAGCTACGGATTAAAAAGCTACAGGGAAGCAAAAATTTAAAAAACTTCACTCCCGCCTGCGCTGATGAAGGTTACGTAATTCGCCGGACAACGTATTCCCGGTTCCGGACCTTACTTTTGGCCACTTCAAAACCAGTTCGCGCCGCAAACTCAGCCGCTATCCGAACCGCCCGCTGCGTCTCGTATGCACCTCGATGTGCATGCAATAAATAACGCAACACCAACGGTTGTTTTTGCGTCGTCGTAATCGCTTCACGCAAACAAGGCGAGGCACACATCCAGCCATCTTCCCGCACATGCCACGCCGTCGGCTGGCCGGGATTTGCCGGGTGATCGAAATAGGTAATTCCCTCCGTATGCCCGTTGGGAACCGGCCCGCTATAATCCATCCACCGGGCTGGTTTGCCAAAAATCGCTGCTTCTCCTTTGGCTCCTTCACTACTTTCCAATTGCCCGCCGCCAAAAAAGACCGAGAGGCTCTTCGCCACGCGCACCGCTAAAAACCCGAAATTGGTTTTACCGAATTCAATCGACTCCGCGACTGGTCGGAAAGTGGATTGCAGTTCCAAAAAGGTCTCTCCCTCCGGTCCCGGGCGAATCGCCACAATCAATTCCTGTTCCACTAATGGGCGCGGATCATGCCCATCGCACCAGTCCAGCGTCACTGCCATCACCGCCTCCTCATTTCCGTCTTCATAGCACAGCCATTTCTTTTGCTGAATTCGCGCCGTGCTTTCATTTCCCCAAAAATTAATCCCGAGAACTTTCTCATGGGCGAACCAAATGGATTGGTGATGCTCATGGCTCGGTGCGCCTGGATGCCCCATTCGCGTCAACGTCGCACCGGAAGGCCCGATCAAAGGATAGAGAAACGGCCGGGGATACGCCGTTCCAAAATACCAGCGCAATCGCTCCCTTCCATCAATCTGAAAAGAAACCTGATGTTCCGGTTGCGGCACCACCTGACAACGGGGAAATTCATAAGCCATAAATTGAGTCTCCGGATGTGCTTGCTGGAATCATGATGTCTCAACCCCTTCCCTTCGGACAGGAAAAAGGTGAAGCGCGCTCGAATTCACTTAATCAATTCCTCTCAAGGGGTTTGAATTGTGTTTTGATGCGATTTCACTATTGTTCCCGCCAACGGCACGAACACATCATGAACGAACGAAAGGCAAAGCCGACGCTAGGCATCGTGATCCCCTGCTTTAACGAGCAGGACGTCTTGCCGCAATTATTGCGCGAACTGGCCGCGTTGGCCGACGCCCAGCCCTTTCCCCTGCTCTTTCTCCTGGTTGATGACGGCAGCACCGATCGCACCTTCGTGTTGATTTCCGAAGCTGCTGCCCGTGATTCCCGTTTCGCCTGCCTCCGTTTCTCGCGCAATTTCGGCCATCAAACGGCTGTCTCCGCTGGATTACGTCATGTTCAGGGCGATGTCATCGGCGTGATTGATGCCGATCTGCAAGACCCGCCCGCCGTCCTGATCGCTATGCTCAGCAAATGGCGTGAAGGTTACGACGTCGTTTACGGAGTCCGCACGAATCGCAAGGAGGGTTTCCTGCTCAAAGCCGCCTATGCGATTTTCTATCGTTTGCTGAAACGCATCGCCAATGTGGAAATTCCGTTGGACGCCGGCGATTTCTCTCTGATGGACCGCCGGGTCGTCGATTGCCTGAAGCAATTGCCCGAACACAGCCCCTTCGTGCGCGGCCTGCGCGGCTGGGTTGGTTTCCGACAAGTTGGTTTTCCCTATGAACGTCAGGCGCGCGCTGCGGGGGAACCCAAATACAATTTTGGCAAATTGCTGAATCTGGCGATTCAAGGTTTCGTATCCTTTTCTTCGGTTCCCTTGCGTCTCGCCACATGGATCGGCGTAATGGCTTCACTCGTCGGCTTTATTCTGATGGTTTGGGCTTTAGCCAGCGCATTGCTGCTGGATAAGATACCACCCGGCTGGGCTTCGCTCGCGGTCATGGTGTTGTTCTTCGGCGGTGTGCAAATGGTGATGCTCGGCATCATTGGGGAATATGTCGGCCGCATTTTTGAAGAGGTAAAGAACCGCCCTCACTTTGTCATCGGCGCCACAGCGGGCTGGGTTTCTGCCAGCGCGAATTCAGCTTCCAATTCTTCTCCGTCATGAAGCGCGAATACGCGGATCAATACGCAGCGTATGAGCAGCATCATTGGTGGTTTCGCGCCCGCCGGATAATTTTAAAAGATTTATTGCAGCGTGAGATTCGGTGGCGGGATGGCGAATCCGTCCTCGAAATCGGCGTTGGCCCCGGAGAAAATCTTTACAGTCTCTATCCCGCGAACATCCAATTGACCGGCCTCGAACCGGACGAGAAGAACTCTCAAGTAGCCCGCGATCGCGGCCCGATCAAAGTTTACACCGGCACCATTGAAGCCATGCCTCAGCCCGTCCATAACGCCCGTTTCGATGTCATCACTCTGTTTGATGTATTGGAACATATCGAAGACGATCTCAATGCTCTGACCATACTCCGTCAGAAGCTCAATCCCGGCGGACGACTGGCGCTGTCCGTTCCCGCTTATCAATGGATGTGGGGACAACAGGATGTGGTGAATCTCCATTTCCGCCGTTACACTTTGAATGAATTAAAACGGAAAATAGCAAGCCGTGGTTTCCGGATTACCTTTGCTACTTACTTCAACACCCTGCTCTTCCCACCCATTGCCGCCGTGCGCTTGCTGGCACGTTTGAAACCCAATACCGGCGCGTCAGCACACTCCGACTTTGAATACAATCCCGGTCCGTTGAACGAATTTTTATTTCGTTTATTCGCCAGCGAAGCGACTTTAACCCGTTACACGTCTCTTCCCTTCGGCGTTTCCATTTTCGTTGCCGCCGAATGTGTTGACGCGGCCAAACAATCCTGATGCTCTGGTTTTAATCTGATGGAAGCCGCGCCCAACATTTCCGTTCAATCGACCCCATCCAACCGCACCCGCCTCGCATTGATCTCCGTACTGCTGGCGGTCGCGGCTTTCGCAGTATTCCTGCCCGCCCTGAGTGACGGCTTTGTGTACGACGATCACGTCGATGTCCGGCAAGTGGACAATGTCTTTATTCCCGGCGCGTGGCCCAAACTGTTCTACACCGCCTCGGCACAATTGTATCGGCCCATCAAATACATTTCCTATTACGTGGATAATGTCATCTGGGGCTGGCAGCCGATGGGCTGCCACTCGCAAAGCCTCTTTTGGCACAGCGTGAATAGCGTGCTCGCCTTCTTCCTGATGCGCCGGTTGAAAGCCTCGGATGCCGCCGCCGCCATCGCTGCCTTATGGTTCGCCGTTCACCCGATTCAT